>DATMVT010000066.1:0-25359 GCA_035562895.1 Patescibacteria group bacterium | reverse complement strand
CATCAGCGTTGCTACATTGGCGCTGCCGAAAGGTTTGATCGCTTGAACTGAGCAATCCCTTTCGACAGCAGGGCGCATTGTTAGGTAATCGTCACTCCGATTAGACCCTCCCTGGTTTTCAGGGAGGGTTTTTTTTGCCCCTGATTCAAGGGCTTGGCCCGTGCTTCCGACATCAATCCCGATGGCTATACTCGGTCGTTCACTGTCGACGCGAGATCCAGCGACCATGAACTTGGCCCCCGATGCGGCACGATTGCGGCAATCCCGTCTGACCGACCTGGGCACTGATGTCGCACGCAATCAGCGGCTGCGTCTGCGTGTCGGTCCGCTGTATGCGGATTTTTCCCGGCAACTTGTCGATGGCAAAGCGCTCGACACCTTGCTGGGCATCGCTGACCAGGTCGGACTCGACCGATTCCGTCGCGCGCTCGCGTCCGGGGAAGCCCTGAACAGCACCGAGCGTCGCGCTGCCTTGCATCATTCACTGCGCGCCGACTTGGAAGACGAATCCGCCGCAGAAGCGGTATCCGCGGCGCGATCCGAAGCGGCCCGTGCCGCGGCTCTGGTCCAGGACTGGGTTCGACGCTTGCTTCAGGATGGATTCGGAGATGGTCACGGACTGCGACAGGTCGTCAATGTCGGCATCGGCGGGTCGGATCTCGGCCCGCGCCTGCTGGATGACGCCGTGGGCGATCCGATTTCCGGTCCAAGCCTGCATTTCGTCTCCAGTGTCGACGCCCATCGTGCGTCCGATCTGATCCGCAAGCTCGACCCGGCCACCACCGCGATCGTGCTGGTTTCAAAAAGCTTCGGAACCGAAGAGACGCTGCTCAACGGCCAACTGTTGATGACCTGGCTGCGTGACGCACTGGGCGACGAAGCGATGCGTCGTCGCGTCTTCGCGGTGACCGCGAACGTCGAGGCCGCGAAGGCGTTGGGCATCGAGGCCGATCATTGCCTGCCGATCTGGGAGTGGGTGGGTGGGCGCTATTCGCTCTGGTCGGCCGTCGGATTCTCGTTCGCGCTGGCACACGGCATCGAGGCGTTCAGGCGCCTGCTGGAGGGCGCGCGCTCGATGGATCGGCATTTCTTCTCGGCGCCGTTTGCCGAGAACCTGCCGGTATTGCGCGGCCTGATCGAGCACTGGAACCGCGTCGCGCTCGAGTTCCGCTCGCGCTGCGTCGTGCCTTACGACGGACGCCTGACGCACTTGCCGGCCTACCTGCAACAGCTGGAGATGGAGAGCAACGGCAAGTCGGTGCGCCACGACGGCGTGCCCGTTGAACTGCCGACCGCGCCGATTGTCTGGGGCGGCGTTGGTACCGATGCCCAGCACGCGTTCTTCCAGGCCCTGCACCAGGGCACGCAAATCGTGCCGGTCGAGTTCATCGGCGTGATCCAGCCTGGTCATGACCATGCCGCGCACCATCGCGTGCTGCTGGCGAATCTGCTCGCGCAAAGCGCTGCGCTTGCCCACGGACACGATACGCGCGACAGCGGCGATCCGCTGGCGGCGCACAAGCACCATGGCGGCAATCGCCCGAGTGCGGTGATCCTGCTCGACGCGCTCACGCCGGAGTCGCTCGGTGCATTGATCGCGATGTACGAGCACAGCGTGTTCGTCGAGGCTTGTCTGGTCGGGATCAATCCGTTCGACCAGTGGGGCGTCGAACTCGGCAAGCGCATCGCTCGGCAATTCCTGCCGGCATTGTCGTCGGATCAGGCCGCGGCCGCGCTCGACCCGGTCACTCAGTCCCTGGTTCGCGAGATTCGTTCACGCTGATCGATGGCGGGCGAGCGCCCACTGCACGTGCTCGCGCACCAGCTGCGAGGGGTCGTCCCGGCGCGATTGCAGCGCCGCGATCGCGTTCGCGCTGGTGGGTGCGTTGCCGAGCGCGACGGCGATGTTGCGCAGCCAGCGTTCGTGGCCGATGCGCCGGATCGGCGAACCTTCGGTGCGAGTCAGGAAATCGGTTTCGGTCCACGCGAATGCATCGATCAACGGAATGCGATCAAGCCCGTGCCTGGGGGCGAAGTCGCGCTCCGTGGTCGGTTGCGCGAACTTGTTCCAGGGGCAGACCAGTTGGCAGTCGTCGCAGCCGTAGATGCGGTTGCCGATCAGCGGTCGCAGTTCGACGGGAATCGGGCCATGCAGCTCGATGGTGAGGTAGGAGATGCAGCGGCGCGCATCGATGCGGTTCGGTGCGACGATCGCCTGCGTGGGGCAGAGGTCGATGCAGCGCGTGCAGGTGCCGCAGTAGTGACTGAGTTCGGCCGGATCGTGCGGCAACGGCAAGTCCGTGTACAACTCGCCGAGGAAGAACCAGGAGCCGCGTCGCGTGTCGATGAGGTTCGCGTTCTTGCCGATCCAGCCCAGTCCGGCGTTGCGTGCAAGCGCCTTTTCCAGCACCGGTGCGCTGTCGACGAAGGCGCGATAGCCGAAGGGCCCGATGATCGCCGCGATCCGATCCGCGAGTTGCTGCAGGCGTTGGCGCATCAGCTTGTGATAGTCGCGGCCCAGCGCGTAGCGCGACACATAGGCGAGGTTCGGGTCATCCAGGGTGGCCTGCATGTCGGCCGCGTCGGCGCTGAAGTAGTCCATCCGCACCGAGATCACGCTCAGCGTTCCCGCGACCAGTTCGCCCGGTCGCGATCGACGCGTGCCGTGGCGCTGCATGTAGTCCATCTCGCCATGGAAACCGTCGTCGAGCCAGCGCAGCAGGTGCGCTTCGTCCTCGTCCAGTCGCGTGCCGGTGATGCCGCACGCCTGAAAGCCGAGCGATGCCGCTTCATCCTTGATGCGGCGCACGAGTGGTTGTGGATCGAGGTCGGGTGCGGACATGGCGCCAGTATAGGCAAGCGGCCCCGTACAATGCCGCCATGACCGATATCGCAAATGCCCTCTACCGCGTTGCTGACGTGCGCCGGATCGAAGCCCGGGCGATGTCGATGTCCGGGTGCGATGCATGGGCCCTGATGCAGCGCGCGGGCGCCGCCGCATTCACGATGCTGCGACAGCGCTGGCCTCTGGCGCGGCAATTGGTCGTGGCCTGCGGCAACGGCAACAATGGCGGTGACGGCTATGTCGTCGCAACGCTCGCGCGAGCCGCTGGTTTCAAGGTCAGCGTCGTCCGGATCGGTGCGACACCGGTTTGCGAGCCCGCTGCGACCGCACTGGCGCATTGGCGTGACGCGGGCGGTGAAGTCATCGCGCTCGGGCAAAATGAACTTCCGGAAGCCGACGTGATCGTCGATGCGCTGTTCGGCATCGGCCTGGATCGAGCGCCGGACGGTCAATCGCTGGCCGCCATCGAGGCGATCAATCGACATCCGGCGCCGGTGTTCGCGCTCGATGTCCCGTCCGGCTTGAATGCCGACACCGGCGACGCGCCCGGCGCCTGCGTGCGGGCAACGCAGACGTTGAGCTTCATCGCGTGGAAGCGCGGCCTGTGGACGGGCGTGGCGGCGCGCTATTGCGGCGAACGCTGCAACGCGACGCTCGAGGTCACTGCAGCGGCTTTTGCCGATGTCGAATCCGATGCCCGGCTGGTGCGCGATCAAGAACGCGTGAAGGCGCTGCGGCCGCGCGATCGCGATGCGCACAAGGGGCAGTGCGGACACGTGCTTGTCGTTGGCGGTGAATGCGGTTTCGGTGGCGCCGTCCTGATCGCCGCGATCGCCGCGGCGCGCAGCGGTGCCGGTCGGGTGAGCGTGGCCACGCGTTCGGTCCACGTGTCGGCGATCCTCGCCCGCGCGCCGGAATTGATGGCGCGCGCGGTGATTGACGCGGAAGAGATTCAGCCGCTGATCGCGTCTGCCGACGTGATTGCGCTGGGTCCCGGGCTGGCGCAGTCGGCCTGGAGCGTGATGCTTGCGGAAGCGGCTTGCGCTTCCGGCAAGCCGCTCGTCCTCGATGCCGACGCCCTGAACTTGCTGGCCGCGGGAAGGATTCGAACGCGAGGCGACGTGGTGATGACGCCGCATCCCGGCGAGGCCGCACGATTGCTTGCGAGCGACACCGCGACCATCGCGCGCGATCGCTACGCCGCCGTGCGCGCACTGGCGCAGCGCCATCGCGCAACCGTCGTGCTCAAAGGCGCGGGCAGCCTGATCGCCGACCCGGACGGTCGCATCGCCGTCTGCCCACTTGGCAATCCCGGCATGGCCTCGGGAGGCATGGGCGATGCCCTGACCGGCATTATCGCCGCGTTCATCGCCCAGGGAATGGACATCACGCAGGCGGCGACGATCGGCACGGTCGTGCACGCGCGCGCGGCCGACCTTGCGGCCGATGGACAGGAGCGCGGCCTGCTCGCCAGCGACGTGATCGCGCAACTGCGCGCCGTGGTGAATCCGTGAGCATGCGCATCGATCTGCCCGATCCCGCCGCGACTGCAGCGTTCGGCGCGCGGCTGGCCTCGGTCCTGCAACCGCCGATGGTGATCGGACTCATCGGCGATCTCGGCGCGGGAAAGACGGCTCTGGCGCGTGCGCTGATCCAGTCGCTGGTTCCCGGAACGCGCGTGAAGAGTCCGACCTATGCGCTGATCGAATCCTACGACTCGCCGACGATGCAGATTCATCACCTTGATCTGTATCGTCTGCGCCATCCCGCCGAACTGGCCGAACTCGGGCTCGCGGACCTGCTCGGGCCGCGAGCGGTGATCCTGATCGAGTGGCCGGACAAGGGCGGGCAGGAGACGCCGGCCCGAGACGTGGACGTGCGCATTTCCCGGGTCGGCGACGATGCCCGAAGCGTCGAACTGGTGCTGCGATCCAGGGCCGGCCATGCGCTGGGCGAGCGACTCTCCGGGTAGATCGATCAACCGGTTCCGGTCGAGATCTGCGGAGTTGTTCAGGAAGTTCCCGTAGTGAACGGATTTGATTGAAGTTTCCACTTGAAATCTGGCTTCGGCTGGTGTTGAATCCGCGCCATGATCGCCGCATTCGCCCGTCGCTGCTGTTTTGCTGTTCTGGCGCTCTCCGCCGCGGGCGTGTCGGCCGGTGACGTCAAGGCGGTCCGGTTCTGGGATGCCGACGATCACACCCGCATCGTGTTCGATGTCAGCGCGCCGGTGCATTACAAGCTGTTCACGCTCGACAATCCCGATCGTCTGGTGCTGGACATCGCCCGCAGCCGGGTGGCGAAGTCACTCGATGGCAGTGAACTCGAGGGCGTGGTCAAGCGCGTGCGCACCGGTCGGCAAGGAGCGGATGCCTTGCGCATCGTGCTCGACCTCGATCGTGCGGTGCAGCCCAAGAGTTTCCTGCTCAAGCCGGCGGATCAGTTCGGCCATCGCCTCGTCATCGATCTGTTCGATGCCGAGGCGGCACCGCGCGTGGTCAAGCGCGAGGCCTCCATGCCGGTCGCGCAGGGCGAGCGCGACGTGGTCGTGTCGATCGATGCCGGCCACGGCGGCGACGACCCCGGCGCTTCCGGCGCCAACGGTTCGCGCGAGAAGGACATCACGCTGGCGGTGGCCAAGGCCCTGGCGGCACGCATCGATGCCGAGCCGGGCATGACCGCGGTGCTGACGCGTGATCGCGACTTCTTCATTCCTCTCAGCCGGCGTTACGAGATCGCGCGCGAGCAGAAGGCCGACCTGTTCGTGTCGATCCATGCCGATGCCTTCGTGAAATCGCAGGCGCGCGGTTCATCGGTCTTCGTGCTGTCCAATCGCGGTGCTTCGAGCGAAGCGGCGCGCATGCTGGCCGATCGCGAGAACACCTCCGACCTCGTCGGCGGCGTGTCGATCGACGACAAGGACGCGACGCTGGCCGCCGTCCTGCTCGACCTGTCGCAGGGCGCGACCATGCAGGCTTCCGAAATGGTCGCGAGCAACGTGCTGCGCGGGTTGGCGCGCATCGGCAACCTGCACAAGAGCGAGGTGCAGCGCGCGAACTTCGTGGTCCTGCGCTCTCCGGACGTGCCGTCGATGCTGGTCGAGACCGCCTTCATCAGCAATCCGGCGGAAGAAAAGCGCCTGAACGATCCGAAGCATCGCGACAAGCTCGCCGATGCGCTGGTGGAGGGGATCCGCGACTACTTCGCGACCACGCCGCCGCCGGGCACCTGGTTCGCGGCCAATCCGCAGCGGGCCAGGCATCACATCGTCGCTCGCGGCGAGTCGCTGTCCCTGATCGCGCAGCGCCATCGCGTCTCGGTGGCCTCGCTCAAGCGCGAGAATGCGCTGGCCAGCGACAGCGTGAATGCCGGTGTCGTGCTGAAGATTCCGACCTCGATCTGATCGGCGCCGCACGCCGCTAGAATGTGCGGCCGTGATCGAGGCCGAGATGCGCATCCAACCCCTGCCGGACTTCCTGATCAACCAGATCGCCGCGGGCGAGGTGATCGAGCGCCCGGCATCCGTGGTCAAGGAACTGGTCGAGAATGCGCTAGATGCCGGGGCCAGTCGCATCGACGTCGATCTGGAGGCGGGCGGCGTCAAGCTGGTGCGCGTGCGAGACAATGGCGGCGGCATCGAGATCGACGACCTGGCGCTGGCCCTGACGCGGCATGCCACCAGCAAGATCGCGACCCTCGACGACCTTGAATCGGTCCGCAGCATGGGTTTTCGCGGCGAGGCCTTGCCGAGCATCGCCTCGGTGTCGCGATTTCGCCTGGTGTCACGCACGCGTGAAGCCGCGCATGCGTCGGAGATCGAGGTCGACAACGGCGAGTTCGGCCGGATCAAGCCTTCCCAGCATCCGGTCGGCACGATGGCCGAGATGCGCGAACTGTTTTTCAACGTGCCGGCGCGACGCAAGTTCCTGCGTGCCGAGCGCACCGAACTCGGCCATGTCGAGGACTGGCTGCGTGCGATCGCGCTGGCACGCCCGGAAGTGGCCTTTGCGCTGACCCACAATGGTCGGCCGCTGCTGCGCGACGAGGCCAGCGGTGCCTCGCACGAGGCGCGTGTCGACGCGATGCTCGGCGAGAATTTCCTCGCGCACAGCCTGCGCATCGATCACAGCGCCGCCGGCCTTCGCTTGCACGGCTATGTCGGCTTGCCGACGGCAGCGCGTGCGCAGAATGATCGCCAGTTCTTCTACGTCAACCGCCGCCTCGTGCGTGACCGCGTGATCGCGCATGCGGTGCGCCAGGCCTATGCCGACGTGCTGTTCCACGGTCGCCATCCGGCCTTCGTGCTGTTCCTCGAACTGGATCCGTTGCTGGTGGACGTGAATGCCCATCCGGCCAAGACCGAGGTGCGTTTCCGCGAACAACGGCTGGTCCACGACTTCCTGTTCCGAAGCCTGCATGAAGCGCTTGCGCAGACGCGGGCCGGGCAGGCGGCGACGATCGCGGCACCGCAGTTCCCGCAGCCGGCATCGAATGCCTTCGTCCCGCAGCAGGGCGGTCTGGGCCTGCGCGTCGGCGAGCCGCTGGCGGCCTATGCCAGCGTCTATGGTCGCAATCAGGCGTCGATGATGCCGGCCGAGATCGGGCTGCCGATGCTGTCGCGGGCGGTCGATTCGATCCCGGAATCGGCGGCAGCGTCGGAGATCCCGCCACTCGGCTTCGCGGTCGCGCAATTGCATGGCGTCTACGTGCTGGCGCAGAACGCCCAGGGGCTGGTCGTGGTCGACATGCATGCCGCGCATGAGCGCATCACTTATGAGCGATTGAAGGCGCAGCAGGCCTGTGGCGACATCGCCTCGCAGCAGTTGCTGGTGCCGACGGCGGTCGCGGTGACCAGGCGCGAGGCCGACGCCGCCGAGGACCATCACGGCGCGTTCCTCAAGCTCGGCATCGAACTGGCGCGCAGCGGCGAGACTTCGGTCGTGATCAAGCGCATCCCGGTGCTGCTCGATGGCGCCGACGTCGGACAACTGGTGCGCGACGTACTGGCCGAATTCGTCCAGCACGACAGTTCGCGAAGACTCGAAGAGACCGCGAACGAATTGCTGTCGACCCTGGCCTGTCATGCGTCGGTGCGTGCGAACCGGCGCCTGACGCTTCCGGAAATGAATGCCTTGCTGCGCCAGATGGAAGCCACCGAACGATCCGGACAATGCAATCATGGTCGTCCGACCTGGGTGCAATGGACGATGCAGGACCTGGACCGCGTGTTTCAGCGCGGACGATGATCATGACGAAGAGGAACGACGATGCGCCGAATCCTGTGGACGACCAGCCTTTTCGCGACGGTGGCGCTCGCCGCCTGTGCGTCGACGACACAGCGCGAGACCGTTGACGTGGCAAGGAATGACATCGCGACCGCGCCAGAAGTGGCGTTCGATCATGCGGCCGATGTCGAAGCCTGGCGCACGGCGCGCCTGGCGCGCCTGCAGAAGCCCGACGGCTGGCTCAGCCTGATCGGCCTGCACTGGTTGGTGGAAGGCGAGCAGACTCTGGGTCATGGCGCTGGCAACGACATCGAATTCGCGGCGGGACCGGAGCGCTTCGGCACGATTCGGCTGAACGGTTCGGAAGTCTGGTTTGCGGCAGCCGTGGACGGGCCGCAGGTGCTGGTCAGCAACAGCACCGGTGAACGCAGCGAAGCGGGTCGCACCTGGCATTTGCTGGCGGCGGACGCGAGCGGAGCGCCGTCGCTGGTCAGCGTCGACAACGTCAGCTTCCTCGTCCTCAAGCGCGGCGACAAGTTCGCCCTGCGCGTGCGCGACAGCGAGGCCAAGACGCGCACGCAGTTCGCCGGCATCGAACACTTTCCGGTCGACGAAAGCTGGCGCATCGTCGCCGACTGGACGGCGCATGCGTCAACGCAAAGTTTCGGCATCCAGACCGTGATCGGCACCATCGAAGAGATGCCGAATCCGGGCTACGGCACGTTCACGCGCGATGGTCGCGAATACCGCATCTATCCGGTGGTCGAGGAAGGATCGGAAGACCTGTTCATCATCTTCGCCGACCGCACCTCGGGCAAGGAAACCTATGGGCCCGGCCGTTTCGTCTATGCGCCGTGGCCGAAGGACGGCAAGCTCGTGATCGACTTCAACAAGGCCTACAACCCGCCGTGCGCGCTGAATCCGTTCTCGACCTGCCCGCTGCCGCCGCCGGAGAACCGCCTCGACCTGCGCGTGACGGCTGGCGAGAAAAAGTACGACGGGTCGCATTGAGCCGTTGCTGACTCATCCTGCGCACATCGCATCCACGACCTCGGCCAACGCGGCGCGGTCGGGGGCGTGGAGCAGGCGCGCGGCCTTGCTGCGCAGGGTTTTTCGCGACAGTGCGGAAATCGTTTCGCGGACATCGGCGAGCGCGCTCGGGTGCATCGAGAACTCGGTCAGGCCGAGTGCGAGCAGCAGCGGCGTATAGCGCGGGTCTCCGGCGATCTCTCCGCAGATGCTGATCGGCCGTTTCGCCTGGCGGGCATTGTCGAGCACCAGGAACAGCAGGCGCAGGAAGCCGGGGTGCAGCGGGTCGTAGTTGGCCGACACCGCGGCATTGTTGCGGTCGGCGGCGAGCACGTATTGCGCGAGATCGTTGCTGCCGATCGCGAGGAAATCGGCGTGACGGGCGATGTCGGCGCTGACCAGCGCGGCGGCCGGCACTTCGATCATCGCACCGAGCGCGATCTCGTCGGCAACCGGATGGCGCGAGCGCCGCACTTCATCGGTGCAGATCTCGATCAGCTCGCGCGCCTCGCGCACTTCCTCGACCGAGGACACCATCGGCAACAGGATGCGCATCGGACCGTAGGCCGAGGCGCGCAGCATGGCGCGCAACTGTGCGGTGAAGATGTCGCGGCGGGCGAGGGAATAGCGGATGCCGCGCAGGCCCAGCGCCGGATTTTCCTCGGCACCGATGTCGAGCGGGCCACCGATCGCCTTGTCGGCGCCGAGATCGAGCGTGCGCAACGTCACCGGGCGACCGGCCATCGCCACGATGCCGTCGCGATAGGCGCGGAATTGTTCGTCTTCGGTCGGCAATTCGCGCCGCTTCATGAACAGGAACTCGGTGCGGAACAGCCCGACGCCGTCCGCACCCGAGCGTCGTGCGGCCGCGATCACGTCGGCGTTCTCGGCATTCACGTGCAGCTTGATCGAAACGCCGTCGCGGGTGCGCGCGTCGGTCACCTTCACGCGAGCACGCAACTTGCGCAGCTTCTCGGCTTCCTTCTGCTGCGTGCGGAAGCGCGACAGGTCGATGTTGTCCGGTCGCACGATGATGCGACCGCGATCGGCATCAAGCAGCACGGTGTCGCCTTCGTGCACGATGGCGAGTGCCGCCTTTACGCCGCAGGCGAATGGCAGGCGCATCCCGCGCGCGAGAATGGCGGTGTGCGAGTACGGGCTGCTGGCGGTGCAGATCAGGCCGCGCAGGCCGCTCTCCGCGAGCTGCGCGAGTTCCGCCGGCGGCACCGTGTCGCAGATCAGGATCTGCCCTTCGGCGGAAGGCTTGCGCTCCGGCTCGGCGCCGCCGCGCGCCAGCGCACCGTAGACGCGCGACACGACATGGTCGAGGTCGTCGCGGCGTGCGCGCAGATAGGGATCGTCGATGGCATCGAACGCTTCCGCGAGCAGGTCGCGCTGACGCTTCAGCGCCGCAGTGGCGCGCAACTGCTCCTTGCGGATCAGGACGACCACGGCGTCGGTGAATTCGGGGTCGTCGAGGATCATCGCGTGGGCATCGATGATTTCGGACAGGTCGCGCGCGAGCGCGCCGCTGACCTTGCCGCTGAGGGCCGCGAGCTCGGCCCGGGCCGTGCTCAGCGCGCCTTCGAATCGCTTCACTTCGTTCGGGATGCCGGACGCCGGCAACGGCTCGGTCTCGACGTCGATCTTGGTCGAGTAAACGACGCGCGCGCTGCCGATCGCCAGTCCCTTGGCGGCAAACGTGCCGTCGAGCTCGGTGCGTGCCGTCGTCATTCGCCCTCGTCGAACTTGCGGTCGAACAGGTCGATGACGGCGGCCATCGCGGCCGCTTCGTCCTCGCCTTCGATGCGCAGCTTGATCTGCGTGCCGACGCCGGCGGCCAACAGCATCAGCCCCATGATGCTTTTCGCGTTGATCTCGCGGCCACGACTGCCGAGCATGACCGTCGAGCGGAATCCCGACACGAGTTGCACGAGCTTGGCCGACGCGCGTGCGTGCAGACCGAGCTTGTTGCTGATGATGATGTCCTGCTCAAGCATGATCGACGATCACTCCATTGCGCGCGCCGGCGGTCGCGGTATTGACCAGATCGTCGAGCGGTTGTTCCGGGTAATTCATGATCCGCAGCAGCATCGGCAGGCTGGCCCCCGCGACTCGGCGCACGCGTCCGCCGAGGTTGGCGAGCTTGGCCGCGACATTGCTCGGCGTGGCGCCGTAGACGTCGGTCAGCACCAGCACCCCGGCGCCTTGTTCGAGTTCGCGCAGCGCCGCCGACGCGCGCATCAGCACCTGCTCCGGCGCTTCGCCGAAGCCGGCCTCGATCGCCGCGGTCTTGAGCGGCAACGGACCGAGGATGCCGCGCGCGGCGCCGAGCATGCCCGGGCCGACGCCGCTGTGGGTGAGCAACAGGATGCCGACGCTCATTCGAGCTCCCGATGGAAAGTCATGACGTGCTCGCGCGTCTCGCGGAAGGCTTCGGCCAGGCGCTCGGCGATGTAGACCGAACGGTGCCGCCCGCCGGTGCAACCGATCCCGACGGTGATGTAGCTGCGCTGGTCGGCCTCGAAACGCGGCAGCCAGGTCGCGAGCAAGGCGCGGATCTGCTCGATGTAGTGCGCGACTTCCGGAAACTTCGCGAAGTAGTCGCGGATCGCCGCATCGCGTCCCGACAGGGGTCGCAAAGTGCTTTCCCAGTGCGGATTGGGAAGGCAGCGCGCATCGAACACGAAGTCGGCATCGGTCGGCACGCCGCGTTTGTAAGCGAACGATTCGAAGAGCAGCGACAGGCCTGCGCCCTGGGTGCCGAATTCGGTGGCGATGACGCGGCGCAACTGGTGCACGTTGAGGTCGGAGGAATCGATGACCTTGTCGGCGATCGCCACCAGTGGGCGCAGCAACTTGCGTTCGAGCGCGATGGCGTCGTTGAGCGCGAGCCCGTCATGGGTGAGCGGATGGCGCCGGCGCGTGTCCGAGAATCGCTTCAGCAACACCTCGTCGCGGGTATCGAGAAAAACCATCTGGTAGGCGAGGCCGAGATGCGCGATGCGCGCGAGGATCGCCGGCAGGTTCTGCAGGTCGTCCTGGCGATTGCGGACATCGACGCCGACCGCGAGCCGCGGATAGCGGCCATGGCCGCGCACCGCGTCGACGAAGGCCGGCAGCAACGCGGTCGGCAGATTGTCCACGCAGTAGTAATCGAGGTCCTCGAGCGTGCGCAGCGCCACCGTCTTGCCGGCGCCGGACAGGCCGCTGACGATGATCAGGCGCTCGCTCGGTTGTCCGGGCGTGCGTGGTGGCGGCGGCGGCGTGAAGTGCAGCGGCTGATCTACCATGGCGAGAGTCGGCGCATCTGGTGGGCTTGGCGGTCGATGAAGGTCTGCGCGGGGTCGATGCCCTTGCTCTTGAGCAGGAAGGTGCGCGTCGCCGCCTCCACGAGCACGGCGAGGTTGCGCCCGGCCGCGACCGGCAGGGTGATCTGCGGCACCTCGACATCGAGCACGTTGCGCGTCGTCGTCACGCCTTGCAGGCGCGCCATGCCGTCGTTCTGCGCATGCACATCCTCGAGCTTGCCGAGGTGCACGACCAGACGCAGGTACTTGTTGCGCTTGATCGAGGTGTCGCCGAACATCTGACGCACGTTGAGGATGCCGAGGCCGCGCACTTCGAGCAGGTCCTGCAGCATCTCCGGGCAGGTGCCGTCGATCACGTCCGGCGCGATCAGGGTGAATTCCGGAGCGTCGTCGGCAATCAGGCGGTGGCCGCGCGTGACCAGTTCCAGTGCCAGTTCGCTCTTGCCCGAGCCGGCGTCGCCAGTGATCAGCACGCCGATCGAGTAGACCTCCATGAACACGCCATGCAACGACGTGTTGCGCGCCAGTGCGCGCGACAGGTGGTACTGCATGTAGGTCAGGATTTCGTGGCCGCGCTTGGCGCTGACCCAGATCGGCGTTTGCGTTTCCTCCGCGGCTTCGCGCAGGTCGGCGGGAACGGCCTGATCGCGGGTCACGACGATCGCGGTCGGCTTGTAGTTCATGATCTTCTGCACCGTGTCCCAGCGCTGGCGGGAGTCGAGTGCGTCGAGGTATTTCAGTTCATCGATGCCGACGATCTGCACCTTGTTCGGATAGATGATGTTCAGGTACCCGACCAGCGATGGTCGGCGCTGCAGGTTTTCGCCGGGCTCGACGACGCGGCTTTCGCCACGTTGTCCGGCCGACCAGCGCAACTTCATGCGGTCGGTGACCTGGTCGAACAGCTCGCGCGCGGTGATGGTGCGGATCATGCCGCGGCTCCGGCCAGCGAGTCGCTGAGGATGTCGATGACGCGTTGCGGCGTGCGTGCCTTGCGCAGCAACGCGCGCGTGCCGGGGTCGCCGAAGCAATCCGCGATCTCGGCGAGAATGGCGAGGTGTTCGCTGGTGGCGTGCGCGGGCACGAGGAGGGCGAAGAAGAGATCGACCGGGACGCCGTCCGGTGCGTTGAAGTCGAAGCCTTGCCGCGTCGCGATGAAGGCCGCGAGCGGCTTGTCGAGTTGTTCGACGCGGGTGTGCGGAATGGCAACGCCGTCGCCGAGCGCGGTCGAACTGCCGAGTTCGCGGCGGCGCAAGGCGGCGTAGAGTCGATCGGTCGGATGATCAGGGCTGCCGAGCAGCGCGGCGATGTCCAGCAGCACCGAATCGCGGTCGCCGGCGGGGTGTGCGAGCACGATGCGGTCGTGCGAGAGCAGGCGGCTTAGGCGCATCGTCGGTCAGGATTCCGGTTTGCGGAAGGCGCTGGCCGCACGTGGCGGCCAGCGCAACAAAGTCGTTCAGGTGCCGGTCTTGCGGACTTGCGCTTCGGCACGGTGGTGATCGGTCAGCTTTTCCTTGTGCTTGCGGATCTGGCTGTCGAGCTTGTCGCTGAGGAGGTCGAGGGCCGCGTACATGTCGCTGGCCTCGGCTTCGGCATGAATCTGCTTCTGGGTCGAATTGATCGTCGCTTCGGCCTTGTGCGTCAGCTTTTCCAGACCCAGCACCACGTGCACATTGGTCAGATGATCGAAATGACGTTCGACACGCTGCAGTTTTTCCGTCGCGTACGCGCGCAGGGCAGGGGTGACTTCGACGCCATGTCCAGAGATCTCGAGTTGCATTGAGCTACCTCCAACGATTGAGGGCGCGGCTGGGCGCCCGGATAGTCCGCCGCGGGGAAATGGCCGCGTCGGTAACACGAGTATGGGGCTGGTCCGCGCAATCGGAAGTGATCGACATCGAATGAATCATGCCTTTCGCAGTCGGTCGCTGGATGAGGGGATGTTCATGGCCTCACGGTACTTGGCGACCGTGCGCCGCGCAACCTGGATGCCCGCCTGTTTCAGTGATTCCATCAAGGCCTGGTCGCTGAGCGGGCGAGTCTTCCGCTCGGCGTCGATGAGCTTGCGGATCATCGCCTGGATCGCGGTCGCCGACGCCTCGCCACCCTCGCTGGTGGCGACGCCGCTGGAGAAGAAGCGCTTGAGCTCGAAGACGCCTCGTGGCGTCGCCATGTACTTGCGCGTGGTCGCCCGGGAAATGGTCGATTCGTGCAGGCCGACGTCGTCGGCGATGGCGCGCAGTGTCAGCGGGCGCAACGCTTCCGGCCCGTAGTCCAGAAATGCGCCCTGTTCGCGCACGATGCAGTTGCCGACCTTCAGCAGCGTTTCGCCGCGTTGCGCCAGACTTTTCATCAGCCAGCGCGCTTCCTGCAAACGACCACGCAAGTATTGGCCGGTGTCGCCTCTGGCCGCTGCGGCCATACGCTCATACTGGCGGTTGATGCCGATCGCCGGCGCCGAGCCCGGGTTCAGCTGCACGCGCCATCGACCGTTGAGCTTGCGGGCGATCAGGTCCGGAACCACGGCGTCGCCATCGCTGTCCACCGGTCGTTCGCCAGGTCGGGGATTCAGGCGGCGAATCAATTTCATCGCCGTTTCGACTTCGGCGGTCGTCGCGCCGAGCCGGCGCGCCAGCTGCTGGGTGTCGGTCTTGGGCAGCGTCTGCAGATGTTCGGCGACGATGCGCAACGCCAGATCGCGCGCCGGTTCGGCGGGCCGTTGCCGCAATTGCAGCAGCAGGCATTCGCGGAGATCGCGCGCACCCACGCCGGGCGGATCGCATTGCTGGAGCAGGCAGCGGATCACCGCCACGTCCTCGACGCAAATGCGCCAATCGGCGGGAAGTGCGCCGAGAATTTCCTCATCGCTCTCGTGCAGGTAGCCATCGTCGCCGATCGCGTCGATGAGCACTCCGGCAATGGCACGATCGCGTTCGGACAATGGGCGCAACGCCATTTGCCAGGCCAGTTCGGCGCGCAGGTCGGGCGCGTCGGCGGCGCGTTCACGTTCTCCGTCGTCACCTTCGAACGACGCGGCGCCGCTTGGCTCGTTCCAGTCGCCAAACTCCTCGAAGTCGCGCAGATCGAGGCTGTCGTCGATGTCGTCGGCGGGTTCCGGTTCTCGATCGTCGGCCGGTGCCGGCTCGTTGCCGTCATCGTCGCCGGGAAGGTCTTCCTCGCGTTCGAGCACCGGATTCGATTCGAGCAGCTGGGTGACTTCCAGTTCCAGCTCCAGGGTCGACATGGCCAGGAGCTTGATCGCCTGCGTCAATTGCGGCGTCAGCTTGAGGCTTTGACTCAGTCCGATCTGGAGAGCGGCTTTGACCACGCTGCGGCGGCCCTCCGATCGGCCTGGAAGCAAGATTCATTCCAGCCGATTCTACGCACTCCGGGAATTTCGCCAAGCACCCGATCGTGCCGGTTCAGGCTCAGATCGTGAACTTCTCGCCCAGATACACGTCGCGTACGCGCTGGTTGGCGAGGATCTCGGCAGGCTTGCCTTCGGCGAGCACGGTGCCGGCATGCAGGATGTAGGCGCGATCACAAATGCCGAGGGTCTCGCGGACATTGTGGTCGGTGATCAGCACGCCGATGCCGCGATCCTTCAGGTGCGCGACGATGCGCTGGATCTCGCTGACGGAGATCGGGTCGACACCGGCGAAAGGTTCGTCGAGCAGCATGAAACGCGGCTTCGCCGCCAGGGCGCGCGCGATTTCGACGCGACGGCGTTCGCCGCCGGACAGGCTCTGGCCCTTCTGCTTGCGGACATGCGCGATCTGCAGGTCGGCGAGCAATGCTTCCATCTCCTCGCGCTGCTGCTTGCGGTTCAGGCCTGGGCGCAATTCGAGGACTGCAAGCAGATTGTCCTCGACGCTCAGGGTCCGGAAGACCGAGGGTTCCTGCGGCAGGTAGCCAACGCCGCGGCGGGCGCGCTCGTGCATCGGCAGGGTGCTCAGGTCGGTGTCGTCGAGCAGGATCGCGCCGGCGTCGGCGCCGATCAGGCCGACGATCATGTAGAAGCAGGTGGTCTTGCCGGCACCGTTCGGACCGAGCAGGCCGACGCATTCGCCGGGTGCGACGTCGAGCGAGAAGTCGGAGACGACTTCCCTGTCCTTGTAGCGCTTCTTCAGGTGCCGGGCGGAAAGCATCAGGACTTCGGGGCTTCGGTCGGGGCTGGCGTCGCGGCTTTCGGCTTCGGCGCGATCGTCATGTTGACGCGGCCGCCGGGCTCGCCGGCTTCCATTTCGCCGCTGTCGAGGTGATAGATCACGCGTTCGCCGGTGAGCAGGCCACGCGGTCGCTCGATGCGCACGCCGCCGGTCATCACCACCTTCTGTTCGGACAACAGGTATTCGATGCGTCGGGCATCGGCCTTGAGGCGGCCCTGCTGGTCGATGTCCTGCTCCAGATGCACCGGCGTTCCGTCGAGAATGACGCGGCTGACTTCGCCTTCCTTCTGCTCGAACTCGCCGCGATCGGCACGGATCGACAATGTCCCCTGATCGATGCGGACGTCGCCGCTGAGTACGGTGATGCCGGTCTTCTCGCTGGTCTGGGAGTGGTCGGCACCGACTTGCATCGGCTGCTCGCGATCGGTCTTGGCCGCGAACACGGGCGCCGCGACCAGCAGGGTCATCGACAGCACGGACGAAAAACGCGCACTAGCGCTTCGGATCAAAACTGCCATGCACGTCCGCCTTGAGTTCGAAGGTCTTTTCGTTGAGGTCGGCCGACAGGCCGCGTCCGCTCAGTATAGAGCCCGGTCGGCGCACGTCGACGACGCGATCGGTTTCGATCCGGCGCGTTTCGGTATGGGCGACCAGTCGCTCGGTGGTCATGGACCAGGCGTCGCCGGCGACCTCGGTATCGCGGCGGATGGCAACGTCGGACTCGAGGTCGATGCGTTTGGCGACATGGTCGATCCACGCCGTGGCGCTGCGCGCCTGCCAGCTCTGCCCGTCGTCGCCATAAAGACGGAATTGCGGTGTCGTGACGGCCATGCCTTTGACGCGCTCGTCGTGCAGCAGGCGCGGCGCCTTGGTGCGGAACGCGATCTTGCCGTGCTCGTCGAAGGCGTCGAGTTCGAAGTCGATGAGTTCGTAGCTCGGGCGCGACGGCCCGGCGAAGCGATCCGGCTTGGACTGGTCGAAATCGCGGAACAGCATCCAGCCGGTCGCCGCGGCGATGGCGGCGAGCAAGACCGCCACCAGCAACTGCAACCGGCTCATTCGTGGAACCGCCGGATGGCGCCGCCCAGTCGTCCCTGTGCCGCCATCAGGACTTCGCAGACTTCGCGCACCGCGCCATCGCCGCCGCGACGCGCGGTCTGCCAGTGGGCGACGTGCGCGATCACCGGATGGGCATTCGCCACGGCAATGGCGAAGCCCACCGTGCCCATCAGGCCGAGATCCGGAAAATCGTCGCCGACATGGGCGACATCCTCGATGCCGAGTCCCAGTTCGGCAGCCAGGTCGAGCATGCAGGCGCGTTTGTCGGGCACGCCCGCGAAGACGTGGCGGATGCCGAGATCCTGCATGCGTTTTGCGACCGCTGGGGTGTCGCGCGCGGAAATGACCGCGACGTGGATGCCGGATTCGACCAGCATCTTCAGTCCCAGTCCGTCCATGACATGGAACCGCTTCGACTCGTGGCCGAGGTCGCTGTAATGCAGACCGCCGTCGGTCATGACGCCGTCGACATCGAAGCAGGCCAGGCGCACGCGCGCGGCGCGGGCCACGATGTCCTCCGGGATGCCCAGCAACGGCGACCACGGCGTCATGCGTCAGACCACTCGCGCGCGCAGCAGGTCGTGGATGTTGAGCGCGCCGACCAGGGTGCCATCGTGATCGATGACCAGCAGCGCGTGGATCTTGAAGTCCTCCATCAGGCGCGCCGCTTCGACCGCGAGCTTGTCCGAGGTGATGGTCTTGGCGCGGGCGGTCATGATCGCGTCGACGGTGGTGCCGCGCAGGTCGATTTCGGCGTCATCGAGCGTGCGACGCAAGTCGCCGTCGGTGAACACGCCAAGCAGGCGTTGTTCGCGATCGACCACGGCCGTCAGCCCGAGGCCCTTGCGCGTCATTTCGAGCAGCGCGTCGGACACGCTCGAGCCGCTGGCGACACTCGGTACCTGGTCGCCGACGTGCATGATGTCGCTGATGCGCATCAGCAGCTTGCGACCCAGCGAGCCGGCCGGATGCGAACGCGCGAAATCGTCGGCGGTGAAACCGCGTGCCTCGAGCAGCGCGATCGCCAGGGCGTCGCCCATGACCAGCGTCGCCGTCGTGCTCGACGTCGGTGCCAGGTTGAGCGGACAGGCTTCGACCGGCACGCTGACATCGATATGCACGTCGGCGAGGCGGGCGAGGGAGGAATTCGGGTTGCCGCTCATCGCCACCAGCGGGATGCCCTGGCGCTTGATCAAGGGCAGGATCGCGAGCAATTCGTCGGTTTCGCCGGAGTTGCTCAGCGCCAGCACCACGTCCTTCTCGGTGATCATGCCGAGATCGCCGTGGCTGGCCTCGGCCGGATGCACGAAGAAGGCGGGCGTGCCGGTACTGGCCAGCGTCGCCGCGATCTTGTTCGCGATGTGCCCGGACTTGCCCATGCCGGACACGACGATGCGGCCGCCGCAATCGAGCATCAGTGCGCAGGCCCGGAAGAAGCTCGCGTCCACGCGCGCCGACAGCCCGCGAATCGCATCGGCCTCGATGTCGAACACGCGACGGGCGCTGGCGGACAGGCGGTCTGGATCGAGCATCGGATGCATCATGACCGGCGTGGCCGGCTTCAGTTGGGCGTTCACATTGTGTCCCGGGCGCAGGGGTGGCGGTCGCGCTCGTTCCGTCGAACGGAATCGGCTAGACTTCGCGGCCCTCATTCTAGCCGCAAGCCGCAGGCGTCGTCCGAACGCCGCCTGACGCCCGCGAAATCGCCCCGCATGTCCATGGACGCTGCCCGAATCCGTGCTTTGATCGAACAAGGTCTTCCCGATGCGCAGGTCAGCGTGCACGGTGAAGACGGCGTGCATTTCGAGGCGCGTGTGGTCAGTCCTGCTTTTGCCGGCAAGTTGCCGTTGGCGCGACATCGCATGGTTTACGCCACGCTCGGCGAATTGATGGGCGGCGCGATCCACGCGCTGGCCCTGAAGACGCTGACGCCGGACGAAGCCGATCGCGCCTGACGCGGCGCGGTTCAATCTCTTTCAAGGAACAACGATGGCCAAGATCGTGATCAGCGGCGGCGAGCCGCTCAATGGCGAAGTGTGGATTTCCGGCGCGAAGAACGCCGTGCTGCCGATCCTCGCCTCGACCCTGTTGTGCGACGAATCGATCAGCATCGGCAACGTGCCGCACCTGCACGACGTGACCACGACGATGGAACTGCTCGGCCAGATGGGCGTCCAGTTCATCATCGACGAGCGCATGAAGATCCATGTCGATCCGCGCCAGACGAACAATTTCCACGCGCCTTACGACCTGGTCAAGACGATGCGCGCGTCGATCCTGGTGCTCGGCCCGCTGGTCGCGCGCTACGGCGAGGCGCACGTGTCCTTGCCGGGTGGTTGCGCGATCGGTTCGCGCCCGGTCGACCAGCACATCCGCGGCCTCGAGGCGCTCGGTGCGGAAGTCATCGTCGAGAACGGCTACATCCATGCCAAGGCCAAGCGACTGAAGGGCGCGCGCATCGTCATGGATCTGGTCACCGTCACCGGCACCGAGAACATCATGATGGCCGGCGCGCTCGCGAGCGGCACCACCGTCATCGAGAACGCGGCGCAGGAGCCGGAAGTCGTCGATCTGGCGAACTGCCTGAATGCCATGGGTGCGCAGGTCTCGGGCGCCGGAACCAACACGATCACGATCCAGGGCGTCGAGCGGCTGCATGGCACCCATTACGACGTGCTGCCGGACCGCATCGAGACCGGCACGTTCCTGGTCGCCGGCGCGATCACCGGGGGCCGCGTGCTGCTCAAGAAGACGCGACCGAACACATTGGATGCGGTGCTGTCCAAGCTCGAACAGACTGGCGCCCACATCAACGTCGGCGAAGACACCATCGAGCTCGACATGCGCGGCAATCGTCCGAAGGCTATTTCGCTGACGACGGCGCCGTATCCGGCGTTCCCGACCGACATGCAGGCGCAGTTCGTCGCGCTGAACACCGTCGCCGAAGGCGTCGGCGTGGTCACCGAAACCGTGTTCGAGAACCGCTTCATGCACGTGCAGGAACTGCAGCGTCTCGGCGCCGACATCCGTGTCGAAGGCAACACCGCGATCATCCGCGGCGTGCCGGCGATGACCGGGGCGCCGATCATGGCCACCGACCTGCGCGCCAGCGCCTGCCTGGTGCTCGCCGGCCTGGTCGCGAAGGGCGACACCACCGTCGACCGCGTCTATCACATCGATCGCGGCTACGAGTGCATCGAGGAAAAGCTCGGCATGCTCGGCGCGAAGATCCGTCGTCTGCCGAGCTGATCGGCACGTCCTGACCTGAATCAAGGCGGCGCCGCAGGGGCGCCGCTGCAATGCCGGTTCATACCGGCGCGCGGCGCCGCGAGGGCGCGCGCATGGGTTCCGAATCTCCGTTGCAGGTCATCCGATCCGGGATTGATCGGATCGACGACGCCTTCGTCGTGCTGTTGGCGTTGCGGCAGCGACTGGTGCGCGCGGCCATGCGTGCGAAGGATGTGGCGGGCGCGTCGCGTTTCGACCCCGGGCGCGAGATCGCCGTGCGCGATCGTGCGCGCCGTCTGGGGGCCCGACTCGACCTCGACGCGACTGAAGTGGACCGCATGATGTCCGGCATCGTCGGCGTCGCGCATCAGGCGCAGGGGCTTGCGCCTGATGCGGATCAAGGCGGAGCGGTCGCGTCGGCGCCGATGATCGCCGCCATGACCAACCTGACCGAACGCCGCCAAGCTTCACTCGACCGCCGCTGGCGCTGGTTGCCGCCGCCGCGCCGCGTCGCGCCGCTGTTGAAGCTGCTGCCGCAATCACTGCAATGCCGCGTGCTCGATGCGATCGTTGCACGCGTGCTCGCGGCGCCCGTCGCGAACGGATCACTGGATTTCATGCAGGATCGCCGACTTGGACTGGAAGTGCCGGACCTCGGATTGCGCTGGGTCTTCATGCTCCGTGATGGTCGCGTCAGTGCCAGCGACGGCCCGGCCGATGCCACGGTGCGCGGCAGTGCCACCGATCTGCTGCTGCTCGCGAGCCGCCTCGAAGACGCCGATACCCTGTTCTTCCAGCGCCGACTGGTGCTCACGGGCGATACCGAACTCGGCTTGACCGCACGCAATCTGCTCGATCGCCTGGACTGGGCCGACGTGCCGCTCGGTTTGCGCATCGTGCTGAATCATGGGGCGCGCATTGCACAATCGGCGCGCGCCGGATATCGCACGCGTCATCCCGGTGAGCCGGGAACGCCCGGCGGCAAGGCAACTCGATGAACGCCGTCAGTGCGTCGCGCCCGGCCTGGCGCGAGGGCATGGAGACCGAATACGCCGACGTCGTCGCGAAGCTCGACCGGCTGGCGTCCTGCATCGAATGGCCGCTGCACCTGCCGTGGATCGACGCGATCCGCCAACTGAAGCGCGAGCGCGGCGCCATGATCATGGCGCACAGCTACCAGTCGCCCGAGATCTTCCACGGCGTCGCCGACGTCACCGGCGATTCGCTGGCACTGGCGCAAGCCGCGGCCGATTGCGATGCGCGCATCATCGTGTTGTGCGGCGTGCACTTCATGGCCGAGACCGCGAAGATCCTGGCGCCGGACCGCACCGTGCTGATCCCCGATCGCGAAGCCGGCTGTTCGCTCGCGAGCTCGATCACGGCGGATGACGTGCATGCCTTGCGTGCGCGATATCCCGGCGTCCCGGTGGTCAGCTACGTCAACACGACCGCGGCAGTGAAGGCCTTGTCGGATGCGTGCTGCACTTCGGCCAACGCGGTGCAGGTGGTCGAGGCGATGGGCCGCGATCGCGTCATCTTCCTGCCCGACCGCTTTCTCGGTGCACACGTGCAGACGCAGACCGAGGTCAAACTGATCCTGTGGGACGGTGCCTGCGAAGTGCACGAACGCTTCACCGGCCAGCAGGCGCGGCACGCGCGCGAACGCTTCGACGCCAAGCTGGTCGCGCACCCCGAATGTCCGCCGGACGTGCTGGCCGAAGCCGACTTCGTCGGTTCGACCGCCGCGATGGGGCGCTGGCTGGCAAGGGAGCAGCCACGGCGCGTTGCCTTGATCACCGAATGTTCGATGGCCGACAACCTGCGCACGCAGTTTCCGGCGATCGACTTCGTGCAGCCGTGCAACCTGTGCCCGCACATGAAGCGCATCACGCTGCCGAACATCCATGCCTGCCTGATGGAACTGAAGCACGAGGTGCACGTCTCGGGCGAGATCGCGGCCGGCGCGCGACGCGCCTTGCAGCGCATGCTCGAGGTCGGGCGTCGCGAGCGCACATGAGCACCTCGCGCGCGCCGCTGATCATCGTCGGCGCCGGCATCGCCGGACTCAGCGCGGCGCTGGCGGCCGCGCCGCATCCGGTGCTGCTGATCAGTCGAACGCGTGCGCTGCGTGACGTCGCCGCAGACGCAGCGACGGCGCTGGCGCAGGGCGGGATCGCCGCCGCGATGGCGATCGACGATTCGCCCGCAGCACATGCCGATGACACGCTGGTCGCGGGCGCACGGCACAACGACCGCGACGCCGTTCGTTTTCTCTGCGGCCAGGCACCGAATGCGATCGACTGGCTGATTCAGCAGGGCGTGGTCTTCGACCTTGACGGCGAACGGCTGGACCTGGGGCGCGAGGGCGGCCATCGCTGCGCGCGCATCGTGCACGCCGGCGGTGATGCCACCGGCGCACGCATTCTTTCCGCGCTCGCGGCGTCGGTGCGCACCGCACGGCACGTGCAATGGCGCACCGGACTGGACGTCGACGGCGTGTTGATGCGTGGCGACGTCGCGGCCGGCGTACGCGTGCGCAGCGCGATGGGGCAGGACCAGTTTCTGACCGGCTCGGCGGTGGTGCTGGCCACCGGCGGCATCGGCGGCTTGTTCGCGGCAACGACGAATCCGGTCGCGGCCCAGGGACGCGGACTCGCATTGGCGCTGGCGGCCCAGGCGGTGCTGCGCGACCTCGAGTTCGTGCAGTTCCATCCGACCGCGCTCGACGTGCCGGATCGCGTGCAGCTTCCGCTGCTCACCGAAGCGCTGCGTGGTGCCGGTGCGGTACTGCGCGATCGCGAGGGCCAAGCGCTGATGCAAGGCGTGCACCCCCTGGGCGACCTCGCGCCGCGCGACATCGTGGCGCGCACCGTGGCAACCGCACTGCGCGATGGTCGCGGCGCGTTCCTGCACGCTGAACACCTTGGACTGGACTGGGCGCGCGATTTCCCGACCGTGCTCGCGCAATGTCGCGCGCACGGTTTCGATCCCGATTCGCAGCCGTTGCCAATCCAGCCCGCGGCGCACTTCCACATGGGCGGCATCGATGTCGATGGCGATGGCCACAGCAGCGTGCCCGGCCTGTATGCGGTCGGCGAAGTCGCCTGCAACGGCGTGCACGGCGCCAATCGGCTCGCCAGCAATTCGTTGCTCGAAGGCGTCGTGTTCGGTCGTCGCGTGGGTGCCCATGCCGCGTTGGCGGGCGCACCGCTGACCGCCAATCCCGGTCGTCGCACGCTGTGGATCGCCGAAGCCGGCCCGATGCTGACGACCAATCGGCTGGCATGGCTGCGACGCACGCTGTCCGACGTGCTCGGACCCACGCGCCTGCTGGCGCGCGTGGTGGCGGCGCGCAAGCGCATTGCGGCCGACCCGGAAGTGGTGCGCAGCGCGCAAGGTCGCGTGGCCTTGGCGATGCTTGACGCCGCCGCGGCGAGACGCGAGAGCCTCGGCGCGCATCATTGGGCCCATGCGACGTCTCGACACGACGCAATCGACCCGTTCCCGGCCGTGGACGCGAGGCCGATCGTTGCGGTGGTGTCCGGCGTTTGAGCGGGACACTCGAGCAGATTCAGCGCGACTTAGTTTCTTCGCGGGCGATCATTCGTCCGCTCGCGTCGGTGATGATGCGAAATCGCTTCGTTCGATAGTAGAAACTGAGACGAAAGCGACCTTCATCGGCCCCGACGCCACGTTCACTCAGCGTGCGAATGTGGCCGTGGTCCATCAGCTTGCGAAATGCCTCGGGTGCCAGGTCGAGCGCACGGGCAACCATGGCCGCATCGACGTCGATCTTCTCGGATCGATTCGGGACGGGCTGCGGCTCAGGCCACGACGACGAAGTCGATGACATAGCTGCCGGGTTCACGTTGCTGATAGCGGATGTCGAGATGCGTGCCGAAGCGATCGCGCAATTGCTCGAGCAAGGGCAGCGGATCGTGGTCGTTGACGAAGCGCATCGCTTCGCCGGGCTGCAGCACGCCGAGCGCCCCGAAGATCGCGGAGTGGCGGAATCGGCGCGCGATGCCGCGGGCGTCGAAGGCGTGGGCGGTATAGAGCTCGGGTTCGATGCGGTCGTTCATGATTCGCTCGTCGGGATGGGACGTGCACAGCATGTGCGAGCATCCGCTGCGTCGCCTTGATCCGCATCAGGCGAGAACGCCCACGACGGCGTTCCCCGCGCTTGACCAGCGACGGCGTTGCATCGACGGTCGTCTTTGCGATTCCATACGCCCCCGCACGCTACGCATGCGTATGGCGATTGTGTTTGACGCGTGTCACCGAAGCCGCGTTTACTAGCGGTCAGAATCGTCTTCTCTCTGATCGCAGGTCTTCCGATGAAGCTTCCTTCCTCGCTCTCGTTCGAGCAGTTGTTGTCGTGTGCGCGTGGCGATTTCTTCGGACCGGGCAACGCGAAATTGCCGGCGCCGCCGATGCTGATGTTCGACCGCATCACCGAGATCGCGCAGAGTGCCGGCCGTTACGGCAAGGGC
>DATMVT010000065.1:0-25287 GCA_035562895.1 Patescibacteria group bacterium | reverse complement strand
CACGAACGGATTCGCCGGGCCACCGCTCCAGTACAACTGCCAGGCCAACAGCACGAGGTCGATGACCAGCGCCGCCAGCACCGGCAATCGGTGCCCACGCCACGCCCATGCCATCGCGACGAGGTTGAACAGCACCAGTGCGGCCACGCCTGACAACAACGGCAGCAGTGGCAGCGCGATCTCGAAGGCAAGGGCGACGACGCCGATCACGAGCAACTGGCCGGCGACCGCGGCCCAGCGCAGCTTGATCAACGCCGTCCCCTGCATCGCCTCGTCATCGGGGTGCGACAACGTGTCGCTCCCCGGGGCGGCGCTTCGGCTTCGAAAATCGCGGTCTGCGTCCATCGCGGCTCCGGCGACGGACCACGCGGGATGCCGTCGAAATCATTGTCCAGGAGTTCCCATGTTCGCCTTTTTGTGGATGGATGTCGCGGCCACGGCCGCCGATCAAGCAACGACCCCGACGCCGACCCTGCCCGGGATCGAAGTGATCGAGGCGGCACCGCGCCATGCCGCCTTCGACGCACTGACCGGCGAGCACCTGCGCTCGCCCTCGGGCGGCGACCTCGCCGAGCTGCTTCGCGCGATCAACGGCGTCGCGTCGGGACGGATGGGCGGTCATGGCCTGGAGCCGGTGATCCGCGGTCAGTCGCAGGGCCAGCTCAACATCCGCTTCGACGGCATGGAGCTGCATGGTGCTTGCCCGAACCGCATGGATCCGCCTGCGGCGTTCGCGCAGCCGGCCAGCATCGACCGCGTCACCATCGAGAAAGGCGTGCAGACGCTGCGCCACGGCCCGGGCGGTTCGGGTGGCGCGGTGCTGATCGAGCGCAGGTTGCCCTGGGAGCGCGACGACGTGCAGGCGCGCGCCAGTGCGAGCATCGGCGCGAACGGTCCGCATGGCCTGGCCGCCGCCGATCTCGGCGGCGCCGGCGACGTCCTGTCCTGGCGCGTCATGGCCGCCGCCGAAGATCACGCGGACTATGAGGACGGCAACGGTGACGACGTGCGTTCGGCGTTCGATCGTCGCAGTGCGACCGTGATGCTGGGTGCGCGCGCAGGCGACACGCAGACGTTCGAACTGGGGCTCGATCGCAGTGATACCCGCGATGCCCGCTATGCCGGCGCCGGCATGGACGCGCCCGAAGAGTCCTTGTCGGCGGCGCGATTGCGTCATCGCGTCGCGTTCGCGGCATTCGACCTCACGAGCGAGCTCTGGCACGCCGAAGTCGACCACGTGATGGACAACTTCTCGCTGCGTCCGCTTTCGGCCGGCGCGATGGCGATGCGGGTGCCCTCGCGCGCCGTCACTCAAGGCGCGAATGTCGCGATGGCGTTTGAAATCGCCGCCGATTGGGAAGTCGATGCCGGCCTGCAGTTCGCGCGCGTGAACCGCGAAGCGACGCGCTACGCCGGTCCCGACCCGATGCGAGCCACCACGGTCCAGGCCTTGCTGTGGCCGGATGTCACCCTCGATCGCAGCGGCGTGCACGTCGAGGGTCGCCGCCGCTTCGGGGACGACGAGCGACTGATCGCCGGCCTGCGCTGGGATCGCTTCGACGCTGATGCCGCACGCGCGGGCGAACGCGTCTCGGCGATGGTGCCGGCGCCGGCGCAGTTCTACGCGATGTACTACGGCAGCGCGCCGACCACGTCGAAGGAGTCCGGCATCGGCGCCCTGCTTCGCTACGAACGCGGGATCGGCGAACGCGGCACCGCTTTCGTCGGCGCCAGTCGCAGCCTGCGCGCCGCCGACAGCACCGAACGCTTCATGGCGTCGATGTCGCCGCAGGCCAGCGCGCGCTGGATCGGCAACCCGAACCTGGTCGCCGAGACCCATCGCCAGTTCGATGCCGGCTATGCCTGGCGCGACGACCACCGCAGCGCCAGCGTCACGGTCTTCGTCGATGACGTCGACGACTACGTCTTGCGCGATCGCGCACGCGCCCAACCCGGCGTGTTGCGCGCCGACGGCGCGACGATCTATCGCAACATCGACGCGCGTCTCGCCGGCGTCGAACTCGCCGCCGAAGCGCCGCTTGGCGCGAACGGGCGACTCGATGCGCAACTCGGCTACGTGCGCGGCGACAACCGCAGCGACGACCGTGCGCTGGCGCAGATGCCGCCGCTCGACGGTCGCCTGACGCTGGCGCGAACAGGCCGCCTCGGCGAATGGTCGGCGATCTTCCGCGGCGCCGCGCGCCAGCACCGCGCCGATGTCGATGCCTCGACCGGCAGCGGACTCGACGCGCGCGACACCCCCGGTCACGGCGTGCTCGACCTGTCGTGGCGCAAGGCTTTCGGCAACCAATGGGTGCAGGTGCGTCTCGACAATGTCTTCGATCGCGCCTATGCGGAGCACCTGAACCGCGCGAATCAGGACCCATTCAACCCCGATCCGATCCAGGTCAACGAACCCGGTCGCGCGCTGCGCCTGGCCTGGGAGGCGAGCTTCTGATCAAGCCAGCACGCGCCCCTCGCCGGCTTCTTCCTGCGTGCGCCCGTCGCGGATGTGATAGATGCGGCGGAAGGTCGGAATGATCTTCTCGTCGTGGGTGACGACGATGATGGCGGTGTCGAACTGGCCGGCCATGCGATTCAGGATGCGCATGACCGCCAGCGCGCGTTCGCTGTCGAGCGGCGCGGTCGGTTCATCGGCGAGGATCACCGGCGGCCGGCTCACCAGCGCCCGTGCGATCGCGACGCGCTGCTGCTCGCCTCCGGACAACTGCGAGGGCATCGCCTTGGCGCGATGCGCGACGTCGAGCGCTTCGAGCAGTTCGATCGCCATGCGCCTGGATTCGGCGTTGCTGCGCCCGGCCAGCATCGGCAACAAGGCGACGTTGTCGGTGACGTCGAGGAACGGAATCAGGTACGGCGCCTGGAAGACGAAGCCGATGCGGTCGCGACGCAACGCGCGCAAGTCGCGGATGCGCCAGCCCTCGTCGTAGATCACCTCGTCGCCCAACGTCATGCGACCGGCGCTCGGCTCGATCACCGCACCCAGGCACTTGAGCAAGGTGCTCTTGCCGGAGCCGGACGGACCGATCAGACCGACGACTTCGCCCGGCGCGACCGTCATGTCCACGCCCTTCAGCGCATCGACGGCGGTGTCGCCCGCGCCATAGCGCTTGCGCAGGCCTTCGATGCGGATGCCGCGAGATCCGGCGTTGTCGGCACGCTCAGCCACCGATCGCCTCCGCCGGGTCGACGCGCAACGCGGCGCGGATCGCGAGCACGCTGGCCAGCGTGCAGATGACGATCACCGCGACGAAGCCGCGCACGGCATCGCCGGGTTCGAGCAGCACGTACTTCGGAAAGTACGGCGCCCAGAAGGTCGCCGCGATCTTGCCGACGACGAAGCCGATCAGGCCCAGCCCGAGCGCCTGCTGCAGGATCATCGAAGCAATCGTGCGGTTGGTGGTGCCGATCAGCTTGAGCACCGCGATCTCGCGGATCTTGCCGAGCGTCATCGTGTAGATGATGAAGGCGACGATCGCGGCGCTGACGATCGCCAGGATGACCAGGAACATGCCGATCTGGCGCGCCGAGGTCGAGATCAGCTTGGAGATCAGGATCACTTCCATCTGCTCGCGCGTGTAGACGTTGAGGCGCTGCCAGCGCCGGATCGGCGCGGCGACGGCCTCGGGATCGGCATCCAGCGCGACCTGCACCAGCACGGCGTTGACGAAACTGTTGGTGCCTTGCGACGCGATCACCGCGTCGAGCACGCCCGGCTGGCCGGGGCGGTTCAGCGACGGGTTCGCGATGGTGCGGGCGCGTTGTTCGAGGATGGCGTCGTTGTCCTTCAGGAACTGCGCCGCCTGCGCGTCCTTGAGCGGCACGAAGATCATCGGATCGCCCCCCGACGAGACCATGCGCCGGGTCAGGCCGACCACGCGATAGTCGTTGCGGCGAATGCGGATGCGATCGCCGAGCGCGAGGCCGCTGGCGACGTCGGCGACGGCTTCGTAGTGCCCACGGGTGATGTGGCGCCCGGCGATCAGGTAGCGCGGATGTCCGGGATGACCGGGCGGATCGGCACTGATGCCGACGACCATCGCGCGCACGTCGCGCGGCGGATCGGTACCGAGGTCGCGCACCTGCATGGTCAGGTAGGTGACGTTCGCGGCGCGTGCCACGCCGCCCATCGCGACGATGCTGCGCCAGGTGTCGTCATGCAGGCTGGAAGACTCGGCATAGGGACCGAGCGTGTCCTGCTGCACCACCCACAAGTCCGCGCCGCTGTTGTCGAGCAGCACCCGGGCGTCGTCGACCATGCCGCGATAGACGCCGGCCATGGTCAGGGTCACGCCGATCAGCAGGCCCAGCCCGACGCCGGTGAAGACGAACTTCCCCCAGGCATGCAGGATGTCGCGGCCGGCCAGACTGATCATGGCGTCGGTCGGTCGATGCGGTCGACGACGCGGATGCGCGCGCGCGCGGTCAGCGCCTTCTGGCTGTGGACGACGACCTGTTCGCCGACGCGCAAGCCGTCGAGCACGGGAACGCGCCCGTCGAGATCGGCGGCACCGATCCGCACCGGCGTGTAGTGCAATTCGCCGTCGACGACGCGCCAGACCCCGAGCACGCCGTCGATGCGCTGCAAGCTGGCATTCGACACGAACGGCGAAGCCGGCGCGGCCGCCAACACGAGCGTGACCTCGGCCAATTCGCCCAAGGGCGGCAGCGGCGCCGGCAGCGACGCGAAGGCGATCTTGGCGTGCAGTTCCTCGGTGACGGCATCGGCCTGCGGCTCGATCCGCGCCACGTGTCCGGCCAGCGCGTCGCCAGCGCGCGAGCGCAACGCGATGCGCGCCTCCAGCCCGCTGGCCAAGCCACGCGCGCGCTGCTGGTCGAAGCGTGCGTCGATCCAGATCGATTCCGGTGCGACCACGTCGAGGATGGCCTGTCCTGCCACCACCGTCGTGCCCGGATCGGCCAGTCGCTGAGTCACGATGCCGTCGACCGGCGCGAACAACTCCAGATTCTCGCGCTGGCGCACGACCGCGGCCGTTTCTGCGCGCAGACGATCAAGCTCCTGCTTCGCGACGTCGCGCGCGGCGTCTGCGGCGTCGACACCGGAGCGCGTCGCGGCGGCTTCTTCACGGCGCGCACCGGCCGCCTCGGCGCTCACCAAGCCTTTCGCGAACAGGCCCGCATAGCGTTGCGCCTGCTCCTGCGCGTAGCGGTGGCGCGCCATCGCTTCCCGCTGCTGGGCGTCCGCGGCCACGACGGCCGCCGTCGCGCGCCGGATGCCGGCCTCCTGCGACAGCACGCGTGCGTCGAGGTCGAGGGGCTCGATGCGCGCCAGCAACTGTCCTGCGATCACCGCGTCGCCGGGTTCGACCCGCACCTCGGCGATGCGACCGGCGCTGGTCGGCCCGATCCGGTGCAACTGGCGCGCCGCGACGGTGCCGATGCCGAACAGGGCCGGTGCGATCGCGCCGGACTCGACCCGAGCCACGGTCACTTCGACCGGCGCCAGCGGACCCGAGCGCAATCCGGCATAGGCAAACAACGCCAGCGTGGCCAGCACAATCGCCGAAAGGCCGAGCAAGCGCAGGCGCGAGGACGACAACGTGGTCATGGGCGTGCTCCGAATCCGTTGCGCAACAGGTCGAACACGCCCGGCGCGGCGTCGCGCATGTGACGGAGATCGCCGGCCAGCAAGGACTGCATCACCAGTCCCTGGATGCTGCCGATGAAGGTCATCACGGCGGCGTTGTCATCGAGGTCGGTCGCGATCTCGTCGGCGGCCTTGGCGGCGGACAAGTGCCGGCGCAGCCGTTCGCCATAGACCTTCAGCAAGCGCTGCGTCTCGCGTTTCGCCGGGGTCGACTCGGCACGCTGCAACTCGCCGAAGAGCAGTCGCGGCACGCCCGGGTGTTCGATCGCGAACGCGACATGCGCCATGAACACGGCCCGCAATGCGGCCAGCGGCGTCGGGGCCGCGTCCGCCGCCGCGTCGATTCGCGCCAGCAGGCGAGTCGCGACGCTGGCCATCACCGCCGCCCAGATCGCGTCCTTGTCGGGGAAATGGCGGAACAGCGCCCCTTGGGTCACGCCCATCGCGGCGGCAATCGCGGCGGTGGTGATGGCGGCGGGATTCCCGTTCGCTGCCAGTGCGATCACGGCATCGACGGTCGCCGCGCGCCGGTCCTGGGCCGGCATCACGGACGTGCGCGGGCGGGTGGCAATCATCGGGACAGGCTCGCCTTGAAGGTAGTGAGTGCTTACTATCTACCCTCCTGCCGTGCGGAATGCAAGGGTCACGACCACTGTTCCGGCCTCCCTTGACCCGGATCAGGGCCACCGGCCGCGCGATCCCCGACATTGCCGCGAACGCGCCGACACGGCGCCTGTCATCGAGGTTGGACCATGGAATTCCGCATCGCACTCGCCGGCGCACTGCCGGATCTCGCCGAGATCGGCTCGGCCCTGCGCAACGCCGATCCGGCGGCGCTACTGGACGTCGATCGCTCATCCCACAGCCTGCGCGTGGCGACCTCGGTCGGTGCGATCGAGCTCGTCTCGCTGCTGGGGCGGGCCGGGTTCCCGGTGCGCGGCGATCAGGTCACGCAACTGCCGTCGGTCTGCTGCGGCGGTTGCGGCGGCTAGCAATTCACCCCGCGGGCGGGCCTCAGTATCTGCTCAGCGGATGCTCAGACAGCGCTCACGACCCGCCGCCCCAACGGCCGCCATGCTGCGTCTCCCGCAGAATCAGGAGATGCCGACATGACGACCCCCGGTGCAACCGATCCCCGAACGCCACGCGGGCGCCCGCGCCCCGACCGCGTCGCCTGGGCCGTCGCACTGGTCGCAGCCGTGCTGCTGATCTGGATCAACGGCGCGGTCGGCATCATCGGCAGCGAGGACAATCCGCTCAATCTGGTCTATGCCGGGGTGCTGGCGGTGGCCGCGATCGGTTCGCTGCTGGTCGGATTCGAAGCCGGAGGCATGGCGCGGGTGATGCAGTTCACGGCGGCGACCCAGGCCCTGGTTGGCGTGGTGGTGTTGGCCCTCGGGCATTTCACGCCGGTGGTCACCGCGGTGTTCATGGCGCTGTGGCTGATCGCGGCGGCGCAATTCCGCAAGGGGGCGGCGGGCGGGTCTCGGCGGTCCGCGCCCGACGGCGTCGGCAACAGCCCGTTCTGGCGACGCGTGCGCTGGCTGGTCTGGGGTGGCGCGGCCTTGCTGCTGATGTTGCCGGCGGTGGCGATGCGTTACACGACCGAGGTCGACTGGTCACCCTTTGATTTCATCGTCATGGGCCTGTTGCTCGGCAGCGTCTGCGCCAGCTTCGAACTGGCATTGCGCGTGGCCCGCAGCAACGCCTACATCCTCGCCACCGGCATCGCCGCCGCAACCGGGTTCCTCATGGTCTGGATCAATCTCGCGGTCGGCATCATCGGCAGCGAGCGCAATCCGGCCAACGTGATCTTCTTCGCGGTGCTGGTCATCGCGCTGTTCGGCGTGGTGCTCGCGCAGTTGCAACCGCGCGGCATGGCGAAAGCGATGCAGGTCACCGCCGCGGCGCAAGCGGTGACAGTCGTGGTCGCGGCCGTGCTCGGCGACGGCGCCGTGTTCCTGCTGCCCGCCATCTTCGTCGCGATGTGGTTGGCGGCCGCACAGTTGTACGACAAGGCCGCGCAGCTGGTGGGCCCACCAGGACTCGAACCTGGAACCAAGGGATTATGAGTCCCCTGCTCTAACCGTTGAGCTATAGGCCCGTGCGGGGCTGGCGACGATAGCGACGGCACCGGACGGATGCCAGCGTCAACGCAGGTCGCAGGCGTCGGCGGCGTGTGCACGAGCGGCGGCGGTGTAGGCCTCGGCATCGCGCCAGTCCGGCACCTGCGCCGCGCGCTTCAGGACTTGGCTGCGCGCATCGAAACAGAACAGTGCGTCGAGTCGCGGCGCGACGTCGCGCTGCTTGATCGCGGCGACGTCTCCGGCCGCGATGCGCTGTGGCCAGGTGTGCACGTCGACGGGCAACACCGGCACCAGTTTCGGCAGCAGGTTGCCGGCCTGCTGCGGCGGCATCGCGACACCGCCCTGGGCATTGCGCACGAATGGCACCGGGCCGATGTGGTCGGGCACGATCGCGAGCGCGAACGCGTCCTCGTCGAGGCTTGCGGCAGCTTCGGCGAGCTGCGCCATCAGCGCGGACATCGCCGAACCGGCACGCGCCCATTGCGCCAGCGTGTGCGCCTGCGCGAACGCGAACGCGGCCACGAGCACGCCGGCGATCGCCCATGACCGGCGTCCGCGCATGATCGCGATCGCCGGCGCCATCGCCAGCACCAGCCACGCCGCCGTCGCGTAGTAGAACCTTCCGCCTTCGCCGTGGGGATAGACCGCACCGAGATGCGGCACCAGCGACAGCAGGGACAGCAGCGTCCACGCCACCGGCAGCAGCCAGCGTTCGACCAGCGCGCGTTCGCGAAAGGCGACGACGGCGGCCGCCGCCAGCGCGAACACGCACGCCGACAACGCGATCGATCCGGCCAGCGGCGCGTCGGCGAATGCGGCGCGCGGGATCGACCCGAGTGCCGCCAACCGGCGCACGATCTCGCCGACGCCCAGTGCCGCGGTCGGATCGCCATCCGGATACACCTGCAGCGCACTGCCGAACAAACCGTGGCGCAGACCGAGATAGGCGAAGAACAGCGCGACCGCAGGCCAGCACGCGCGCAGCGTGCGCAACACGCGATCAGCGAATGCCGTGCCCTGCGGCACCCACAGGAAACTGGCCAGCACGAGCAGGCCCGGCGTCGGCATCGCCGCTTCCTTGGCACTCAGGCCGAGGGCGAAGCCGAACAGGCTGAGCACGCGCCAACGGTCGAAGCCTTGCGCGCGCAAGTGCGCGTGGACGGCGATCAGCATCCCGGTGACGGCGAGCACGTCGTAGCGACCGGAAAACCAGATGCTGACTTCCGGCGCCAACGGAAAGAACAGGAACAGCGCGGACGCCGCCGTGGCGCGCGCCGCATCGCCACCGAGCGCGCGCATGACCGCGCCGACCAGCAGCGCGTTGACGACGTGGATCGCGTATCCGGTCAAATGCCAAGCCAGCGGCGACCAGCCGAACAGACGCTGGTCGAGTCCGTAGGTGAGCAAGGCCAGTGGCCGGTAATAATGGCTCGGCACATCCAACCCGGCGGCGAATTTGCCGAAGATCGAGGCCCAGAACGCATCCTTCGCGTCCCACGCCACCAGCCAGTGCATCACCGCGAGATCGTCGCTGAGAAACTGCCCGTTCAGCGCCGGCCACGCGATCCACAGCGCGATCGCGACGAACGCCCACCACCACGCACGCGCTGCCGTCACAACGCGCTCCAGAACACCAGCAGCAGCGCAAGGCCGCTGAAATGGCTGGCGGGATCGCGCAGCGCGAACAGGATCGGATCGGCACGCACCAGACCACGACCGGCCAGCGTCCACAGCCGTGCCAGCCAGTACACCAGCACCGGCGCGACCAGCCACAGCAGGCCGGGACGGGCATAAAGCGCACGCACGTCTTCGCTCTGCACGTAGAGCGCGAACACCAGCACCGCCGTCAGCGCCGAAGCCGCGCCGATCGCCAGCACCACCGGCGCGTCGGCGGCACGATACGCGCGTCCATCGAGCGCGCCACCGCCGGCCATGGCCAGTTCGCCGTACCGCTTCAAGGCCGCGAGGCTGACGAACAGGAACAACGCGAAACCGAGCAGCCACGGACTCAGCGGCACCGCGATCGCGAACGCGCCCGCGGCGACGCGCAGGACGTACAGTGCCGCGAGGACCAGCACGTCCAGCCACAGCACGCGCTTGATCGCGAACGTGTAGGCCAGCGACAGCGCGACATAGGCCGCCAGCGCCCAGCGCGCCTCGATCGGCAGGAAGAACGCGCACGCCGTCGCCAGTCCGAGCAGGATCGGCGCGATCAACCACGCCAGCGCGATCGGCAGGGCACCGCTCGCGAACGGCCGCTTCGACTTGTCCGGATGCGCGCGATCGGCGACGACATCGACGGCATCGTTCACGACATAGATCGCCGACGCCGCCAGACAGAACGCCGCGAACATCCAGGCCGCCGCCTGCCATGCCGCCGGCTCGACGTAGCGGTGCGCCGTCAGCACGGCCACGAACACCAGCAGGTTCTTGGCCCATTGGTGCGGTCGCAGCAAGCGCGGGACAGTCGCGAGGTCGGCGGTCATCGCCCATTATGACCGCGGCGATCGAGCGATGATCGGCCGGGATCGACTTCAATAGTCGCTGACTATCGAAAACATCCAAACAATCCATTTCATCGCGTCACGATCGGGGACTAACATGGTGCGTCCGGTGTGGACCCAGAGGAGCAACCCCATGAGCACGTCCAACGAAGCGAAATGTCCGTTCCATGCCGGCGCCCGCGCCACGCAGGGCACGCAATCCAACGCCGACTGGTGGCCGAACCAGTTGAACCTGGCGATCCTGCACCAGCACACGCCGGTGTCGAATCCGATGGACCCGGACTTCGACTATGCCGAGGCCTTCAAGAAGATCGACTACGCCGCGCTCAAGAAGGATCTCGCGGCGCTCATGACGCAGTCGCAGGACTGGTGGCCGGCCGACTGGGGCCACTACGGCGGCCTCTTCATCCGCATGTCCTGGCACGCGGCCGGCACCTACCGCACGGCCGATGGCCGCGGCGGCGCCAACACCGGCAACCAGCGCTTCGCGCCGCTCAACAGCTGGCCGGACAACGGCAATCTGGACAAGGCGCGCCGCCTGCTCTGGCCGATCAAGCAGAAGTACGGCAACGCCATTTCTTGGGCCGACCTGTTCGTGCTGGCCGGCAATGTCGCGATGGAAACCATGGGCTTCAAGACCTTCGGTTTCGGCGGCGGTCGTGCCGACATCTGGGCGCCTGAAGAAGACGTCTACTGGGGTGCCGAGAAGGAATGGCTGGCCACCAGCGACAAGCCCAACAGCCGCTACAGCGGTGAGCGCGACCTCGAGAACCCGCTGGCCGCGGTGCAAATGGGCCTGATCTACGTGAACCCGCAGGGTCCCGACGGCAATCCCGACCCGCTGCTGTCCGGTCGCGACGTGCGCGAGACTTTTGCACGCATGGCCATGAACGACTACGAGACCGTCGCCCTGGTCGCCGGTGGCCACACCTTCGGCAAGATGCACGGCGCCGGTGATCCGGCCCTGGTCGGCCCGGAGCCGGAAGCGGCACCGATCGAGGCCATGGGCCTGGGCTGGATCAACCAGCTCGGCACCGGCAAGGGCGGCGACACCACCACCAGCGGCTTCGAGGGCGCGTGGAAGCCGAACCCGACCACCTGGGACATGGGTTACTTCAAGGTCCTGTTCAAATACGACTGGGAGCAGGTCAAGAGCCCGGCTGGCGCCATCCAGTGGCGCGCCAAGGACGTCGCACCCGAGGACATGATCCCGGACGCGCACGATCCGTCGAAGAAGCACCCGCCGCAGATGACCACCGCCGACCTGTCGCTGAAGTTCGACCCGGCCTACGAGAAGATTTCGCGCCACTTCCTCGCGAACCCGGACGAGTTCGCCGACGCCTATGCCCGCGCCTGGTTCAAGCTCACGCATCGCGACATGGGACCGAAGTCGCTCTACCTTGGCCCGGAAGTGCCGGCCGAAGACCTGATCTGGCAGGACCCGATCCCGGCCGCCGGCCATGCGTTGATCGACGCCCGCGACGCCGCCGGACTCAAGGCCAAGGTCCTTGCCGCCGGCCTGACGGTGAGCGAGCTGGTTTCGACCGCATGGGCCTCAGCCTCGACCTTCCGCGGCAGCGACAAGCGCGGCGGCGCCAACGGTGCGCGCGTCCGACTCGCCCCGCAGAAGGACTGGGCGGTGAATCAGCCGGCGCAACTGGCCAAGGTGCTGGGCGCGCTCGAAAGCATCCGCAAGGAATTCAACGCCGCGCAATCCGGCGGCAAGCAGGTGTCGCTGGCCGACCTGATCGTACTCGCCGGAAACGCCGGCGTCGAAGCCGCGGCGAAGGCCGCGGGTCAATCCGTCGAAGTGCCGTTCGCACCCGGCCGCACCGATGCGTCGCAGGAACAGACCGATGTCGAATCGTTCGGCGTGCTCGAACCGCAGGCCGACGGCTTTCGCAACTACCGCAAGGCTGCCTACCGCAACTCGCCGGAAGAGATGCTGGTCGACAAGGCGCAGTTGCTCACCCTCAGCGCACCGGAAATGACGGTGCTGATCGGCGGCTTGCGCGTGCTCGGCGCCAATCATGGCGGCTCGAAGCACGGCGTGTTCACTGACCGTCCGGGCCAACTGACGAACGACTTCTTCGTCAACCTGGTGGACATGGGCACGGCTTGGAAGCCGACCGGTGACAATGCCTACGAAGGCCGCGACCGCAAGTCCGGTGCCGTGAAGTGGACCGCGACCCGCGTCGATCTGGCGTTCGGCTCGAACTCGCAGTTGCGCGCGATCGCCGAGCTGTATGCGCAGAACGACAACGGCGGCAAGTTCGTGCGCGACTTCGTCGCCGCCTGGACCAAGGTGATGAACCTGGATCGCTTCGATCTCGGTTGATTGAAACGTCTGTCCCGCAAGTAGAAACGGCCGCGATCACTCGCGGCCGTTTTGTATTCAACGCCCGGACGTTCGGTCAGTCGAGGTCGAGGAACGAACGCAGCTGTTCCGAACGGCTCGGGTGGCGCAGCTTGCGCAGCGCCTTGGCCTCGATCTGGCGGATGCGCTCGCGCGTCACGTCGAACTGCTTGCCGACTTCTTCCAGCGTGTGATCGGTGTTCATGTCGATGCCGAAACGCATGCGCAGGACCTTGGCCTCGCGCGGCGTCAGGCCGGCCAGCACTTCGTGCACGGTCTCCTGCAGGCCGGTGGTGGTCGCGGATTCGAGCGGCGACTCGACCGAAGTGTCCTCGATGAAATCGCCGAGATGCGAATCCTCGTCGTCGCCGATCGGCGTCTCCATCGAGATCGGTTCCTTGGCGATCTTCAACACCTTGCGGATCTTGTCCTCGGGCATCTCCATCTTCTGCGCCAGTTCTTCGGGCGTGGGTTCGCGGCCCATTTCCTGCAGCATCTGGCGGCTGATGCGATTGAGCTTGTTGATCGTCTCGATCATGTGCACCGGAATGCGGATGGTGCGCGCCTGGTCGGCGATCGAACGGGTGATCGCCTGGCGGATCCACCAGGTCGCATAGGTCGAGAACTTGTAACCGCGGCGGTATTCGAACTTGTCGACCGCCTTCATCAGGCCGATGTTGCCTTCCTGGATCAGATCCAGGAACTGCAGGCCGCGGTTGGTGTACTTCTTCGCGATCGAGATGACGAGACGCAGGTTGGCCTCGACCATTTCCTTCTTCGCACGGCGCGCTTTCGCTTCGCCGATCGACATGTGCCGATTGATGTCCTTGATCTCGGGCAGGACCAGATACAGGGTGCCCTCGTGGCCCATCAGGCGTTCCTGCTGCTCCTGGATCTGCGCCTTGCAGGCCTTCAGCGCGTTCGCCCACTTGGTGCCCTTGCGCGCTTCGTTCTCGACCCAGCGCAGATTGGTTTCCTTGCCCGGGAACGCCTTGATGAATTCCTTGCGCGGCATCTTGCCGATGCGCGTGGCGATGTCCATGATCGCGCGCTCGTGGCTGCGGATCGTGTTCACGACTTCACGCAGCTTCTTGACCATGCCGTCGATCATGATCGATGGCAGCTTCAGCTTCAGGAACTCTTCCTGGATCTGCGCGCGCAGCTTCATGGTCTTCTTGTCTTCGGCGCCGACCTTGCCGTGCGCGGCCTTGAACTTCTCGTACAGTTCGCCGAACAGCTCCATGCGACGCTTGACCTCGGCCGGATCGGGACCGGTGTCACCGGGCGTCGATTCCTCGGCCTCGCCGTCGGCGGCCTCCTCGTCGACGTCCTTGGTCGGGCCGCCCCCTTCCTCTTCCGACTCGAGCATCTCGTCGGTCAGCGCTGCGGCCGCTTCGGCCGCCGCGGCCTCGAGATCGTAGAAGCCGGTCAGGAACTCCGACATGCGCTTCTTGCCATCGAGGTGCGACTCGTATTCCTCGAGCAGCAGCGACACCGACCACGGGAACTGCGCCAGCGCGTTCTGGACCTGGGCGAGGCCTTCCTCGATGCGCTTGGCGATGGCGATCTCGCCTTCGCGGGTGAGCAGCTCGACCGTGCCCATCTCGCGCATGTACATGCGCACCGGATCGGTGGTGCGGCCGGTTTCCTCGACCGCGGACAGCGCCTGGATGGCTTCTTCGGTCGCGGTTTCGTCGTCCTGGGCGGCCGGGGTTTCCTGCAGCAGCAGCGACTCGGCATCCGGGGCAGTCTCGTGCACCTCGATGCCCATGTCGTTGATCATGCTGATGATGTCTTCGATCTGCTCGGGATCGACGATGTCGTCGGGCAGGTGATCGTTGACTTCGGCATAGGTCAGGAAGCCCTGCTCCTTGCCCTTGGTGATCAGCTGCTTGATCTCGGACTGCTGGTCGCGTTTCTCGAATTCAGTGGCCATCCGGCACTCCAAAGGCTGTATTGCGGTAACGGAATTCACGGCCGGAAGCGGACACCCAGCGCGTCGCGATGGCTTGCGACGGTGCGGGTCGGCATGAGATCGGAACGCGCAGGACGCACTTCCGGCAGAAGGACCAGCAGTATAGGCGGGGTGTCAAGGGCGCCCAAGCCATTGATTTTGCAGAAGCGGCACGTGCCGGACGGTGAACCAGAACGCTAGCGTGCGAAACGGTAGGCGACTTTCACCAGGAACTGGTCGTCCTGGTCGAGCGCGAAGGCGTCGCCGAGCAGGCCACCGACGCTGTCGTCGCCCATCACCGTCTCGCGCTCGAAACCGCCGCGGCTGTAGACGGCGAAGACGTCGCTGAGCGGGCCGAGCTTGTAGCGGTAACGCAGCTGTATGCCGAGGTTGCGCACGCTGAAGTCCGACAAGGGCGTCGCGGTCGCGATCAGTCGGCCGTCGGCGTCCGGCGTGCGCATCGTGATCGCATCGGCATCGATGGCGATCGCCTGCAGCTTCAGACGCAGCTCCTGGCGGTCGTCGATGAACCAGTTCAGGTTCGAATACAGCTCGGCGCGTTCGGCTTCAAAGCTGCCGAAGTTCGTGCCGCCCTGCCAGAGCAGCCAATCCTGCTGTTTCATGCCGTAGAGGCCAACGTCGACGTCGAAGCGGTCGCCGAGGTGGAATTTCGGCTGCACGCCGCCGTAGAAGTAGTAGCCGTCAAACAAATTCGGCGCGATCTCGGCATTCGCATACCAGCCGAACCAGCCGTCGCCCTGGCGCGGTACCTGGCGTTCCACGAAGAACGCAGGTCCGTCCTGGCGACGGATCGCGCCATTCCCGCGCGAGATCAGGTCGTCCCAGGCCGGACGCAGGTAGCGGAACAACACGAACATGCTGCCGCCGTCGCGCACTTCCGACTGGCGCATCGCCGCATAGGATTCGCGCAGGGTCAGGCCGTGGTCGTTGATCGTGCGCTGCACTTCGAACTCGTAGTTGTGGCTCGCGAACATCGATTCCGACGCCAGATTGTCCTGCCGGTAGCCGTTTTCCCACTCGGCATACAGATAATTGTTGCGGTCCTGGAAACCGAGGTCGTTCAACTGGAAGTCGCTGCCCATGTGGTGCAGGAAATACTGCTGGCGCCACGGGCCAGGCATGTCCCAGTCAATGGTCACGCCGCCGCCGAAATCACGCTTCGTCACGCCCGCGGTCTCGGTGTCGGAATGCATCAGCGCGGCCTGCACGGTCCATTCGGCGTTCGGACGCCAGCGCGCATCGACCGAACCGACATCGGCGACGCGATCGCGAAACGGGCGATCGACATGCGTCTGCGTCAGTCCGAGCGTCAGGTCTTCGCTGACGTGGGTGCCGCGCGCCATCAGGAAGTCGCGGCCGGCCTCGCCGTCTTCGCTGGCCGCAAACACGCCGTAGCCGAGGTCGCCGAAGCTGCCATTGGCCTTGACCGCCGCATGGATGTCGGCCGCGCCCGACCCATCGTCCGACGGCCCGCCGACGCGGCGCGTGTAGAACATCTGTCCGCCGGGATTGTTGACCTGGAAGTACGCCTGGTTCTCGGTGAAGAACGGGCGCTTGTCGGTGTAGAAGGTCTCGATGGCGTCGAAGTTGACGACCAACTGGTCGGACTCGACCTGGCCGAAGTCCGGATTGATCGTGGCCGCGAACTGGTGGTCGCCGTTCGGCTTCCAGAACAGGTCCATGCCGGCCTTGGCGTCGTTGTCGTCGTTGGCAAAGTCGCGGCGCGCGACAAGGTACGGGGCGAATGCAAACGAGGCCGCGCGGTACTGCGGAATCTCGACACGGTGGAAGTCGCTGAGGTATCGCGGCCGCGTCCAGATCGCGTTCGGATACGCCCAGCGCTCACCGGTGGCGGAAATAACGCGCGAGAAGAACACGCCGATGGTGCGCGTCGCGGTGTCCGAGTTCTTCATCGGCGCGATCGACCACGGAATCAGCCACTCGATCGAATAACCCTCGTCGTCCTCGTGCACGGCGTGTTGCCAGTCGCCGTCCCAGTCGGTGTTGAACTGGTTCTCGTTGCTGATCACCGAGTCGACGATGTCGCCGCCGAGGGTCACGGTGAAATCGAAGCCGCTGCGACCTTCGCCGTCGAAATCGACCATGAAGTTCATGCGATCCATCTGGCCGTCGGCATCACGGGCGATGCGCGACTTGGTGCGCGGCACGTCCTTCGGCTGCCGCGCGGAGATGTGCACCGCGATGCCCTCCGGCGTCGACAGCAGCATGGCCTGGGTGGCGTAACGCGCCGGTACCGGCGTCTCGCTCAGCGGCTGGGTCTGGACGAAGTCGCTGAAACGACGCGCATTCGCCCAATCGGCTTCGTCGGCGCGGCCATCGACTGTGATCTTGGCGTGGGCGGTCATGCACAAGAGCATCAAGGTGGCGGCAATCAGGGTGACGCGCATGGACGTGCTTCCGTTCGGGGCGCGCATTCTCGTCGGCCGAACCTCGGCACGAATGCGTCTGGAGTCATGCCATCCGGCTGTTCGTGGCCAGGTCGTGATGGTTCGTGCACGCAGCGGGATGGGCCGGCGGTCAACGCGAGCCGCCCCGCTGCGTTAGGGTTCACTTCCACCACCGGAGCTTCGATGCGCGTCTTTGTCCTGCTCGTCTTCAGCCTGTGCCTGGATGCCTCCGCGCGCGCCGCAGATGCCCGCTTCGAAACGGTGGATGCGTCGGTCGAGGCCTTGGTGACGGCGCATCAACTCGGTGGTGCCGTGCTGGTGTTGGCACAGGACGGCGTCGTGGTGCATCAGCGCGCATATGGCAACTACGCGCTCGACACGCGGCTGCCGATCGCGTCGGCGAGCAAGTGGCTGTCGGCGGCGCTGATCGCGCGCCTCGTCGATCAGGGCCGCATGCGCTGGGACGATCCGGTCTCGAAATACCTTCCGGATGCACCGGCGGACAAGCACGCGATCACGCTGCGCCAGTTGCTCTCGATGACCTCGGCGATTCCCGGCGGCGATCTTTCCGGTGCCTCGCCTTGCCTCGCCGATCGCGCCACCACGCTGGCCGCGTGCAGCGCCGAGATCCTGCAACTGCCGCTGACCGGCACGCCGGGCACGGTGATGGACTATGGCGGCAATGCGATGCAGGTGGCCGGCGCCATGGCCGAGCGTGCGACCGGCGAGGGCTGGAGCGCGCTGTTCCGGCGCGAAGTCGCGACACCGCTGGGCATGACCCGCACGCACTACAGCTACTTCCCGGAGATCGACAGCGCCAACCCGCGCATCGCCGGCGGCATGTTCTCGACCGCCTCCGACTACATGAAGCTGCTGCTGATGTGGCAAGCGCATGGCAAGTCGGGCACGCAGCGTCTGCTGGATTCGGCCACGGTCAGCGCGATGGATCGCGACCAGACCCTTGGCACGCGCGTGATTTCTTCGCCGCTGCCCGGAGCCGGCTATGGCATCGGCCACTGGATCGAGGGCAAGGATGCGCAAGGACACAGCAGCTTGGTGAGCAGTCCCGGCGCGTTCGGCTTCACGCCCTGGCTGGACCTGCGCCGCGACATCGCCGGGGTCTTGCTGATCTACGGCGACTTCAGCGCAACCCGAGCCGACACCGTGCGCCTGATCCAGCAGGTGTCGCGCGTGCTCGACAAGGACATCACGACGGTGCCGTTCGCCGACTTCGGCGGGATCTGGTGGCGACCGCAGGAATCCGGCAGCGGCTTCACGCTCGTCCAGCGCGCCGACCATCAGCTCACCGGCACGTTCTACACCTTCGACGACGCCGGCGAGCCCCTGTGGCTGATTTTCAGCGAAGGGCGCTGGGAATCGAGCTCACGCTGGCGTGGCACGCTGTATCGCACTCACTACGACGGCCAAGGGGCGTTGAGTGATGGCGTCGATCCAACGCACATCCGCGCCGCCGCCTTCGGCAACGTCCAGTTCGATTTCAGCGACGCGAACCGCGGCCAACTCACCCTCGCCCATGCGCAGACGACGCGGGTCATCGCGATCGAGCGGTTTCCGTTCTGAAACCCGGAAGCGACTACTTGGCCCGGGCCGGATAGCCGAGCTTGTTGCCGATGACGGTGATGCGACCCAGCGCCTTCAATCGATCGAGCAAGGCATCGGCTTCGGCTTCCGTCGGCGGCGGCTTGAACCAGGCCTTCAAGGACGAACGCAAGGTCTTGATCGTGCCGGGACGCGCCGCCTTCAGCCCTTCGAGACGCTCGAGCACTTCATCGAGGCGGGCCGATGCCGGTGCGGCAAGTGCTCGCGGTTCCGGCTTCGCGACGGCGCGCGGCGCCGACTTCACCGCCGCCTTCTTCGGTGCTGCGGCCTTGGTGGCCGCCTTCGCGGTCGGCTTGCTCGCGGCCGTGCCGGCGCGCGCAGGCTTGGCCGCAGTCGCGCCGGCGATCGCGGCGATGCGGCGGCAGGCGATGCCGAGACCGGCGAGATGCTTCACCAGCGGATCGAAGCCGGTGTCGCGCGACACGATCGTGAAACTCGCGCCCGGATGCCCCGCCGACAGTCGACCGATGTAGAACGCGATGTGGAAATCGAGCGCGTCCTTGCCGTTGCCGACGATCTGGATGTACTCGGCGTGCTTGCCGAACTGCTGCAACGCCTGCACCAGCCCGATGTCGACTTTCTTCTGGTGCTCGCCGGCGAACAGGCGGATGTGGCAATCGCCCGGCCGCAGCGCGCCGAGGCTGCTCGGCTGGACGTTCTCGAAATCGACCAGGATGAATTCCTGCGCCACGGCATGCTCCGATCAAGGCCATTGCGCGCAGTCTAGCGCCGCGTCCGCAACGTGCGGGACGCGGCGCCCGAACGGTGTCGGCCGGGCGATCAGGCCGCGCGCTTCAACGTGACGGCCGCGTCGGTCATCAGGTGTCCGTACAAGTCCTTCGGATCCGCCAGGTTCGGGATCAGGCCGACCGGTGCGCCGAGCTTCAATTCGGCGGCGAGATCGCGCAGCAGGCGCAGCGCCGAATAGTCTTCGAGCGCAAAGCCGACCGAATCGAACACGGTGATCTCGCCGTCCATGGCACGACCGGCTGATTCGCCGGAGAGCACGCGCCAGAATTCGGTGACGGCGAAGTCCGCCGGCATCTGCTGCAGGTCGCCTTCGATGCGCGTCTGCGGCTCGTATTCGACGAACACCGATGCGCGCGCCAGCACGTCCGCATGCAGTTCGGTCTTGCCCGGGCAGTCGCCGCCGACGCCATTGATGTGCATGCCCGGCGCGACCAGGTCCGGCGTCAGGATCGTGGCATTGGTCTTGTCGGCGGTGACCGTGGTGACGATGTCCGCGCCCTGCACCGCCTGCGCGATGCTGCTGCAGGCGATCACGCGCAGTCCCGGCACCTGCGCCAGATGCGCCATCAGCTTGGCCGTGGCCTGTGCATCGACGTCGTAGAGACGGATCTCGTCGATGCCGAGCAGGTGATGGAACGCCAGCGCCTGGAATTCGCTCTGGGCACCATTGCCGATCAGGGCCATCGAGCGCGCATTGCTGCGGGCGAGGCGCTTCGCGGCCATCACCGAGGTCGCGGCGGTGCGCATCGCGGTCGTCAGGGTCAGCTCGCTCAACAGGGTCGGGGTGCCGGTGGCGACGTCGGCGAGCACGCCGAAGGCCATCACCGTCGGCAGGCCTTCCTTGGTGTTCTTCGGGTGGCCATTGACGTACTTGAAGCTGTACTCGCGCGCGTCGGCGATCGGCATCAGTTCGATCACGCCGACGTCCGAATGCACGGCATGGCGCGGGCTCTTCTCGAACTCGGACCAGCGTCGGAAGTCGTCCTCGATGTAGTCGACCATGCGCGCCAGCACTTGGGGCAGGCCGACGCGGGCGACGATCCGGGCGATGTCTTGGGTGGTGAGCAACAGGGTCATGGCGGGTTCTCCGTGTGGCACACGACGGCGCGTCGTGTCAGGCCGCCATTGTCCGGGGATCGCTGTCAGATCAAAACGTCAGAAATGCAGTCATAACGGCAATCTTGTAGCATTTAGTCAGACTCTACTGGCGAATTGACCAAATGGATGCCCTCGACCAGCAACTGATCGCGCAACTGCGCCACGACGCCCGTGCGTCGATCGCCGATCTCGCGGCCAAGCTGAAGGTGTCGCGCGGCACGGTCACGAACCGCATCGCCCGGCTCGAACGCGACGGCGTGATCGTCGGCTACACGGTCAAGCTGCGCCCGGATGCGGCGCCGGACGAGATCCACGCCTGGACCGGCATCGCCGTCGAAGGCAACCAGCAACTGGTGATCCGCGCCCTGCTCGGCGAGCCCGGCATCGCCGCGCTGCACGACACCAACGGCCGCTGGGACCTGCTCGCAGAGCTGCGCGTCGGCAACCTCAACGAACTCGCCGCAACGCTCGAACGCGTGCGCCGCATCAAGGGCATCAGCGCCACCGAGACCAGCATCCATCTGCAGAGTTATCGCGGCTGAGACGCCGAAAACGACACGGCCCGCGTGCGCGGGCCGTGTGCGCAACGATGATCGAACGATCACATCGCCTTGATCAGCTCATCCGCGAATTCCGAGCACTTCACTTCGGTGGCGCCTTCCATCAGGCGGGCGAAGTCGTAGGTGACGGTCTTGTGGCCGATGGCTTTGTCCATCGCGGCGATGATGGCGTCGGCGGCGTCGACCCAGCCCATGTAGCGCAGCATCATTTCGCCGGACAGGATCACCGAACCGGGATTGACCTTGTCGAGTCCCGCATACTTCGGCGCGGTGCCGTGCGTCGCTTCGAACACGGCATGGCCGGTGACGTAGTTGATGTTTCCGCCGGGCGCGATGCCGATGCCACCGACCTGCGCGGCGAGCGCGTCGCTGAGGTAGTCGCCGTTGAGGTTCAGGGTCGCGATCACGTCGAACTCGTTCGGGCGCGTCAGCACCTGCTGCAGGGTGATGTCGGCGATCGCATCCTTGATGATGATCTTGCCGGCCGCGACCGCAGCTTTCTGTTCGGCATTGGCAGCCGCCTCACCTTGCGTGGCCTTGGTGCGTTCCCACTGGTCCCAGGTGTAGACGCGGTCGCCGAATTCGCGCTCGGCCAGGGCGTAGCCCCAGTTGCGGAACGCGCCTTCGGTGAACTTCATGATGTTGCCCTTGTGCACGATCGTCACCGACTTGCGCTTGAACTCGATCGCGTATTCGATCGCGGCGCGCACCAGGCGCTCGGTACCGTCCTTCGAGACCGCCTTGATGCCGATGCCCGAGGTCTCCGGGAAGCGGATCTTGCCGAACTCCTTCGGGAACGCTTCCTTGAACATCGCCATGAACTTCTTGTTCGACTCGGAGCCGTGCTCGAACTCGATGCCGGCGTAGATGTCTTCGCAGTTCTCGCGGAAGATCACCATGTCGACCTGCGACGGATCCTTCACCGGGCTCGGCACGCCCTTGAACCAGCGCACCGGGCGCAGGCAGACGTAGAGGTCGAGCATCTGGCGCAGGGCGACGTTGAGCGAGCGGATACCGCCGCCGATCGGCGTCGTCAGCGGCCCCTTGATCGAGATCAGGTAATCGCGACAGGCCTGCACGGTGGCTTCCGGCAGCCAGTTGCCGAACTGGTTGTTCGCCTTCTCGCCGGCGTAGATCTCCATCCAGTGGATCTTGCGCGCGCCGCCGTAAACCTTCTCGACCGCAGCATCGAACACGCGCACCGAGGCGCGCCAGATGTCGGCGCCGGTGCCGTCGCCTTCGATGAAGGGAATGATCGGATTCGGCGGCACGCTCAGCACGCCGTTCGTGATCGTGATCTTGGCGCCATCTGCAGGCACGTTCAGGGTGGGCTCGGCCATCGGTCTTCTCCGGTTGAAGGGGTTCCGCGCCGGAACCGGCGCGAGGCCGAGCATTGTCGCGGGTTCGTTGTGGCAGGGATAGGTGGGGGTGTTTCAACGTGCCAAGTGCGCGCTTGAACCGGCCCGACATTGCGCCTGGGTTCGCGGCCCCGATCGCGTGCAATGGCACACCGTGGATGCCGGCGGCGGTCGATCGGCACGCGGAACTTGCCTCACCCGGCGCAGTCTGTGGACGTTGCATGTCGTCGCTGCCACATCCCCTCACCCTCGAAGATCGCATGCTGGCGCGCAACCGCTGGCAGGCACGGCGTGCGCTTTGGCCGCAGACATCCTTCATCGTCGCGATGTACGCGGCGCTGGCAGCGGTCGTGCTGCTGCTGTGGTCGCGCGTCGATGCACACTGGATCGAGACCGGTGCGACATGGATCCGCGCGCATGAATCGATGCTGGCATTCGCCATGATCATCGCTGCGACGATGTGGGTCCGCGCGATGCTGCGACGCGACGCGCTGCGACACGCGGATTCCGCGCACGCGGCGGCGCCGGTGTGGCGCGACATGCAGCGTCGGCGCGATGCGCATACGCGGCTGGGTCTCGCTGTTCGCGTGGTCCTGGCCGGCGTTCTGTTGATCGGGCTGATCGCCGTGCATGACACGATCGCCGCCGGACGGATGGCCGCATCACTGCGCTGGTCCGTGCTCGCGGCCCTGCTCGCGATCGTGTTCGTGCCCGCACCGACCGGCATCGTTTCGGCCCGGACATCGCAGTCGCCACGCCTGGCGCGAGTATCGCGATGGCTGGCAACGCTCGGCACGACCGACTTGCCGCATCTGCCGCAGTGGTGGTGGCAGCGTGCCGGTGCCGCATGGATGCGCGGGCGCGCAGGCGCGTGGTTGGCCGCGGGACTGTTGCTGGCGCCGACCGATGCGGTGGCGATCGTCCTGCCGATCACCTTGCTGGTGCTCGGTGCGCTCATCCATGCACTCGATGCCGCGCACCGACTGTCCGAGGAGATCGCGCGCCTGCTGGCCACGCGCCCGCCATCGGCACGCCGCATCTGGCGCGCGCTGTGGCCTCTGCACGCGAGCCTGACGATCGGACTCCTGCTGCTGACGGGGCTGTTGCTGCACGCGTTGTCGATCGCGGTGTTCTGGATCGCCGTCATTGCACTGATGCTCGCAGTCATCGCGAACATCGACTTGCTGCTCGCGATCGTGCTGCGCAACCCGCCGCAACGGCTCGGCATCGCGCGGATGCAAGTCCTCGTGGCGGCCATCGCCGTGGCCAGCGCGATGCCGCCGTTGTTGCCGCTGTGCGCGCTCGGCCTGCTGGGCGTTCTGTTGCAACGGGTATGGCGGGATGACGCGCATGCTTGAGATCGACGGACTGGTCGTGGAACGCAGCGGTCGGCGCGTGCTCGACCGCCTCGACTGGCGCATCGAACGCGGCGAGTGGATCGGCCTGGTCGGCGCCAACGGCACCGGAAAGTCGACGCTGATGCAGGCCAGCGTCGGCCTGGTGCCGGGCGTGACCGGTCGCATCCGCATCGGCGGCCACGATCTCGCGACACAGACCGCGGCGGCGCGAGACTGCTGCGCCGTCGCGATCGCACCGGAGCGCCTTCCGGATGGACTCACGGTGCGACAGCTGCTGGATCTCGTGCAGGCGTCGCGCGGCCTGCCCGCGGGGGCGATGACGGCTTCGCTGCAACTGGCGGAGCGACTCGGTTTGTCGCCCTGGCTGGACGCGTTCATCGGTGCCTGTTCGCTCGGCACGCGCCAGAAGGCCGGCATCGTCGCCGGGCTGTCCGGGCGCGCGCCGTTGTGGCTGCTCGACGAATCGCTGAACGGTCTGGATCCGGTCAGCGCCTTTGCCTTCAAGCAGTTTCTCGGCGAAACGCAGCGCATCGGCGACACCGCCATCGTCCTGGCCACGCACGGCATCGAACTCGCCGAGCGGCTGCTCACCCGCGTCTGCGTGCTGCGCGATGGCCGCATCGGCGCCGACTTCGATCGTGGGCGCCTCGATGCGATTCGCGCCGACCCGGCGCAGTCGGTGGAAGCGCTGCTGGTCGCGGCCATGCACGGCGACTGAACACGCGCCCTTTCACACCCGCTGCGCGCGCAACGCACGATGCTCGCGCGATGTGGCACGTCGTCTTGGCCGAAGCCCGCACTGACGCTCGATCCCTGTCCCGACTGCCGGCACGGCGGACGCCGAGCGTCTCGTCCCAGCCCGACCTGTTCTCGCCGCGATGAAGCCCACGTCGGATCGACCGCCGCGCTACAGCAAGTCGACCTTGCCGTCGAAGCCCTGCGTCATCTGCGGCCGGCCGTTCGCCTGGCGCAGGAAGTGGGCACGCGACTGGGAAACGGTGAAGCACTGCTCCGACGCCTGCCGGAAACGCAAGAGGGCGCCGTCGCCGACGCCCTCCTGATGCCGCGATCACGATCCGCTTATTCGAAGCCGTTGTCGAAGATCGCGCTGTTGGCCCCAGAGAACGTCGGGAACAGGCACCAGCGTGTCAGGTTGCCGGTATCGCCGCTGGCACTGTCGGACACGGTCAATGTCCAGCTGCCGGCGAAATCCTGGCCGTCGAACGCGTCCAGGGACTCATTCGGGGTGCGGACGCCGCCGACCGCCGGTGGCGTGCCGGCACATGCCGACTCGATCGTGCCGTCTGGACCTTCGTCGTCGGCGGTCACGGCGATGTCGTTCGCCGAACAACCGAAACCGGAGGTACCGATCCGCCCCGGCCGATCGATCAGCGCCCGCGTCGTTCCGTTGTGGGCCAGGGTGGCGATGACGTCGCCAACCCAGCTATGGGTGGCTTCGAGCCGCACGTTCAGATCGGTCAGGATGCCGCTGCTCCCGGACAGCACATTGGCCACGCCAGCCGGATTATTGTCCGGGATCGCCATCGTGCCGGTGAAGCAGACCTCGGCCGCCGTGGTGAAGCT
>DATMVT010000064.1:0-11044 GCA_035562895.1 Patescibacteria group bacterium | reverse complement strand
GCCGTGCAGCGCGCCGACGACCTGTTCCTGCACATCGGCTTCGCGGCGTTGAATGCATTGAGCAAATCGGGACGATCGCGACCGTTCCATCGCGATGCCGACGGATTGCTGCCGGCCGAGGGTTGCGCGATGTTCGCGCTCAAGCGACTCGACGACGCGCGTCGCGACGGCGACACCATCCACGCCCTCATCCGCGGTATCGGGCTGTCGAACGATGGTCGTGGCCGTGGCCTGCTGGTGCCTGACGCGAACGGCCAGCAGCGCGCGATCCGCGCCGCCTACGATGCCGCCGGACTCGCACCGACCGCGATTTCGTTGCTCGAATGCCACGCCACCGGCACGCCGGTCGGCGACGCGACCGAACTGCGCAGCACCGCGGCGGCCTTCGCGGGCGTCAGCACATTGCCGATCGGCTCTTTGAAATCCAACCTCGGTCATCTGATCACCGTCGCCGGTGCGGCCGGCATCATCAAGCTGATCGAAGCCATGCGAGCGGCGACGCGTCCGCCCAGCCTGCATGCCGAACCGCTGAACCCGGCGCTGGCCGAGACGCCGTTCCGCGTGCTGACCGCGGCCGAGCCGTGGCCGAGCGAGACTGCGCGCATTGCCGCGATTTCGGCCTTCGGCTTCGGCGGCAACAACGCGCACCTGATCCTGTCCGAACACGATCCCGGCTTGCACGGCGAAGCGCCACGGACGCAGCCGCAGTCGTTCGCGATCACCGCGCTCGGCTGCATCGCCGGTCAGGCCGCAAACCGCGCGCAATTTGCCGATGCGTGGGTGGCGCAGCGCGATGTACGCGACGCCACCGGCGTCGGCGCCATCGATGCGCTGGAACTCGATCTTGCCGGCCTGCGTTTCCCGCCGCGCGATCTCGAACAGACCTTGCCGCAGCAACTCGCGATCTTGCAGGCGGCGCGCGAGGCGCTGTGCGAGTCCGGTCCCTTGCCGCGCGAACGCAGCGCGGTGCTGATCGGCATGGAGCCCGACACCGAAGTGGCGCGTTACGGCACGCGCTGGCGTCTCGCCGACGCGACCCCGGCGACGCGTGACGGCGTGATCGCCGCGCTCGAATCGGCCGGCGTGATCGGCTGCATGCCGAACATTCCGGCGAACCGGCTCAGTGCCCAGTTCGACCTGGCCGGGCCGGCGTTCACGGTGCAGGCCGGGGCCGAATCCGGCGTGCAGGCGTTGCGCATCGCCTGTCGCGCACTGGCGAATGACGAGATTGATGCGGCCCTGGTGGGTGCGGTCGATCTCTGCTGCGAACCGGTCACGCGCGCGGCCGGCCATCGCGATCCGGCCGATGCCGCCGTCGCGATGGTGCTCAAGCGCCTGGCCGATGCCGAACGCGATGGCGATCGCATCTACGCGGTCCTCGGCGAGGACGGCGACCCGGTCGGCAACGAGCCGTTCCACGATGCCATCGCCGCCGATGTGCGCGCGCGCCTCGGCGACGCCGGTGCCGCCCATGGACTGCTGCAGATCGCGAGCGCCGCATTGTGCCTGCATCATCGCCGCCGCCCGGACGGACGCCCGTGGCTGAGTGCGACACCGCGCGCACTGAACTGGCCGCTGCGCGGCGATCAGCCATTGCGCATGCAGGAATCGTGGTGCGCGCCCAGGCGCGGCGAAGCGATGCAGCCGCGCCTGCATGTGTACGCCGGCCACGATCGCGCGGCGGTGATCGCCGCCGTGGCCGCGAAGCAGGAAGGCGGCGCGGGACCGGCCCGGTTGGTGCTGGTGGCGCGCGACGACGAATTCGACGGCGTGCGCGAACGTGCGCTCGCGCATCTGCGTGACGGCGCGCCGGCCGGGCAGGCCGTGCATTTTCGCGAGTCGCCGATCGGTGGCGAGATCGCGTTCGCGTTCGCGGGTGCCGGTGCGGCGTATCGCGGCATGGGCGCGGATCTGTTCACGCAGTTGCCGCAACTCGCGAATGCGCTCGCGGTGCGCAGCCGCAAGCTCGCGACCGCGCTCGACTGGGCATGGGCCGACGAAGCCAGCGAGCCGTCGGTGCGCCAGCAATTGTGGGGCGCTTCGGCCCTGTCGCAATTGCATGTCGAACTCAGTACCGGCGTCCTCGGCCTGCGCGCCGATGCCTGGCTCGGCTATTCCTCGGGTGAAACCAATGCGCTGGTCGGCGCCGGCATCTGGCGCGACGCGGACGCGTTGATGGACGCGATGGACGAAAGCCGTCTTGTCTCGCACTGGCTCGGCGGCACGTTCGCGTCCATCGCCGCGCAATGGCAGCGACCGGTGCAATGGGCGAGCTGGAACGTCGCGGCGCCGCTCGACGAGGTGCGCGCCGCGATTGCCGATCTCGCCCAGGTCCATGTCGCGATCATCAATGGCGATGCCGACTGTCTGATCGCGGGTGACGCGAGCGCCTGCGCGACGGCGATCGCGCGCATCGGCGCGGCACGCTGCCTGCGCCTCGACTATCCGCTCGCGGTGCATGTGCCGGAGCTGGCGGCGGTCGCGCCGGATTGGCTTCAGCTGCACCGGCGCGAGGTGCATGCGCCGCGTTCGGGACGGATCTATTCGAACGCCTTCGGTCGCGCCTACGCGCCCGCCAGCGAGACCTGCGCCCGCGCCATTCTCGAGCAAGCCGATCGTTGCCTCGATCTGCGCCCGGTCGTGCTGCAGGCCTGGAACGACGGCGTTCGCGTGTTCATCGAACATGGACCTGGCGGCAGCTTCGCGCGCGTTCTGCGCGGCATCCTCGGCGAACGCGAGGCCTTGATCGTCAGCCTCGACCGCAAGGGCCAAGGCATCGAGGCGACACTGTCGGCCATTGCCGCCCTGGTCGCAGCCGGCGTGCCCGTGGATCACGCGCGACTCGAGGCCTTGCTCGCATCGGCGCGGGCATTGCCGACGCCACAACGACCGCTGCGACTGCCGGCGCATTGGCCGCCGGTGCGGATCGCACGGGATTCGGAATCCGATGTCCAGATCATGGTGGCCGCGCCGCCGCTGCCGTCGGTATTGGCGTGCGCCGCACGACCCGCGCCGGCCCCGGTGCGAACGATCTCGGCGCTGGCATCCGTCGAGGCCGTCGAGGCCGTCATCGTCGCGCATCCGGTGCTTGCACTACGCCGCCAGCAGCTCGCGCAGCTGGCCGAGGCGCATCGGCAATTCCTTGCCCTGCAAGCGAACGCGCACCAGCAATTCCTCGCCGTGCGGCATCGGGCGCAGGCACTGCTGCTCGGCGCCGATCGGACGCCCGCACCGGTGAACGTGCCGGCGGCGGACTCGCCGCCGCCGCCGCGCAGCGTGCCCGTACCCACGCCGACGCCGGTTCCGCGGCCGATCGCGCATCCGGTGGTTGCGGCATCGACGCCGCCTGCGATGCCGGCCACATCGCGCCCCAGCGGTCCGACCTTCAGCCGCGATCAATTGCTGATCCATGCCGATGGCCGCATCTCGGACCTGTTCGGCGTCAAATTCCTCGGCCAGGACCGCTTCCAGCGCCAGGTGCGCATGCCGAAGCCACCGCTGCTGCTCGCTGATCGCGTCACCGGCATCGAGGGCGAGGCCGGCAGCATGGGCCGTGGCCGCATCTGGACCGAGACCGATGTCGGCAGCCAGGACTGGTACCTGCACGATGCGCGCATGCCAGCGGGCGTGATGATCGAAGCCGGGCAGGCCGACCTGATGCTGATCTCGTGGCTCGGCGTCGATGCCCTGAACCGCGGCGAGCGCGTCTATCGCCTGCTCGGCTGCGAGCTGACTTATCACGGCGATCTGCCCCGGCGCGGCGACACGCTGGCGTTCGACATCGCGCTCGACGGCCATGCCGCCCAGGGCGACGTGCGCCTGATGTTTTTCCACTACGACTGCATGAACGGCTCACGTCCGCAGCTGTCGGTGCGCAAGGGCCAGGCCGGCTTCTTCACGGCGGCCGAGCTGGCCGAGTCCGCCGGCTGCCTGTGGACGCCGGAGACGCAGCCGATCGTCGAAACGCCGCGCCTCGATCCGCCGCTGGTCGAATGCACGCGCAAGGCGTTGACGCGCGAACAGCTCGACTCCTGGGCGGCCGGCGACGCGTTCGCGTGCTTCGGTCCGGGCTTCGAGTTCGCGTCCACGCATACGCGCACGCCGGGCGTTGCCGCGGGTCGCATGTTGCTGCTCGATCGCGTCACCCATCTCGAGGCGAACGGTGGTCCGTGGCAACGCGGCTATCTGCGTGCCGAACTCGACATTCACCCGGACCAATGGTTCTTCGACGGCCACTTCAAGAACGACCCGTGCATGCCCGGCACGCTGATGTTCGACGCCTGCCTGCAGGCGATGGCGATCCAGATCGCGGCGCTTGGCTACACGCTGAAGCGCGACGGCTGGCGCTTCCAGCCGGTGCCGGATCTGGCCTATCGGCTGCAGTGCCGCGGCCAGGTCACGCCGCAATCGCAGCGGCTGGTCACCGAAGTCTTCGTCGAGGAACGCAGTGCCGGGCCCGAACCGACGCTGTATGCCGACTTGTTGTGCACGGTCGATGGCCTCAAGGCGTTCCATGCGCGCCGCGTCGCGCTGCAGCTGGTGCCGGACTGGCCGCTCGATGCGGGTCAGGACGACGCGGCGCCGCTCGTCGATGCGCGCGATGACTCCGCGCCGGTCGTCGACGGCTTCCGCTTCGATCGCCGCAGCCTGATCGCTTGCGCGCTCGGCCGACCGTCCGACGCGTTCGGGCCGATGTACCGGCGCTTCGATGGCCCGACCCGGGTCGCGCGCCTGCCCAGTCCGCCCTACCACTTCATCAGTCGCATCGCCGAAGTCCACGGGCCGATCGGGGTGATGCAGCCGGGGGCGCGCGTCGTCGCCGAATACGACGTGCCGGACGAGGTCTGGTATCTCGACCAGAACGGCGGCCGGCGCATGCCGTTCGCGGTGTTGCTGGAAGCGGTGCTGCAACCCTGCGGCTGGCTGTCGAGTTACGTCGGATCGGCACTGACGGTGGATGGCGAACTCGGCTTCCGCAATCTCGATGGCGAAGGCCGGGTGCTGGCCGAACTGGTCGGCGGCGCAGGAACCTTGCGCACCGAAGTCGAGCTCACCGCGGTATCGGCGACGGCCGGCATGATCATCGAGACCTTCGTCGTCACCTGCACGCTCGATGGTCGCCCGGTGTACGAACTGCGCACCGTCTTCGGCTTCTTCCCGCCGACCGCGCTCGCCGCCCAGGCCGGCTTGCCGATCACGCCGGCGCAGCGCGAGCTGCTGGCGCGTGCCGGCCATGCGGCGGTCGATCTCGACGCCGAACCCCCGCTCTTCTTCGCGCATCCGACCCTGCGCCTCGCGGGTCCGATGCTGCGCATGATCGATCGCATCGAAGGCGTCTGGCCCGAGGGCGGTGCGGCCGGGCTCGGGCAGTTGCGCGCGGTCAAGGACGTCGACCCGGACGAATGGTTCTTCAAGGCGCATTTCTTCCAGGATCCGGTGCAGCCGGGCTCGCTCGGGCTGGAGGCGATGCTGCAGGCGCTGCAGGCGTTTCTGCTGCATCAAGGCGCTGGTGCCGGCATGGTCGAACCGCGCTTCGAGACCGTCGCCGTCGCTGTCACGCACGGCTGGAAGTATCGTGGCCAGGTGTTGCCGCATCATCGAACCGTGCATACGACCATTGAAATCACGTCGCGCGGTCGCGACGAGCGTGGCGAATTCGCCTTCGCCGACGCCAGCCTCTGGGTCGATGGCCAGCGCATCTACGAGGCCAGCGGCCTCGGCGTGCGCATCGTGTCGAGCGCGGCCTGAGCATGGCCGCGATGCGACTGCGGGTCAGGGCCATCGCCGAGGTGATGGCGCGTGCGCCCGCCGACGCGGCGGCGTGGCTGTCGCCTTCCGAACGCGAACGTTGTGCGCGCCTGCACGTGGCCACGCGGCGCGACCAGTTTCTCGCCGGACGCTGGCTGGCGCGCGAAGTGCTGGCCGAGCACGGTGGCGGCGATGCCGCCGACTGGATCTTGCAGGAACGACGCGGTCAGCCGCCGGCGGTGATCGGCGGCGCATCCGTGCCGCTGCTCTCGCTCAGTCACAGCGGCGACTGGATTGCGGTGGCCAGCGCCGACGAGCCGGTCGGCATCGATCTCGAGCAGCGCCGTCCGCGCGACGCCCTGCATCGCTTCGAGCCCTTGCTGCTCGCGATCGGCGAGGCCGAGGGCGTGCTCGATACCGACACCTTGCTGCAACGCTGGGTGGCCAAGGAGGCCTGGATCAAGCGTGACCACGGCAGCGCGCTCCCCGAGCGACTGGCCGCCTTGGCCTTGCGGCGCGCGCCCGGATCCGAGGTCGATGTCCATCTGCTGTCGACCTCGGCCTTTCATCTCGGTATCGCGACGAGCGCCGTGCCCTGGCACGTGGATCTGCCCTTGCCCGTGCTCGCCAACGAGGGCTGGCAGGTGCAGGATCTGGACCGGACGTGATGTCGAGACCGGCCAGCAATGTCGACGACGCGTCGACTTAGCGAACGCAGTTGCGGCCCGCGTTCTTGGCCTGATACAGGCGCTGGTCGGCCTCGCTCAGCAAACGCTCCGGTCGATCGTGCCCGGCGTCGCGCTCGGCCACGCCGAAGCTCAGAGTCACGCCCTCCGGCCCGCCATCGGCGAAGAACGGTCGACGCGCGGCGATGGCGCGACGAAGCTGTTCGCAGCGCGCCACGGCCTGCGCGCGATCGCAACCCGGGAACATCAGCATGAACTCCTCGCCGCCCCAGCGTGCGATCACCGCGCCCGAGCCGGCACCGGTACGCAGTTCCTCGGCGATGGCGGTGAGCACGCGATCGCCGGCGGCATGCGAATGACGGTCGTTGATGTCCTTGAAGTGGTCGATGTCGGCAATCGCCACCGACAGGCGGCCCGAGGTTGCCTGTGTCGCAGCGAACTGCTGCTGCAGCCGCTCCTCGAATGCACGTCGATCGGGCAAGCCGGTGAGCCAGTCTTCGCGCGCCTGGCGCTCGAATGCTTCGGACTGGTCGCGCAGCTTCACGACCAGTGCGCCCTTCTCGCGATCGGCCTGCGCCAGCTCCAGTGCCTTGGCCTGCAGATCGTGCGTGCGCAGGGCCACCAGGCGCTCCAGTTCGCGACTGCGATGCAGCAGCTGCGCCGTGCGCTTGCGCCAGATCGCTGCCGCCAAGATCACCAGCAGGACGCCCGCCAGTGCCTGTACCGCCCGGCGTTGCCACCACAGCGGCGCGATCGCGAATTCGATCTCCCGCACCCGGGTGACGCTGCCGATGCGAGCCTCGACTTCAAAGCGATAGCGCCCGGGCGCCAGGTTGGTGTAGCCGGCCACGCGCTGGCCGCCGGCATCGACCCACTGATCATCGAAACCGATCAGTCGATGGCGGTAACGCACACGTTCGGGGGTCAGCAGGGTCAAGCCGACATAGCGGAACTCCAATCGCCGGATGCCGGCCGCCAGCGTCCCGCCCGCGGCCACGGCCATCGACGTCCCATCCACGATGATCGCTTCGATCACCGGGTCGACTTGGACCGGACGGCGTGGGTAGTTGCGTGTCGGCATGATCGCAGCCACGCCTTCGGCCGTCGCGAATCGCAGGCTGTCGTCGGCGAGGCGGATACCGGCGGACTGCGAGGCGCCATTGGCTTGCTCATTGGTCAGGCCATCGTTGCGGTCGAAGCGTTGCACGCGCACGGGCCCGCTGCGTCCCGCCCGGATCGCCGCGATCTCGGTCGCGGGCAGCAGGAAGATGCCGCGGTTGCTGCTGATCCAGAAGCTGCCCTGCGCATCTTCCAGAATCTGGAACAGGCTGCGGTTGAAGGCGGGATCGTCGCCGACGATGTCCTCGAAGCGTCCATCGACGTAGCGTTTGAGTCCGCGATTGCTGCCGATCCAGAGTTCGCCCGACGGCGGCCCGTGAATGCTGAACACGTCTTCGGCATGAAGTCCTTGCGCCTTGCCATAGGCTTCGAAGCGCTCGCCTTCCAGTCGCGCCAGACCACCGGACGTGCCTACCCACAGGCGGCCCAGCGGGTCTTCGGTCAAGGCCATCGCGAAATCGCGCGGCAATCCCTGGGCGCGATCGAATCGCGTCAGTTGCTCGCCGACCAGGCGAAACAGCCCGCTGTTGCTGGCGATCCACAGGCTGGCGTCGGCGCGCGCCAACAGCGCCCGGATCTGCAGCGCCGCGAGTGGTTGCGTCCCCGGCACCGGCTCGACGCGGTCACCACGGATGCGGGCCACGCCGGCACCGAACGTACCGACGAGCAGGCCGTGCTGCGGGGTGTGCGCCAATGACAGGATCGAATCGCTGGGCAAGCCGTTGTCGCGGCCAAAGCGCGTGACCGTCTCGCCGTCGCGGCGGTAGAGGCCGTCGGTGCTGCCGATCCAGAGGACGCCGGCGGGTTGCTCCCACAACGCGCGGACATATCCTTCGCCGATGTCGTGGCGACGATCGATGGTCGTGAAGCGCAAGTCGCGCAGCTGATAGAGGCCATCCGAGGAGCCGATCCAGACGCTGCCTTCGCGATCCTCGAACAACGACACCACCCGATTGCCGCGCAGTCCGTGGTCACGGTCGAGCTGGTCGATGCCATGCGCGCCCGCCCGCCACAGCCCCTGGTCGGTGGTGCCGATCAGCAAGCTGCCGTCGCTGTCGTAAAGCAGCAGCTGCGCGGACGTCGGAACCTGATCGCCGGTCAGCGGGCGGAAGCCCTCGTCGCTGATCCAGCCGACCCGGCCGGCCACGGTGACGGCGATTTCCCCGTCGGGTGCGCGCCGCAGGCTGCGCACGGGTCCCGGCGGCAGGCCACGCTGGCTGCCCCAGGGCGTGACCTCGCCCGCCGCCGTGACGTGATCCAGGCCGGCAGCGGAGCCGACGTAGACACCGCCCAGTCCGTCGGCCAGGGTGACGTAGACATTGTCGTGGGCCAGGCCGCTGCGCTGATCGACCTGCAACGCCGGCCGGTCCGGTCGCCAGCGGGCGATACCGTTCTCTTCGCCGATCAGCCACAGCCACCCGTCGCTGCTGGTTTCGACGCCGATCAACTGCTCGAACGGCTGGCCCTCGGCACTGCCGAAGTGCTGCCAGCCTTGCGCATCGAAGGCCAGCAAACCGGAGCGCGCACTGCTCACCCAGAGCCGGCCAGCGCTGTCGACGGTGAGTGCCCGGATGCCATTGGCTTCCGCCAGCGGCAGCGTGCGGTCATCGAAAACCACGAATTCCGAGCCGTTGAAGCGCGAAAGACCCTCGAAACTGCCCAGCCACAGATAGCCATCGGGCGTTTGCGCGATGGCGATCACCATGTTGTGGGCAAGCCCGCTGCCGCTGTTCCAGTGGCTCAGGGTGAAGGTATTGAGCGGGCGGCTGGTGTCCAGCGCCCGCAGCGGCGATGACGCGAACAGGACCAGCCAGCATCCCGCCCAGGCGACCCATTTCGCCGCCGTGCGCAGCGCGCTCATGCGGTCGAGCATCCCGGGATGCACCACGGCGAATGTTCGCCGGAAACATCGAACGGTGGCTGGCGGCTGCGCAAGGGTTCGGCTTCCAAGGGTGCGAACGCCAAGGATATGCGCTCGCCGCGCCCGGCGCAGTGAAGGCGCGGGTCAACCGCATCAAACCCCTGCAACGGGCGAACGGCCTTTCCTTCTCTTCACGCAGTCACTGCGATCCTTGAGCGGTCAGTGACTCGAAGCGCGTGGTGCGGATCGTGTTTCCTATCGTCAACAGCTTGAAAATCAATCACTTGAAAATTGAACTTTCGGACCGATTAGCACTCCAATAGGCCGACTGCTAAATTCTTCTCCCCAAGGAGGACGCGATGTCCCAAGCATTGATCACCAGCAACTTCCCGATTCCGAGCGCCCTGGGTTCGCTGGACGCCTACATCGGCACGGTGAACCGCTTTCCGATGCTGGAAGCGACCGAAGAACAGGATCTGGCCTGGCGCGTGCGCCTCGACAATGACGCCGCGGCCGCCAAACAGCTGATCATGGCGCACCTGCGCTTCGTCGTGCATGTCGCGCGCGGTTACCAGGGTTACGGCCTCGGCATGGCCGACCTGATCCAGGAAGGCAACATCGGCCTGATGAAGGCGGTCAAGCGTTTCGATCCCGAGCAGGGCGTGCGACTGGTGTCGTTCGCGGTGCACTGGATCAAGGCCGAGATGCACGAGTTCATCCTCAAGAACTGGCGCATCGTCAAGGTCGCGACGACCAAGGCGCAGCGCAAGCTGTTCTTCAACCTGCGCAAGTCGAAGAAGCGCCTCGGCTGGATGAACAACGAGGAAGTGAACACGGTCGCCCGCGAACTGAAGGTCGATCCGTCCGACGTGCGCGAGATGGAAGCGCGTCTGAATGGTCGCGACATCGGGTTCGATGCGCCCGCGAACGAGGACGACGAACATGCGCGTCCGTCGCCGGTCGCGTTTCTGGTCGACGCCACGGTGGGTCCGGCCGAAGCCCTGCTGGCGCAGGACGAGGGCGACCATCAGGTCGACGTGTTGCGTGATGGCCTGGAGAAACTCGACCAGCGCTCTCGCGACATCGTCAACCGCCGCTGGCTGGCCGACAACAAGGCCACGCTGCAGGAACTGGCCGACGAGTACGGCGTCTCGGCCGAACGCATCCGCCAGATCGAGGCGAACGCGTTCAAGAAGATCCGCGCGCTGTTCGTCGCCTGATCCTCAACGCATCACGCAGACCCACGACGGCCCTTCGGGGCCGTTCGTGTGTTCAGGGTTCGAGCGGCAGTTCCGGTTGCTTCAGCAAAATCTCGGCCTCGCCGCGGAACACGCGCTTGAACTCGGCGCGCGACACGGAGACGTAGCGATCATTGCCGCCGATCTCGACCTGGGCGCCCTGGGTCAAGGCGCGGCCGTGTTCGTCGACGCGAACCACCATCGTCGCCTTGCGGCCGGTATGGCAGATGGTCTTGATCTCGCTGATCGAATCGGCCCAAGCCAGCAGGTACTGGCTGCCTTCGAACAGTTCACCCTGGAAATCCGTGCGCAGGCCGTAGGACAACACCGGGATATTCAGTTGGTCGACGATTTCAGTCAGCTGCCAGACCTGGGCCTTGCTGAGGAACTGC
>DATMVT010000063.1:0-11192 GCA_035562895.1 Patescibacteria group bacterium | reverse complement strand
GACCTCAAGGAGATCGAGCCCGGCGGCTATTTGTTCTACGACAGCAGCAAGCCCCTGCCGGCGTCGCGCTTCCGCAGCGACATCACCGTGATCGGGATGCCGCTGACCGAGATCTGCAACGCCACGTATTCCGATGCGCGCCAGCGCCAGTTGTTCAAGAACATCCTTTATGTCGGTGCCTTGTCGGTGATGCTGGACATCGAGCCGGCGGTGATCGAGCAATTGTTCACCGAGCAATACAAGGGCAAGGAAAAGCTGCTCGATTCGAATGTCCAGGCGCTGCACCTCGGGCGCGACCATGCGACGAAACACATCGGTCGGATCGGCCTGACGGTGCGGCGCTCGAACCAGGTCGGCGATCGCATCTTCGTCGATGGCAACACCGCCGCCGCGCTGGGCTGCGTCTACGGCGGTGCCACCGTCTGTGCGTGGTATCCGATCACGCCATCGAGTTCCCTCGCCGAGGCGTTCCAGTCGTATTGCCAGAAGCTGCGCGTCGATCCGGACACCGGCAAGAACCGCTATGCGATCGTGCAGGCCGAGGACGAGATCGCCTCGGTCGGCATGGTCGTCGGTGCGGGCTGGAACGGGGCGCGCGCGTTCACGACGACGTCGGGCCCGGGCGTGTCCCTGATGACCGAGTTCCTCGGTCTCGCCTACTTCGCCGAAATTCCGATGACGCTGATCAATGTCCAGCGTGGCGGGCCGTCCACCGGCATGCCGACGCGCACGCAGCAGGCCGACATCGTCTCCTGTGCCTACGCGTCGCACGGCGACACCAAGCACATCCTGCTGTTTCCGGAAGATCCGAAGGAATGCTTCGACCATTCGGCCGCGGCCCTGGATCTGGCCGATCGCCTGCAGACGCCGGTGTTCGTGATGACCGACCTCGACATCGGCATGAATCAGCGCCTGTGTGCGCCTTTCGACTGGGACGACACGCGCGAATACGATCGCGGCAAGGTGATGACGGCCGATGAACTCGATGCCGGTCGCGACTTCGGGCGCTATCTCGATGTCGACGGTGACGGCATTCCGTTCCGCACCTATCCGGGGACGCATCCGAGCAAGGGCGGATTCTTCACTCGCGGGACCACGCGCAATGCTTATGCGCAGTATTCCGAGACGGGTCCGGATTATCTGTACAACGTGCATCGCCTGCTGAAGAAGCTCGAGACCGCCAAGACCCTGGTCCCGCAGCCGGTGATTCGTCCGGCGGCTTCACCGACGCGATTCGGCGTGCTTTATTTCGGTTCGACCAGTCCCGCGATGGACGAGGCGCTGGAGGCGCTGGAAGCGATGGGCATGCATCTCGATGCTTTGCGACTGCGGGCCTTTCCGTTCCCGGACAGCGTCGTCGAGTTCATCGATGCCCACGACAGCGTCTTCGTCGTCGAGCAGAATCGCGATGCGCAATTGCGCGGCATGTTGATCACCGAACTGGAGATCGCACCGAGCCGCCTGCCGAAGATCCTGCATTACGACGGCACGCCGATCACCGCACGATTCATCACCCACGCCATCGCCGAGCAGATGCGTGCCGGGAGCCGGTCATGACCTATCTCGCCAAACCGAAGCTGCACCATCCCAGTCTTGCGCAGAACAAGGTCTGCCGTACCCGCCGCGATTACGAAGGACGCGTGTCGACGTTGTGCGCGGGTTGTGGCCACGATTCGATCTCGGCCGCGATCATCCAGGCCTGTTGGGAGATGGATGTCGAGCCGCATCGCGTCGCCAAGCTTTCGGGCATCGGCTGCTCGTCGAAGACACCGGACTATTTTCTCGGCAACTCGCATGGCTTCAACACCGTGCATGGGCGCATGCCCTCGGTGCTGACCGGTGCCAATCTGGCGAATCGCTCGCTGCTCTATCTCGGCGTGTCCGGCGACGGCGATTCCGCCTCGATCGGCATCGGCCAATTTGCGCACGTGATGCGTCGCGGCGTGAACATGGTCTACATCCTCGAGAACAACGGCGTCTACGGACTGACCAAGGGCCAGTTCTCGGCGACGGCGGACCAGGGCTCGAAGTCGAAGAAGGGCGTGGTCAATTCCGACTCCCCGATCGACACCGTCAGCCTGGCGCTGCAGATGGGCGCGACCTTCGTCGCGCGCGGATTCTCGGGCGACAAGAAGCAGTTGGTGCCGATCATCAAGGCCGCGATCGCGCACCGGGGCGCCGCGTTCATCGATGTCGTCAGCCCCTGCGTCGCCTTCAACAACCACCCGGGCAGTACCAAGAGCTACGACTACGTGCGCGAGCACAACGAGGCGGTGAATCGCATCGACTTCATTTCCACCCGGCAGGAAATCGTCGTCGACTACGCCGAAGGCCAAGTCATCGAGGTCGAGCAACATGACGGCACGACCCTGCTGCTGCGCAAGCTGCATCGCGATTACGATCCGAACGACAAGATCGGCGCGATGAACTACATCACCAAGCACCAGGCCGAAGGCGAAGTCGTCACCGGCCTGCTGTACGTCGACAATGCCTCGCGCGACCTGCACGAACACCTGAACACCATCGACGCACCCCTCAACAGCCTCACCGCCAAAGACCTCAATCCCGGCAAGGCGGCGCTCGACAAGATCAATCAGCGGTTGCGATAGATCGGCGCGCTGTGTCCGGCCATGAGGGACCCGCCGAACGGAGCGTCAAAGTGCGACCCCGATGCTGCCGACGTCACCCTGGATGGACAGGTCTTCGATCATGATTTCCTTGCCCGTCCCATCGACCACCGATGGCGTCGCCGAATCGGTGGTCGGCGTGCAGATCAAGGCCTCGATGCCCTGTTCGGCGTCGACGAGTTGCAGTTGGCACTGACTCGATGCGTCACCGGCGGAAACCGAAGTGGTGACGAGGGCGAGGATCATGGCGGCGAGGACGATGGCGATGCGGTTCATGGAAGGCTCCGGTTGAGTGATGGGGTCGGAACGACACGTCGTGCCAGGCAGGCGCAGCGGCGTCACATCACGGTTACTCGCAATCCGGATGCGTCGTCGATCACGGAGACGGCGCTATTCGTGACGTGATGGATGGCCGGTCAGGCCGTTCTGAACGGAGGCCGCGAACACGCGTGCTCTATCTGTGCGAGCGCTGGCGTGAGACGATGACCGCCGAATTTCAATTCGCCACCCAGGGGAATCAGCGATGGCCGCACCGAATTACGCGTTTGCAAAGAAGCAGCGAGAGCTGGCGCAGAAGAAGAAGAAGGAAGAAAAACTGCGCAAGAAGACCGGCAAGTCCGATGACACCGGCGAACCGGGCAAGACGGACAGCGGCACGGCGCCCGCGTCGACGCCGCAGAACGGCTGATCTCCTAAGGCTGGGCGCAGCCGGCGGACGAAGTCGCCGCCTCGCTCAACAACGCCTTGAGCACTTCGGCGCTGGCGCGGGCGAACGCATCGGCCAGCGCTTGCGGATCGTCGCCGGACCGATCGGTGCGTGCCGACGCAGGGGCAATGGCGATCGAGCGATCCGATGCCGTGCAGCGCAGCGTGCCATGGGCACTGACCGCGACTTCTCGTGAACGGTCTGCTTCGACTCGCACGTTGAATTCGCTCAGCCACAGGTCCAGCGACGCGATCGACGCGGTCGATTCGCGCGTGCGTGCGTGCATGACGCGCAATTGGTCCGCGAGCATCACGACGGGCGTGTCGACCCAGCGCAATCCTTCGTGCTGCATCAGCACGGCGCCATCGATGACGAGCACGCGGTTGCTGCGCAGCGCCGATGTGGCTTCGACGTTCGCGGGTGCGATCGCGACGGGCCAAGCAAGGTCGGCGTCTGCGAGCGAGAGCTGAACGGTCGTGAGCGGCTCCGGGCGCTGGATCAGCGTGCAGCCGGAGAGCAGCGAGAGGCCGAGACCGAGCAGGGCGAGACGGCTCATTGCTTCTTCTCCGGCGTGTAGACGGGCAGGGACTCGCCACCCAGCACATAATCGGCGGGGCCTTGATCAAAGCGTTGCGTGATGCGCACCAGATTCTCGCTGGCTTGCTGAAGTGCCTGCAACGTGGTCGCGAGTTCGTTGCGGGATTGCGCATCGAGACTGCCGAAGGTCGATTTTCCGATCTGGGCGAAGGCATCGACCTCGCGCGCCGCGGTGCGGATCTCGGCGACTGCGCTGCGCGTTTCATCGATCAGACCCGGACGGCCCTCTTGCGATGAAACGTCTTGTTGCAGTTGCGCGAGCAGGTCGTCGGTGCGCTTCGCTGCAGAACTCAGGCGCTGCTCGAGCACGCGTGCATCCGCCAAGGCTTCGCGCAACGAGGGGTAATCGTCCTTCAGTTCGTTGCTGACGACGGCGAGATTGTCGAGCAAGGTCGAGACCCGGCGCAGGTTCTCGTCGTTCAGCATCTCGGCGATGCGTGCCATGACTTCCTGGGCACTGAGCATGGCGCCGCTGCCGCCGCTCATCAATTGACTCAAGGTGGACGGCACCGTGTCGATTTCGGGCGCGTGGCGCGTGTCGACCTCGCGCAGCAACTGCGCCTCCGGCGTGCCACCGAACATCTCCACGACGGCGACACCGGTCAATCCGGTGTAGCTGAGTTGCGCCTTGGTGTCGGTCTTGATCGGCGTATCGGCGGTGACGCGGATGCGCACGCGCACCTCGCGCGGATCCTTCGGATCGAGGCTCAGTCGGCGCACTTCGCCGACCTGGATGCCGTGGTACTGCACGATGCCGCCCACGGTCAGTCCCGTCACCGATTCGTGAAAGCGCACGTCGTATTCCTGGTACTCGCGATCCAGTTGCAGCTTGCCGAGCCACAACACGAACAGCACCAGGGCGATGGTCACGACCAGCGAGAACAGACCGATCAGGAAGTAGCGGGCATGTGTTTCCATTCAGGCTCCTTGCGCGCGCAGGCCCAGCGCATGTTCGGCACTGCGTCCGCGCGGTCCGCGGAAACAGGCTTGTATCCACGGATGCGGATGCTCACTGATCCGCGCCGGCGTGTCGACCGCGACCACGTGGCGATCGACCAGCACCGCGACGCGGTCGCAGCAGGTGAAGATCGAATCGAGATCGTGGGTCACCAGGAACACGGTGAGGTCGAGGCTGCGCTTCAGGGTCACGATCAACTCGTCGAATCCCGCGGCGCCGAGGGGGTCGAGTCCGGACGTGGGTTCGTCCAGAAACAGGATTTCGGGATCCAGCGCGAGCGCGCGCGCGATGCCGGCGCGCTTGCGCATGCCGCCGGACAACTGGCTCGGCACCTTGTGCGCGGCGTCCGCAGGCAGACCCACCAGCGCGATCTTGAGGCGTGCCAGTTCGTCCATCAGGTCGAGCGGCAGGGTCTGGTGCTCGATCATCGGCACCTTGATGTTCTCGAGCACGGTCAGCGAGGAAAACAGGGCGCCGTCCTGGAACATCACGCCCCAGCGACGCTCGACCGCTGCCCGCACCGCGGGTTCGGCATTGCGCAAGTCGGTGCCGAGCACCTGTACCTGACCAGCGGTGGGTTCCTGCAGCCCGATGATCGATCGCAACAGCACCGACTTGCCGGCACCGGAGCCACCGATCACCGCGAGCACTTCGCCGCGTCGAACGTCCAGATCCAGCCCTTCGTGCACGACCTGCGTACCGAAGCGGTTGCCGAGACCGCGCACCGAGATGACGTCGTCCTGGGTCGCCGTCGTCATCGTTACAGATCCATCTGCATGTACAGCACCGCGAACAAGGCGTCGAAGACGATGACGAGGAAGATCGATTGCACGACCGACGACGTGGTGTGGCGGCCGACCGATTCGGCACTGCCCGAGACCTTGAGTCCCTCGAGGCAGCCGATGCACGCGATCAGGAAGGCGAAAACCGGCGCCTTGATCAGGCCGAGCCACAGGTAGTAAAGCTCGGTGGTGTCGCGCATCCGGACCAGGAACATGGTCGGTGAGATATCCAGCGCCATCGCACCGACCAGAGCGCCACCGGTAATGCCGGCAAGCATGGCGAGGAAGGCCAGGACCGGCAGCATCACCAGCAGCGCGACGAGGCGCGGAATCACCAGCAGTTCGATCGGGTCCAGCGCCAGCGCCTGGATCGCATCGATTTCCTCGCGGCTGCGCATCGAACCGATTTCGGCCGTGAATGCACTGCCCGAACGGCCGGCGACCAGGATCGCCGAGAGCAGCACGCCGAATTCGCGCAGGAAGCTCACGGACACGATCTCGACGGTCAGGATCGAGGCGCCGAAATCGCGCAGGGCGGTCGCCGAAAGGAACGCGACGACGGCGCCGACCAGGAAGCAGAGCAGGGACACGATCGGTACGGCATCGAGTCCGGTGCGCTCCATGTGGTGCACCACCGACGTCATGCGCAACTTGCGCTTGCCGGTCAGGATCGCCCAAAAGCCGAGGTTGACCGTGCCGAAGAACGCGGCGAGCTGCCAGGCATGTTCTGCGAAGCCGCTGGCCGCTTCGCCGAACTTGATCAGCCATTCGCGTCCGCTGCTGCGCGCTCGTTCCGGAACCGGTTCGACGCCGACGCGCTCGGCGACGAGCGCGAGCAGCGCCTGATGGGCCGGGCGGGCATCGACGATCCGCGCCAGGGCATCGCGATAACGACGTTGGCGATCGAGCAGGCGCAGCAGCACCAGGGCGCCCGCCGAATCCAGCATGTCGAGCCCCGACAGGTCCAGTTGCGACGGCGTGCGCCGCAGTGCTTCGATGCGTGCCAGCAGTTCGGGCAGGTGTTGCATCGTGCAGGCGCCGCGGACCTGCAGCACTGCTTCACCCGTTCCGGATTCGCGCCAGTCCAGTTGCGCCGTGTTCATGGCCGGATCGTAATGCGTTCAAGGCCCGGGCGCATGACGGACGTCAATCCGCCGTCGGCATTCATGGCCTGCGTCGAGCGAACTCCGCCCGCCAGTAGAGCCACACCAGAAGGCCACCGACCAGACCGCCGAGGTGCGCGAAATGGGCGACGCCCTGCATCGTGCCGGTGACGCCCATCCACAACTCGACGCCGGCATAGAGCATCACGAACAGCCAGGCCGGCATCGGGATCGGCGGGATCAGCGGCACGATCTTGGCCTTCGGGAACAACAGCGCGAACACCAGCATGACCCCGAACAGTCCGCCGGATGCGCCGACCGTCGGCCACGGCGATCCCGTGATCGCATTGACCGCAAGCTGCGCGAGTGCCGCGCACACGACGCTCGCGACATAGAGCAGCGCGAAACGCGATGGACCGATGATGCGTTCGACATCGCCGCCGAACATGTGCAGTCCGAGCATGTTGAACAGCAAGTGGGTCAGGCCGCCATGCAGGAAGCCGTAGCTGATCAGCTGCCAAAGCGCGAAGTCCGGGCCGAGCGGCCACAGCGCGCCATGGATCATCAGCGCCTCGGACATCTGGCCTTGGGCGAGAAACACGAGCACGCACAGACCGATCATGCTGCGGCTGAAGACAGGGCTGTGCAGCCGATACGGGATTGCGGACATGTCGTTGCACCAGGCCGGGAAGCCGACATTGTGCCCGAACCCGTGGCGGGCGCGCGGCGCAACCGTGGCACCGTTGCGGTGACCGCGTCGGCGCTAGGATGTCTTACCGAATTCACAGATCGTCCGATGCCGCATACCGCCATCCGCCAGCAGTGGTTGCGACGACGCAAGCGCTTGAAGAAGATGCTCCGCCTGCTGCCGAGGCGCGCGAACGTCGCGCGCTATCCGGTCATCCGTCGCTTCGCGGAGGCCGCTCGTTCAAGGCCGTTCCTGTGGTCATTCAAGCGCGAGCACGTTTGGCCGGCGTTGTACGTCGGCAGCGTCCTTGCCTTCATGCCGACCTATGGCTTGCAGATCTTTCTGGCCTTGTTCGCGGCCATCCTGGTGCGTGGAAACCTGACCGTGATGGTGGCGCTGCAGATGATCACCAATCCGCTGACGATCGCGCCGTTGTATCTGCTGACGCATGAAGTCGGACTGTGGCTGATCGCGCGAACCGGGTACGGCGCGGTCGATGCCGGACTCGCGAGCAGCATGAATGCGCTGGTGCTCGGTGGCGTCGTGGTCGGCTTCGCGACGGCGGTGCTGCTCGATGTCGCCTGGCGCCTGCTGGCGTGGGAGGCACGCAGGTTCCAAGCGCGAATGGCGACATCAGCCGCGACCCATCGTCGCGGCTGACGTGCGCGCGGCTATTCCGTGATCAGGGTGCCTTGCGAGGCCCAGACCAGCCAGCGATCGTCTTCCTTCTTCCAGGTGTCGGTGAAGGCGATCTTGCGATCGACGGCTTCACCCTTCGCGTTCGTGCCGGCATAGTGATAGTGGCCGGTCACGACCGCGACGTCGCCGTGCCTGCGCACGCCGAGGTTGCTGGTCTCGGCCATCGTGTACTTCATCGTGCCCGCCTTCATGTCGGCGATTTCCTCGGATTTTGTCGACATCTTGCCGGTGCGGTTGCTGACGCCGCTGAAGTCGTCGGCCAGGTTCTGTTCCAGCCAGGACGCATCGCCGCGCAGATCGGCCGCGGACCAGTCGAGTTCGAGATAGCGCAAGGTGTCGCCATCGCCGAGCGGCGATCCGAGCGTGCTGACCACTTGCCACTGGCCGCCGCGCTTCTCGAGCACATGGATGCTGCGCCGATAGTCGGTCCAGGACTTGCCGTCGGCATCCTTGCCGCTGAATGCCGTGCGGTGCGTGATCGTCGCGCTGTTGGCCGAGCACTGGATCAAGTAGTGGTCCGGCATGGCCTTGGCCGGATTCGGATTGGCCTTGTTGTCGGCGTTCGACTTCATCGTCGCCGCGATCGACTCGGCCTTGTTCAAGCCGTCACCGGGCGTGAGATCACGGAAATCGTCGGCCAAAATCCGACCGAGTGCGGCCGCGTCTCCTGCTTGACCGGCGTCTCCCCAGTCGCGGTCGAATTTTTCAAGCGCCGCCTGTTCGGCCGGCGGGCAATCGGCGAAGACGACAGGCGTGATGAAGAACATGGCCAAGGCGGCCAGCGGAAGCGTTGCTTTCACAGTTCCCCCTTCCCCTTTCGGGAAAGCAATTGTGTTCCCCCTGCCGCCGCAGTCTGCGCGCAGCAGTCGCAAGGCACAACAAAATGTGATGCAGTTCACAAAGAACGATGTTCGCGCGGCAGTCTCGGCCTAGGGCCGGCGGTCGACGATCAGGTAGTGCTTGGTCAACGGCTCCAGGACCTCGAACACGCCATTGAAGCCGGCCGGGATCACCAGGGACTGGCCGGCTGCGCATTCCACGGCATGGCCGTCATCAGCGGTCAGGCGACAACGCCCCGCAGTGACGAAGAACAGTTCGTCCTCGCGTTCGCCCATGGCGATGCGCCAGGCGCCGACTTCCGAGGACCAGATCCCCGCGAACACGTCGCCCGATGCGTTCGTGTAGTGGTTCCATGTCGTGCGTTGCGGATTTCCGGCGATCAGGCGATCGGGGCGCGGGTGGTCGAACTCGGGATCGACCGGCGCGAGGTCGAAGCGGATGGCGCGGATGGGCATGACGGTCTCGGATCGCGTGGAAGCCCGATGATCTTATTCGCATTCGTGAAGGCGGTCTTCACGGCCGACGCGGACGGAGCGGGTAGGCGGCCCCCGCGATCATGTCTACACTCGCGGGCCGTTTTCCAATCGTGGTGCGCGATGAGCACAGCCAGTCCTGCCAGCGGCAAGATGCCGTCCCAGATCAAGTACATCGTCGGCAACGAGGCTTGCGAACGCTTCAGCTTCTACGGCATGCGCAACATCCTGGTGCCGTTCCTGATCAGCTCGGTGCTGCTCGGCTACTTGCCCGACCAGGCTGGTCGCGAAGGCGCCGCCAAGGACTTGTTCCACAGTTTCGTGATCGGCGTGTATTTCTTCCCGTTGCTCGGTGGCTGGCTGTCCGATCGTTTCTTCGGCAAGTACAACACCGTCCTGTGGTTCTCCCTGATCTACTGCGCGGGTCATGCGTGCCTGGCGTTGTTCGAGTCGAACGCGACCGGCTTCTACACCGGGTTGTTCCTGATCGCGCTCGGTTCCGGTGGCATCAAGCCACTGGTGGTGAGCTACTGCGGCGACCAGTTCGACCAGAGCAACAAGAGCAAGGCCAAGCTGGTATTCGACGCGTTCTACTGGATCATCAACTTCGGCTCGTTCTTCGCATCGCTGCTGGCGCCGTTGTTCCTGCGCCACCTCGGGCCGGCCTGGGCCTTCGGCATCCCCGGCGTGCTGATGTTCATCGCCACGGTGATCTTCTGGATGGGTCGGCGCGAGTACGTCAATGTGCCGCCCTCGGGCGCGGACCCGGACTCGTTCCTGTCGGTGGTACGCACGGCACTGCTGCGCCACGGCAGCGGCGCGGGCACGGCAGTGGCCGGGGTCGCGATCGCGGTGGCGGTCGTGATGCTGCTGTCCTGGGCGACCGGTGCCGCGTATTGGCCGAGCGGCTGGGGCTTCGTGATCACCGCCTGTCTCGCGCTCGGCGTGCTGATCGCCGGCATCGGCTACGGCGCCTCCTTGCAGTTGTCGCGTGCGATCGGTGCGCATCCGGACGAGGCGATCGCGGGCGTGCGTGCGGTGCTGCGCATCCTGATCGTGTTCGCGCTGGTGACGCCGTTCTGGTCGTTGTTCGACCAGAAGGCCTCGACCTGGATCATCCAGGGTCGCGCCATGCTGATTCCGCACGACACCTGGTGGTGGCCGAGCTGGCTGATCCAGGACGCCGCGCAGATGCAGGCGCTGAACCCGCTGCTGGTGATGTTGCTGATCCCGTTCAACAATCTGGTGCTGTATCCGGCCTTGACGCGGATCGGTTTCCGGGTGACCGCGCTGCGGCGCATGGGCTGGGGCATCGCGATCTCGGGCTTGTCCTGGATCGTCGCCGGCGTGCTGCAACTGTGGATCGATGGTGGCGACCAGGTATCGATCGCGTGGCAGGCCGTGCCCTACCTGTTGCTGACCCTCGGCGAGGTGCTGGTTTCCGCGACTGCGCTCGAGTTTGCCTACAGCCAGGCACCGATGGCGATGAAGGGCGTGATCATGGCGTTCTGGTATCTGACGAGCACGTTCGGCGGGCTGTGGGTGCTGCTGACCAACGCGACCGTGCGCCACCCGGACGTGATCGGCTGGATCACCGCGCAAGGCTGGACCGAGAACGCATTCCTGATGTTCTTCTTCGCCGGCTTCGCGCTGCTGGCTGCACTGGCGTTCGCGGCCTACGCCCGCGTCTACCCGATGCAGGACAACTACCGCGCTGCA
>DATMVT010000062.1:0-20702 GCA_035562895.1 Patescibacteria group bacterium | reverse complement strand
GGTGCGGTGCGCGAGCAGGGATTGGCGTCGTCGCCGACGCCGGACACCCAGGTCCGGGTGGCTTGGGCGCTGACGGTGCTGCCGATCAGCAATGCGACGAGGGCGATCAGGATGCGGGTGGCGCGATACATGGCGGAAACTCCGGAAAGTGCCGATAGGCTGACATGAAATCCGGGCGACGTGCGCTCGGCGGTCAGGTTGCGGGCCACCTCAGAGGAAAGCGCGATAAGCCGGATTCGCCGTTTCCTCGACATGCGGGTAGCCGAGTTCGGCGAGGTGTTGCGCGAATGCGTCCGAAGTTTCCGGGGGCACCTGGATGCCGGCGAGCACGCGCCCGTGGTCGGAGCCGTGATTGCGGTAGTGGAACAGACTGATGTTCCAGTCGGTCCCGATGGCGTCGAGGAACTTCAGCAGTGCACCTCGACGTTCCGGGAACTCGAAGCGGAACAGGCGCTCGTCGGTGATGCCCGCGGCCTTGCCGCCGACCATGTAGCGCACATGCAGCTTGGCCATCTCGTTGCGGCTGAGGTCATCGACCGCAAGCCCGGCGGCACGAATCGCCTGCACCACGTGCGCGCGGTCGTCGCTGCCGGGGTCGATTGCGAGACCGACGAAGATGTGCGCCGCGCCGGCATCGCTGTAGCGGTAGTTGAACTCGGTCACCGCACGCGTGCCGACGACTTCGCAGAAGCGCTTGAAGCTGCCCGGCACTTCCGGAATCGTGACCGCCAGCAGCATTTCGCGATCGGCGCCGAGGTCGGCGCGCTCGGCGACATGGCGCAATCGATCGAAGCCCATGTTGGCGCCACTGACGATGGCGACGCAGGCGCGCTCGCCGGCCTCATTCGTCTGCAGCCAGCGCTTCAGTCCGGCCACGGCCAGCGCGCCCGAAGGCTCGGCAACGACGCGGGTGTCCTCGAAGATGTCCTGGACCGCCGCGCAGATCTCGTCAGTCGAGACGAGCACGACTTCATCCACGAAGTCGCGCGCAATGCGAAAGGTCGCGTGGCCGATCTCGCGCACGGCCGTGCCGTCGGCAAACACGCCGACGCGCGGCAGCCGCACCGGTCGGTCGGCGGCAAGCGCGGCGTGCAGGGTCGGTGCATCCTCGGATTCGACGCCGATGATGCGGATGTGCGGGTACAGCGCCTTGGTGTACGCGGCGATGCCGGCGATCAGCCCGCCGCCGCCGACCGGCACGATGATGCAGCCGATCTCGTCGCCATGGCGCTGGCGCAGGATCTCCATCGCGATCGTGCCTTGTCCCGCGATCACGTCCGGGTCGTCGAATGGATGCACGAAGCTGAGGCCGTCGCGACGCTCGATCTCGCGTGCACGCGCGTAGGCGGCATCGAAGTCGTCGCCGTGCAGCACGATCTCGCCGCCGAGGTCGGCCACGGCATTGATCTTGATGCGCGGCGTCGTCGTCGGCATCACGATCACCGCGCGCAGACCGAGTCGGCGCGCCGCGAGGGCGACGCCTTGCGCATGATTTCCGGCGGAGGCGCAGATGACGCCGCGCGCACGCGCCGTCGCATCGAGCGTCGCGATCTTGTTGAAGGCGCCACGCAGCTTGAACGAGAACACCGGTTGCTGGTCCTCGCGTTTCAGCAGCACCAGCGCACCGAGTCGTTTCGACAGGCGCGGTGCGCGTTCCAGCGCCGATTCGATGGCGACGTCGTAGACGCGGGCCTTGAGCACGCGACCGAGATAGTCGGCGGCCACCGTCGCCGGGGAGGGCGATACGGTTGCGACGGTGGCCGCCGGATCCGTCATGCGAGCGCGGTGGCGAGGTCGTGGTGGACTTCGATCTCGCCGCCGCCGACGTGCTCGAGCCAGCCCCAGGCATCGTGCGTGCTGCCGTTGAACAGGCCGAAGAACGCATCCTGGATCTCGGCGGTGATCGGGCCGCGGCTGCCGTTGCCGATGGTCAATCCGTCGATCGAGCGGATCGGCGTGATCTCACAGGCGGTGCCGGTGAAGAAGGCTTCGTCGCAGACGTAGAGCGCTTCGCGCGGCAGCGCCTGCTCGCGCACCTCGTAGCCGAGTTGGCGGCCGAGATGCAGGATCGAGTCGCGGGTGATGCCGGCAAGGATGGCCGCGCCGGTCGGTGGGGTGTACAGCACGCCCTTCTTGACCAGGAACAGGTTCTCGCCGCCGCCTTCGCTGAGCATGCCGTCGACATTGAGCGCGATGCCTTCGTGATAGCCGTGGCGCGCGGCCTCCATGCTGATCTGCTGGCTGCTGAGATAATTGCCGCCGGCCTTCGCCGACACCGGCAAAGTGTTCGCGGCCGGTCGTTGCCAAGACGAGATGCAGGCATCGACGCCTTTTTCCAGCGCCTCGTTGCCGAGGAATGCCGCCATCTCGGTCGCCGCGATCGCGACCTCGACCGGCGCGTCCGGGTTCGGTGCCAGCGAGTAGCCGATCATGCCGCGATAGGCGATCGGTCGCAGATAGGCGCCCTTGGTCAGGCGATTGTTGCGCACGATCTGGCGACAGGCCTCGTGCAGGTCACCGAGTCCGTAAGGAATGTTCATGCGGTGGATGCGCGCCGATTCGTACATGCGCTCGAGATGATCGGTGAGGCGGAAGATCGCGGTGCCCTTGGGTGTCGCGTAGGCGCGAATGCCCTCGAACACCGACGAGCCGTAGTGCAGGCCGTGCGAGAGCACGTGGATCTTCGCCTCCTGCCAGGGAACGAAGTGGCCGTTGTGCCAGATGTATTGGGTGGCTTTGAAGGACATGGCGAAGGCCTCGGGTCAGGGTTCAGGCGACGGCCGCGAGCTGCGGCAGGCGGCGCGGTTGGGTTTCGGTGTCGAGGAAGCCGACGACGTCGTAGAGCTTTTCGACCTGACGCTTCAGCGTCTGCACGTCGCGCGAGGAGCTGAGCTGCATCAGCACGATCCAGGTGTCGGCATCGCGCGGCTGCGTGCTCAGGCCGGCGATCTCGAAGCCGCGGCGCTGCACGGTGCCGAGCAGGCGCAACAGTGCGCCTTCGCTGCGGCTCAGGACCAGTCCCAGTGCGTGGTTGTCGTTCATCGTGCTTCTCCGTCCGGTGTGTAGGTGTTCGATCTGATTTGCCTGGGCCCAAAACGCGAAACCCCCGCGTCCTTTCGGAGCGGGGGTTTCGGTCTGGATCCTGATTCGGTGTCTTATTGCGTCAGGTCAAGCACTCGTCCCGCTCCGGTGAGGGCGTAATGAGTACGAGTACGAGTACGAGCGCAACGAGCTTCGCGACGACGGCAACGATCGGCGACACCGGAGCGGTGTGCGCGATCTGCTTGATCGTGGCGCGGAAATTCATCATGGGTCCGAAGCTATGTTTGGTCGTGTAGTGCTGTCAAGTGGATTGTCCGATCCGGTTCATGAAGCTTTGTCATGACGCCTGTGCCTCGATCATCTGCGCGTTCGACTTGCCCGGCGGCACCAACGGCCAGACGTTGGCCTTGGCATCGATCTTCACGTGCAGCAGGAAGGCGCCGGGTGCATCCAGCAAGGTACGCAAGGCGCCGTCGACCTCGTCGCGACGGGTGATGGTCGCGGCCGGAATGCGGAAGGCGCGCGCCAATTCGGCGAAGTCCGGGTTGTCGGAGAGATCGACTTCGCTGTGGCGATCGTTGAAGAACAGCGTCTGCCATTGCCGCACCATGCCAAGCCCGGCATTGTCGAGCAGCACGATCTTGACCGGAATGCCGTAGCGGAACAGCGTCGCCAGTTCCTGGATGTTCATCATGATCGAGCCGTCGCCGCTGACGCAGACCACGGGCGCCCCAGGACAGGCGAGCTTGGCGCCGATCGCTGCGGGCAGGCCGAAGCCCATCGTGCCCAGTCCGGCACTGGACAGGTGATGGCTGATGCGCGCGAAGCGGCAGTGTTGCGCCACCCACATCTGGTGCTGGCCGACGTCGCAGCTGACGATCATCTCCGGTCCGCCGAGGTCGCTCAGTTGCTTCAGCAGCAAGGGTGCGTAGATGTCCTCGCCGGGCGCGTCGTAGCGCCATGCATGCTTGGCTCGCAAGCCCTGGCAGTGCGCGCGCCACGGGTCGATCTTCAGCGGCATGGCGAGCGCATCGAGGCTGCGCACCAGGTCGCCGTGCAGCGAAACATCGGCACGACGCAGCTTGCCGATCTCGGCGGCGTCGGCATCGAGATGGATGACCTGCGCCTTCGGCGCAAAGGTATCGAGCTTGCCGGTGGCACGATCATCGAAACGGGCGCCGACGACGATCAGTAGGTCGGCTTCGTCCACCGCGAAATTCGCGGCCTGATTGCCGTGCATGCCGAGCATGCCGAGATACAACGGGTCGTTGGCATCGACGCCGCCGAGGCCCTTCAGCGTGCACACCGCGGGTGCGCGCGTGATGTGGTGGAACTTCTGCAGGGCGGCTTCCGCATGGGCGATGCCGACGCCGCCGCCGGCATAGATCACCGGGCGTTGCGCGGCTGCCAGCAACGCCCGCGCCTGCGCGATGTCGCGGCCATGCGGCGCACCCGGATGCTGTTCGATGCGCGTGCTCGGTCGTGCTTTCGCGCGACCCACGGTCACGTCTTTCGGCAGATCGATCAGCACCGGCCCGGGGCGGCCTTCGGCGGCGATCGCGAAGGCTTCGCGCACGGTCGCGACGATGTCCTCGGTGCGGCGCACGACGAAGCTGTGCTTCACGATCGGCAGCGACATGCCGAACACATCGACCTCTTGGAACGCGTCGGTGCCCATCAGATGCGTGGGCACTTGGCCGGTGATGGCGACCATCGGCACCGAATCCAGGTACGCATCGGCGATGCCGGTCAGCAGGTTGGTCGCGCCGGGGCCGCTGGTCGCCATGCACACGCCGACGCGACCACTGGCGCGCGCGTAACCGACCGCCGCCAGCGCCGCACCCTGTTCATGGCGCACGAGGATATGACGCAGCTTCGAGCCGACCAGTGCGTCGTACACCGGCATGATGGCGCCGCCCGGATAGCCGAACAGCGTGTCCACGCCTTCGGATTCGAGGGCATGGATCAGCCATTCGGCGCCGGTCTTGATGGGGTCGTCCTGGTCGTCTCGGCTGCTCATCGTCTTGGGCTCACGCAGTCGCGGGTTCTTTCGCGGTGGCAGGGGCGGGGGCGGCTTCGGCCTGTGCGGCGCGCTTGGCCGGATCGAGCCAGGGCATGCGCGCGCGCAGGCGGGCACCGACGGTTTCGATCGGGTGGTCGAGGTCGGCCTGCTTCAGCGCCTTGTAGTTGGCGTTGCCGCTGCGGTATTCGGCGACCCATTCGCGCGCGAACTGGCCGCTCTGGATCTCGCGCAGGACGTCGCGCATGTGCTGGCGCGTGCTGCTGTCGACGATGCGCGGGCCGCGCGTCAAGTCACCATATTGCGCGGTCTCGCTGATGTAGCGATGCATCTTCGCCATGCCGCCTTCGTGCAGCAGGTCGACGATCAATTTCAACTCGTGCATGCATTCGAAATACGCGACTTCGGGCTGATAGCCGGCCTCGACCAGGGTCTCGAAGCCCTGCACGACCAGTTCGGTGACGCCGCCGCACAACACCGCCTGCTCGCCGAACAGGTCGGTCTCGGTCTCTTCGGCAAAGCTCGTCGTGATCAGACCACCGCGCGCGCCGCCGATGCCGTGCGCATAGGCTTGTGCGCGCGTCAGCGCCTGGCCGGAGACATCCTTGTGCACGGCGACGAGGCAGGGCACGCCATGGCCCGACTCGTATTCACGCCGGACCAGTGCGCCCGGGCCCTTCGGCGCGACCAGGATGATGTCCCACTTCTCGCCGGCGTCGATCTGCTTGAAGTGGATGTTGAAGCCGTGCGCGAACAGCAATGCGCCGCCGGGCCTGAAATTCGGCGCGATCGATTCCTCGAACACCTTCGGCTGCTGCATGTCCGGGGTCAGCAGGGCGATCAGGTCGGCCTTGCCGGCAGCGTCGCCCGGCTCGAACACGGCAAGGCCATCGGCTTGCGCCTGATGCCAGCTCGGGCCGTCCTTGCGCGCGCCGACGATGACCTTGAAGCCGGAGTCGCGCAGGTTCAGCGCATGCGCGCGGCCCTGGCTGCCGTATCCGATGACGGCGATGGTTTGTTCTTTCAGCGGGGCGGTGATGGGACTCATGGGTGTTCTCCTCGGGGGTTCGGTGGGAATGCATTCAGGGATTCGTGATCGCGCCCTGCGACGCGGATCCGACCAGGCGGGCGTACTTCGCCAGCACGCCGGTGGTGGCGCGTGGCGGCAACGAGGTCGGTGTGCGGTTGGAGAGATCGGCGAGGCAGTCGAGGCGGCGCGTCTCGACATCGATGACGATCGTGTCGCCGTCCGCGATCGCCGCGATCGGCCCGCCGCGCGCGGCTTCGGGCGACACGTGGCCGACCATCAGGCCGTGCGTGGCGCCGCTGAAGCGACCGTCGGTGATCAGCGCGACGTCGCTGCCGAGGCCGCGGCCCATCAATGCAGCGGTGACCGCCAGCATCTCAGGCATGCCGGGCGCGCCGGCCGGGCCTTCGTGGCGGATCACGACGACATCGCCCGCGCGAATCGCCCCGGCTTGAACGGCGGCAAACGCCGCCGCTTCGCCGTCGAACACGCGCGCCGGACCCTCGTGGCGCATCCGGCCATGGCCCGCGAGCTTGACGACGCAGCCTTCGGGCGCCAGCGATCCGCGCAGGATCGCGAAGCCGCCGCGCGGCTTCAGCGGTTGCGTCAGCGGATGCACCACCGGCTCCGGCTGCGGACCGAGTTCGATTTCCGACAACAGCGCCAGGATCGAATCCCCCTCGACCGTCGGATGGTCTTCGAGCACGCCACCGTCTTTCAGTATCTGCGCGACCCGCGTGGTGCCACCGGCCGCACTGAGTTCGATCGCGGTGAAGCGACCGCCCGGCTTGAGGTCGGCGATGACCGGCGTGATCGCCGAAATCGCGTCGAAATCGTCGATCGACAGCGGCACCCGGGCTTCGTGCGCGATCGCGAGCAGGTGCAGCACGGCATTGGTCGATCCCGCGGTTGCGGCGACCAGGCGCGCGGCATTGCGGAAGGCCGCCGGCGTCAACGCCTGACGCGGCGTGAAGCCACGGCGGTAGCAGTCCATCACCAGTTTGCCGCAGTCCTCGCCGGCACGTGCGCGATCGACGTGGATCGCCGGCAAGTCGTTCGCACCGAGCGGCGACAGACCCAGCGCGGTCATCACCATCGCCATCGTGTTCGCGGTGAATTGGCCGCCGCAGGCGCCGGCGCCGGGGCAGGCGTCTTTCTCGACCGACAACAGTTCCGCGTCGCTGATCTTGCCGGCCGAATGCGCACCGACTGCCTCGAACACCTCCTGGATGGTGATGTGCTTGCCGTGGTGCACGCCATGCGCGATCGATCCGCCGTAGAGGATCACGGTCGGCACGTCGATGCGTGCCGCCGCCATTGCCGCCGCCGGGATGGTCTTGTCGCAACCGCACAGGATCACCATCGCGTCGAGGCTGTGGCCGTTCACGGCGAGTTCGATCGAGTCCGCGATCCAGTCGCGCGACACCAGCGAGGCGCGCATGCCGGCCGTGCCCATCGCGATGCCGTCGGTCACTGCGACGGTGTTGAATTCGATCGCGGTGCCGCCGTTCGCCTCGACGCCGCGACGCACGTGCTGCGCAGCGGCACGCAAGGTGAAGTTGCACGGCGACACGTCCGACCACGAATGCACGACGGCGACGAAGGGCTTGGCGATGGCCGCGTCGTCGCGTCCGGTGGCGCGCAACATCGCGCGTGCCGGGGCGTGGTCGGGGCCGTGCTTGATTGCATTGCTACGCATCCGGATCTCTCGGCAGTTGGAGAAACCGGACCCCATGAACGCGAAAACCCCGCTTCCTTTCGGAGCGGGGTTCTCGTGGAGTCCTGATTTCTTCGTCTTACATCAGGGCTGGCACTCGTCCCGCTCGGTGGAGCTGCGAATAAGTACTACGAGGTTGAGAAGGCGGTTCGCGACCACGGCCGACCACGACATCGCGATGTCGTGGCGCAGGTTCGTGTTGGCGGGGGAGTTCGTCATGAGCCCGAACCTAAAGGCGAAGTTCTGGAGTTGTCAAGCGTGACGTTGTCGCACCGCATCATCGTGGCAAGCGGGGTCTGCGAGCTCGCACGCGTGTGTTCGCGCGAACCTTAGACGAAGGTCGAATTGATCGCGGCACATGACGCTTCGTCATCTGCCCTGCGCTTGACAGCTCTCGCGAACGCATGCGAGCTTCGGGTCATGATCACTGCACCGCACCACGACCGGAAACCTTCGCGCGACGCCGCGCGAGCGGTCGTGCGCACGGTACTTCTTGGCCTGCTTCTTATTCCGCCGACATTGCGGGATGGTGCCTTTTCGACCTAGAACAGCAGCGACGAAACCAGGAATCCAGAACCCCGCACCGGCAACGGCGCGGGGTTTTTTTTCGCCCCGAATCGACTCGACGAGGACCGCCCATGAATCTCCTGCTTGCCCTGATCGACCTGATCTTCTCGCCGTTCGCACCGCGGCGCGCGTGCCCGCAACCGATCCCGGTACGGAGTCGACGTCGATGAGCGAGCGCCTGCGGATTTTCGACACGACGCTGCGCGATGGCGAGCAGAGTCCGGGCTGCACCTTGAACCGCGCGCAGAAGCTGCGCATCGCCGAAGCCTTGCAAGCGCTCGGCGTCGACGTGATCGAAGCCGGATACCCGAATGCGTCCGAGGACGACTTCGACGCCGTGCAGGCGATCGCGCGCAGTGTCCGCGATGCGCAGATTTGCGGGCTGGCGCGCTGCAACGAGGGCGACATTCGCGCCACGGCCGCAGCGCTGAAGGACGCCGCGCAGCCGCGCATCCACGTCTTCATCGCGTCGAGCCCGATCCATCGCGAGATGAAGCTGCGCATGACCAAGGCCGAAGTCATCGAACGCGCCATCGCCGGGGTGCGCCAGGCGCGCGCGCTGTGCGAGGACATCGAGTTCTCGGCCGAAGACGCGACGCGTTCCGAGCCGGACTTCCTCGTGCAGCTGTTCGGTGCGGTGATCGAAGCCGGCGCGCGCACGATCAATGTGCCGGACACCGTCGGCTTCACCACGCCCGGCGAGTATTTCGAGCTGATCCGGATGTTGAAGCGCGACGTCCGTGGCATCGACGGCGTCACCGTCAGCACGCATTGTCATGATGACCTCGGTCTCGCCGTCGCGAACTCGCTGGCGGCGGTCGAAGCCGGTGCGCGCCAGGTCGAATGCACGCTGACGGGCATCGGCGAGCGCGCCGGCAATGCGGCGCTCGAGGAAATCGTGATGGCGGTGCGTACGCGACCGGACCGCTATCCGGTGTTCACGAACATCCGCACGCCGCGCTTGTACGGCAGCGCGCGCTTGCTGTCCTCGTTCATCGGGCATGCCATTCCGCGCAACAAGGCGATCGTCGGCGAGAACGCCTTCGCGCACGAGTCCGGCATCCATCAGCACGGCATGATCGCCGATCGCAGCACCTACGAAATCATGAAGCCCGAGGACGTCGGCGTGCCCGGGTCTTCGCTGGTGCTCGGCAAGCACAGCGGTCGCGCGGCGGTGCGCGATCGATTGGCCACGTTGGGTTACGCCATCGACGACAAGCATCTCGATGCCCTGATGGTCGCTTACAAGCGTCTCGCCGATCGCAAGAAGGAAGTGTTCGACGCCGACCTCGAAGCCCTGTGGCTGGGCGTCGAGGACGATGCGGAGCAACCGTGGACCATGGACGCGTTGCACGTCGCCACCGCCATCGGCACGCGCAACGAACCGACGGCCAGCATCGCCCTGTGCGGGGCCGACGGCCGCACCGTGCGCGAAGCGGCGGTGGGCGACGGTCCGGTCGACGCCATCGCGAATGCGCTGACGCGCGCCACCGGCGTTGCCATCAGCGTGCAGGACTTCGCGCTGCAAAGCGTCACCAGTGGCGGCGACGCGCAAGGTCGCGCCAGCGTGCGCGTGCTGCACGACGGTCGCGAATATCGCGGCCAGGCGGTCAGCACCGACGTCATCGAAGCCTCGGCGCGCGCCCTGCTCGAAGCCATCAATCGCATCAGCAGCGTCAACGCGGCGCGCAGCCGCCATACCCAGTTCGCGGAAACAGGACCCTGAGCCATGACGGCCACCACCTTGTTCGAAAAGCTCTGGCAAGCCCATCTCGTTGACTCCGATGGTGAAGACTTGCCCGCGGTGATCTACATCGATCTGCACCTGGTGCATGAAGTGACTTCGCCGCAGGCGTTCTCGGTGTTGCGCGAACGCGGCTTGCGCGTGCGCCAGCCGAAACGCACGCTGGCCACACTCGATCATTCGACGCCGACCACGCCGCCGCGGGCGGACGGTTCGCGCGATTACCTCGATGCGGCGACCGAGGCGCAGGTCGATGCGCTGATCCGCAACTGCGCCGACTTCGGCATCACGTTGCACGGTTACGACTCGCCGGATCGCGGCATCGTCCACGTGATGGCGCCGGAGCTCGGCGCGACCCAGCCGGGCATGACCATCGTTTGCGGCGACAGCCACACCAGCACGCACGGCGCCTTCGGTGCACTCGCCTTCGGCATCGGCAGCACCGAAGTCGGGCATGTGCTGGCAACGCAGTGCCTGCTGCAGCACAAGCCCAAGACGATGGCGGTGAACGTGCGCGGTCGCTTGCCGGCAGGCGTCAGTGCCAAGGATCTGACCTTGCACGTCGCTGGCCAAGTCGGCGTGTCCGGTGGCACCGGTCATGTCATCGAATTCCGTGGCGACGCGATTCGCGCGCTGACCATGGAAGAGCGCATGACCCTGTGCAACATGTCGATCGAGATGGGTGCGCGCGCGGGATTGATCGCGCCCGACGGCACCACGGTGGAATGGCTGCGCGGTCGCCGCTTCGTGCCGCAGGCTGACGCTTTCGATGCCGCCGCGGCGCGATGGCTCGCGTTCCGCACGGATGACGGTGCGACCTTCGATCAGTGCATCGACATCGACGCAACCTCGGTGAAGCCGACCGTGACCTGGGGCACCGATCCCGGCAAGGTCGTCGCGATCGATGCCGCGTTGCCACCGCAGACGGGCGCGAACGCACGTGCGTTCGACTACATGAAGCTGCAACCGCAGGGGCCGATCGCCGGTGCGCGGGTCGATGTCGTGTTCGTCGGCAGTTGCACGAATTCACGGATCAACGATCTGCGTGAGGCCGCTGCGATCTTGCGCGGGCGCCGTGTCGCAGCGCACGTGCGCATGCTGGTCGTGCCCGGCTCCGAGCGCATCAAGCGCGAGGCCGAGGCGGAGGGCCTGGATCGCATTTTCCGCGCGGCCGGTGCGGAATGGCGCGAGCCCGGTTGTTCGATGTGTCTCGGCATGAACGGCGACATCGCCGCGCCCGGCGATCTGGTCGTCAGCACCAGCAATCGCAATTTCGAAGGACGACAGGGCAAGGGCGTGCGCACGGTGCTGGCGAGTCCGGCGACGGCGGCGGCCTCGGCGGTCGCGGGTGTCGTCGCGGATCCGCGGGCCTATCAGCAGGAGATCGCGGCATGAGCGGCTTCGTTTCCATCACGTCGCGCAGTGTCGCGCTGCCGATCGCGAACATCGATACCGACCAGATCATTCCGGCGCGATATCTGACGACGACGACGCGCGCCGGTCTCGGCCAGCACGCGTTCCAGGACTGGCGCTGGCGCGCCGACGGCTCGCCGAATCCGGACTTTGCGCTGAACCGCCCGGAGAACGCGGGCGCCGGCATCCTGATCGCCGGCGACAATTTCGGCTGCGGTTCCTCGCGCGAGCACGCACCGTGGGCGCTGCTCGATGCCGGCATCCGTGCGGTGATCAGCACCGCGATCGCCGACATCTTCCGCAGCAACGCGCTGAAGAACGGGCTGCTTGCCCTGGTCGTGTCGCCTGCGGAACATGCAAGCTTGCTCGAACGCGCGGGTGAGACCCTGAGCATCGACCTGCGCACGCAGCGCGTCGAACGCACCGGCGCTGCGCCGATCGCATTCGCGATCAATGCCTTCGCAAGGCAATGCCTGCTCGACGGCGTCGATGAACTCGGCTATCTGCGGGCGCGGACCGATGCGATCGCGCGTTTCGAAGGCGCACGCGCATGAGCCGCCACATCGTGGTGCTGGGCGGCGACGGCATCGGGCCGGAGGTCACGAATGCCGCGGTCGAGGTCTTGCGTGCGCTTGATGCGCAACAGCCGCTCGGCTTGAGCTTCGAAGCGCATGCGTTCGGCGGCGCGGCCATCGATGTCCATGGCGATCCGTTTCCGGCGCCGGTGCTGGCGGCCTGTCGCAAGGCCGATGCGATCCTGCTCGGTGCGGTCGGTGGTCCGCAATGGGCCCAGGTGGCGACGGCGATTCGTCCCGAAGCCGGCTTGTTGCGCCTGCGCAGCGAACTCGGCCTGTACGCGAACATCCGACCACTGACCGTGCATCCTGCCCTGGTCGATGCGTCGCCGCTGAAGCGAGAGCGCGTCGAGGGCGTCGACCTCGTGGTCGTGCGCGAACTCACCGGCGGCATTTATTTCGGCCAACGCACGCGCAGCGACACGCGTGCCACCGACGAGTGCGCGTACACGGTGGCCGAGGTCGAGCGCGTCACGCGCACCGCGGCAAAGCTTGCACGCAGCCGTCGCGGCAAGCTCACCTCGGTCGACAAGGCGAACGTGCTGGAATCGTCGCGTTTGTGGCGCGACGTCGTGACGCGCGTCGTTCGCGACGAATTTCCGGAACTGCAGCTCGAACACCTGCTGGTCGATGCCATGGCGATGTACCTGGTCAGTCGCCCGCGCGACTTCGACGTGATCGTCACCGAAAACCTGTTCGGAGACGTGCTCACCGACGAATGCGCGGCCGTATCCGGCTCGCTCGGATTGATGCCGAGCGCATCGCTCGGCGACTCCGGTCCGGGTGTCTACGAGCCCATCCACGGTTCCGCCCCGGACATCGCCGGGAAGGGCGTCGCGAACCCCTACGGCACCCTGCTCAGCGCGGCGATGATGCTGCGCCAGTCGCTCGCTGCACCCGATGCGGCGGCGCGACTCGAAGCAGCCGTGTCCGCAGTGATCACGGAAGGCGTGCGCACGCGCGATCTCGGCGGCAACGCGAGCACCGCAGAGGCGACCGCGGCCGTCCTGCGGCGACTCGGCGATCCGGCGTCGGGGTGATCCGAGCTTTTCCAGGCTCGCGGAAGATAGAGTTCACGCTTTTGAAGGGAGTCGTGCGTGACATCCGATTCGGGCAAGAGCCGTTGGCACCGCGTGCGTGCTTGGGCGATGCGAACATTGCGGCGCTTGTCGATCCTCGCGCTGGTGGCGGTCGTGGCGGCGATCATTTACGCATCGTGGTTCACGCCGGAACGGGAGGATTGGCCGGGGCAGCGCGCGGCGTTGGCATTGCGCGACATTCGTCCGTTGCCGGTCCAGGTGCCGCGCGAGCCACTGCTGGCGGATGTCCGCGAACTCGCCTCGGAACGGTATGAAGGACGTCGTGTCGATACCGCCGGTGGACGCCTCGCGCAGAACCACCTGGTCGGTCGTTTGCGCGAGATCGGCGTCGAACCGCTGTTGACCGACCTTCGTCAGCCCTTCAGTTTCCAGCGTCGGCGCATCCGCCAGTTCTGGTCCGGTGGCATCGAGACGCGCGGGGTGAATCTGCTTGGCGTGATCCGCGGTCGCGAGCGGCCCGAGGAATTTCTCGTGTTGAGCGCGCACTACGACCACCTCGGTGCGCGTGGCGGGCGCATCCATCCGGGGGCCGACGACAATGCCTCGGGTGTCGCGACCTTGCTCGCTGCGGCGGCGCATTTTCGTGTGCATCCGCCGCGCCACAGCCTGGTGTTCGCGTTGTTCGACGCGGAGGAGTCGGGGCTGGCGGGGGCGCGCCATTTCGTCGCCAGCGGTGTCGTGCCGACCGAGCGCATCCGCTTGAACCTCAATCTCGACATGCTTGCGCGCAGCGTCGACCATGAACTGTTCGTCACCGGCACCTGGCAGCATCCGCACTTCAAGGCACTGACCGATCCGCTGCGAGCGCAGGCACCGATCCTGGTGCTCTACGGTCACGACCAGCCCCGACCGTTCTGGGATCCCGACGACTGGGTGCAGGCCTCCGATCACGGACCGTTCCATTCGGCCGGCGTGCCGTTTCTCTATCTGGGTGTCCCGGATCATGCGGACTACCACCGCCCGTCCGATACCTATGCCGCGATCGATCCGGATTTCTTCGTCGACGCCGCCGCCTTCGCGATCAGCCTGTTCGCGGCTGCCGACGCCGCCGACTGAGCGCCGCCGGCGTTATGCTCGGCGCATTCCCGACCACGAAGACGAGGACATGCGCATGGCCGCACGCTGGGTCAAATTGCCGAACGGCAACATCATCGACGCCAACCGCATCGCCTACGTCAGCAAGCCGGACTCGTATCCGAGCATGGACGAGGACGGCAACGATCGCGTCGAGTACGCGGTCACCTTCGGTACCGCGTTCACGCGCGATACCTTCATGACCGTGGTCGGCAGCAAGGACGAGATCGCAGCCCTGATCCGCCAGTTGCTCGGCGTGGCCACCTGAGTCGTCGAACGATTGCATGGCGAAGGACAAAGATTGACCACCGTGATGGCCGTCCCGTGATTGGCCCCCGACCGGCCTGATGGCACCATCGGCCGGGTAGGCAGGAGGCAGGCATGACGGAGGCGACGCAGCGGGTTGCGCAAGACGACGCCGGCAACGGTGGACGGATCGGCCTCCTGCGGGGGTATCGCGCCACGGTCTTCGCAGCCGTGGTCGCGTTGCTGTGGCTGGTCTTCGTGCTGCTGCCGGCGCTCAACGGAACGCCACGGCCGGATGTCGTGTATGCGGCGTTGCGCGCCCTGCTGCTGCTGATCGCGGTATCGCTGGTTCTGCATCATGCGCTCGCGCACCTGCACCCGGGACGCGTGCGGCGGTCCTGGTTGTTCATCGGGGCGGCGATCGCCTCGGTCTTCCTCGGCGAGTCGAACCGCGCCCTGATCCACCTGCGCGGAGAGTCCACGCCGGTCTTCGGTCTCTCCGACGTGTTTTACCTCGGCTACTTCCCGCTGATGCTGGCCGGATTGCTGCAGTTGCCGCGCGTGTTCAACGGGCGTGGCGACCTGGCCAAGTTCGTCCTCGACTGCGCGATGGTCGCGGTCGGCGGCGGCATGTTCATCTGGCACTTCGGCATTCGCCCGGCCCTGGTCGCGAACAGTCATGCCGACCCGCTGGTGGCCTGGGTCGCGATCGCGTATCCGGTCGGTGATCTGCTGACCATGGTCGGCATCGCCGCGGTCCTGCTGCGTTTGCCGAATGGTCCGACCCGTGGCGTCTACCTGTTGCTCGGGATCGCATTGGCGGCCAGTCTGGCCGGTGACCTGGTCTGGATCCTGAAGCAACTGCTCGCGGGCGCTTCCGGGGTGTTTGCCGAGTTGTTGTGGTTCGCTCAGGCGCTGTGTTTCGTGTGGATGGCGGAGTTCGCCCGTCGCCGCGCGCACGCTTTCAACGAACGCCGCGGCGAACGCATCGGACGATTCGCGGTCTTGCCGTATGTCGCACTCGCCGCGGGTTATGCGCTGATTGCCGGGGTCGCGGTCGGCGCCCGGCCGGACCGGCTCCAGGCCCTGCCCAGCCTGCTCGGCTGGGGCGCCGTGCTGATCGGTTGCGTGGTCGCCCGGCAAGCCTTGGCGAGCCGCGAGAACGCCAGTCTTCTCAGCGAACGCGCGCGCCTGTCCGGCGAGAGCCGGCTCGCGAAGCTGATCGAGAACGCCGCCGACGGCATCTTTGTGCTCGACCGAGATTTCCGCACCGTGTACGCCAGTCCGTCGGCGATGCGCCTGCTGGCGACGCGCCCGGCGCGACTGATCGGATTGCCGATCACCAGTTTTCTGCCTCCCGACGATGCCGAATCGCTGCGCACCTTGCTGGCGGGACTCGATCGCGACACCGGCCGTCATGGCGGCAAGCTGATGCTGCGCTTCGCGGCGGACAATGGCAGCCAGGCCTGGACCGAGACCACCGTCACCGACGAGCGCCACGATCCGAATCTGGCCGGCGTGGTGCTCAACGTGCGCGATGTCACCGAGCATCACCGTCTCGAAGAGCAGATCCAGCACGAGGCATTGCACGATGCGTTGACGCAATTGCCGAATCGCGAATTGTTCCTCGATCGCGTCGATCGTGCCGCCAGCCATGCCCGTCGCGCCGGACAGCAGGTGGCGGTCGCGGTGCTCGATCTCGACCAGTTCCGCCTGATCAACGACAGCCTCGGCCATGCCATGGGCGACCAGGTCATCGTGCTGGTTGCGGAGCGCTTGAAGAGCAGCCTGCGCAGCGGTGACACCCTGGCCCGACTCGGCGCCGACGAGTTCGCGCTGATGCTGGATGACGCGGGTGACCTCACGGCACTGAACATGCGGCTTGAACGGGTGCTCGCCAGTTTCCAGGGGCCGTTCCGGCTCGGTCGCCACAGCCTGCGGCTGACCGCCGGCATCGGGGTCGCGATCGCGCGCGACGGCGCGGCACCGGAAGAGCTGCTGCGTGACGCCGACACCGCCGTGACCACCGCGAAGCAGGGCGGCTCGAACCGCTACCACATCTTCGAGCCGGCCCTGCATGCGCGCGTGGTCGAGCGCCTCGCGATGCAGGCGGCGGTGCCGGATGCACTCGACAACGATCGGTTCTTGGTGCATCTGCAGCCGATCGTCGGGCTCGTCGATGGCTACCCGATCGCGTTGCGTCCGCGTCTGCGCTGGCGCGATCCGGAGAGTGCACCGTTCCCGATCGAGCGACTGCGCGAGGTCATCCATGATCCCGATGTCGCGTTCCGTCTCGGTGAATGGGTGCTGGCGACGGCGCAGCGCGAATACACCAACCTGATGCGTTACCAGCCGGCCGCCGGTGCGCTGTCGCTGCTGATTCCGCTCGACAGTCGCCACGTGCAGCAACCCGGTCTGGTGGCGCGCGTGTCGGCCTTGCTGGAACAGATCGGCATGCCTGCGGTGAACCTGATGGTGGCGGTCAGCGAAGAAGCCCTGGGTGGCGACAACGAACTCGCGCTGCGGCCATTGCGGCAACTGCGCGGCATCGGCGTGCGCCTCGCGCTGGCGCGTTTCGGCAGTCGCGCGTCGTCGCTGGCCGCCTTGCACGAGCCGCTGTTCGACGCCCTGATCCTGTCGCGCAGCCTGAGTCAGGGACTGCAGATGGCCGGACGGGGCCACACCCTGGTGCGTGGCGTCGTCGCGTTGAGCGAAGCGCTCGGTGCCCGCGCGATCGCGACCGGTGTCGATACCCCCGAGATCCGCGACGCGCTCAGCGAACTGGGTTGCCTGTACGGCATCGGCTCGGCGCTCGCTCAGCCGATGGCGCTCGAGCACTTGCTGCCGTGGCTCGGCGGCCGCCTGTCGGAAAGCGGTCGCTGATCAGTCGATCCACCACGCCAGCGCGAACACGCCGAACATCGTGAACACGACCGAGACTTTCACGGCGGCGCCGATCAGCAGCCCGATGGCGGCGCCACCGCCGGCTTTCGCGGCGCGCGTGAAGTTGCGGAACACCAGCCATTCCGCGCCAAGTGCGCCGAGGAACGGGCCCAGGATCAGCCCGGGGATGCCGAAGAACAGGCCGACCACGGCGCCAAGCGCGGCACCGGAAAACGCCCAGCCACTCGCGCCGGCGAGGCGCGTCCCGAAGGCGCTCGCCACCAGATCGGCGAGGACGGCGATCAGGGTCAGTGCCGCGAGCAGCAGGATGCTGAGGCCGCCGACATGCTGGAAGCCGTCGCTCCATGCAGCCAGCAGCAGTCCGGCGAACACCAGCGGCACGCCGGGCAGGGCCGGCAGCACCATCCCGGCCAGGCCGACCAGGACGAAGACCACGGCGAACGCATATCCAATGGACGGATCCATGAGCGACAATCTCCAGGCTGCACGTCGCAGCCCCTCCGATGTATGCACGCATGAGCGCAATTCCAGAGATCGTGACGCATCGCGGCGGCTGCCACTGCGGTCGCGTGCGCTTCGAGGTCGACGCGCCCGCCGAGATCGAGGCGCTGGACTGCAATTGCTCGATCTGCCGACTCAGCGGCTTTCTGCACCTGATCGTGCCGTCATCGGCTTTCCGGCTGACCACGGATGAGGCGGCGCTGAGCGAATACCGATTCGGCACCGGGGTCGCGCGCCACCTGTTCTGCCGCGACTGCGGCATCAAGAGCTTTTACGTTCCGCGTTCGAACCCGGACGGCATCGACGTCAACGTGCGTGCCCTCGATCGCGGCAGCGTCCGCAAGCTGACGGTGACACCCTTCGATGGCGAGCACTGGGAACAGCATGCCGATGCCTTGCGCGTGCTGAGTGACGTGGGTACCCGCGATGGCTGACGCGACCGCGAGAACGTCGGCGGCCGACCGACCGACGGCTCCCTTGGTGTGGCTGATGCTGGCCTTGCCGTTGCTGTGGTCGCTGCTGATGTTCGGCGTCGATCTTCCGGAACCGGTGCGGCTCGCGATCGGGAACTGGGCGACGGTGCCGCCGGTGCTGCTCGCGGGCGTGTATGCGTTTCGGCTGTCACAGCTCGCGCATCTGGAGGCGCGACAGCGTTACGGCTGGTTGCTGGTCGCGCTCGCCCTGTTCTGCGATGGCTTCGGATTCGCGGCGTTCGGCTGGTACGAGGCGGTGCTGGGCATCGACCCGACCTACAACTGGGTGAACCTGCCGTTCTATGCCTACTTCCTGGCGATGTTTTTCGGCCTCGTGCTGCTGACGCCACCTTCGCAAACGCGCGGCGAGCGGCCGCTGTTCGCGCTCGACGTGATCGCCGTCGGATTGGCCGGCGCGATGCTGTTGGCCGAGTTCGTCGTGCATCCGATGCTCGACGACGAGAGCGGGCCGCACGGGTTGTGGCAGGTATTGACGCTGACCCTGTACCCGTTTCTCGGCGCGATCACCCTGTTCGGCGTCGCCAGCCTGTTGATGCGGCTGCCCGAAGGCGTCGAGCGTCGTCCCTACCAATTGCTCAGTGCGGCCGTCGCGCTCTACCTCTGCGCCGACTCGGCCTGGTCGATCCTGGCCTTGCTCGAAAACTACGACACCGGTGACCTCAGCGACCTCGGTTGGCTGGTCGGCGCCTGCTTGTTCCTCGCAGCAACCGAGATGGCCTGGCGCGGCAAGCGCGCGCAGGGATTCGTGCGCGGAACTTATCTGTCGCGCGATTTCACCCGGCTCATGCCCTATCTCGCGACGGCGACCGGGATGTGCGTGCTGCTGGTCGGCATCCTCGCCGAAGCGCGCGATCTCGTGCCCTTGGCCCTGCTCGGCGCGACGCTCGCGGCCGTCGTGTTCCTGCGCCAGTGGCTCGCTGCGCGCAGTCTGCAAGATCGCGTCCTCGCGGATACCCGACGATTGGCCGAGCGGCGGCTCGAAGCCCTGGTGGCGCGATCCGCCGAAGCGATCTTCCTGCTCGGTCCGGACCTGCGCGTACGCTATGCCAGCCCGGGCACGGCGCGCCTGTTCGAAGCCCACGCCCCGGCGCCGGGTTCGGCCCTGGTCGAGCGGATCCATCCGGCGGACCAGCAGCGCGTGCGTCTTGCGCTGGAAGAAGTCCTGCGCGGCGCCGGCGATGCGACGCTCGAATGGCGCATGTCGACCGCCGACCAACAGTGGCTGACCTGCGAGAGCACGCTGTCGAACCAGCTCGACGATGCCGCGGTCCTGGGTCTGGTCGTGAACATGCGCGACATCAGTGAGCGTGTGGCGTTGGCGGAGCGGCTGCGGCACCAGTCCTTGCACGACCCGCTGACCGGGGTCGCGAACCGGGCGTTGTTCATCGATCGACTGATGCAGGCGCTGGTTCGGCGGCGGCGCCATGGTGGCAGCGTCGCGGTGCTGTTCCTCGACCTCGACCATTTCAAGCTGGTCAACGAATCGCTGGGACATCTCGCCGGCGACCACCTGCTGCGCACGATCGGACAGCGCCTGATCGACACGATGCGCGCGGTCGATACCGTGGCGCGCTTCGGCGGTGACGAATTCGCGGTGCTGCTGGAAGACGCCGGTTCGCACAACGAAGTCATCGGCGTCGCCGGACGCGTCCTGCACGCGATGTCGATGCCGCTGGCGGTGGACGCGCGCCCGACCGTGGTCGGCGCCAGCGTCGGCGTCGCGTTCGCTCAGGACGGCGACAGCGCCGAAGCGCTGATGCGCAACGCCGATCTCGCCGTGTACAAGGCCAAGAGCGCCGGGCGCGGGCGGGTGGCGGTGTACGAGCCGGAGATGCAGCAGGCGGTGGGCACGCGCCTCGAATTGCACCAGGCATTGCGTCGCGCGCTCGCGCGCGAGGAGATTGCCTTGCACTACCAGCCGATCGTCGCGCTCGACGACGGTGCCCTGATCGGCATCGAGGCCTTGTTGCGCTGGTCGCCGGAGGGACAGACGCTGGCGGCGACCGACATCATCGCCGCGGCCGAGGAGGCGGGATTGATCGACGCACTCGGTCGCCTCGTGCTGGTGCACGCGCTGCGCGACGCGACGCGGCTCGCCGCCGACCTCGATGCGCCGGCACTGCTGCTGACCGTCAACATTTCCGTGCTGCAACTGGAAGACGCCGCCTTCGTGCGCGACCTCGCGGCGATGCTGGCAGCGAATGCGTGGCCGGCGCATCGTCTGGTCCTCGAATTCGACGAGCGCATCGGCGCACGCCGCGGAGAACAATTGCGGCCG
>DATMVT010000061.1:0-4854 GCA_035562895.1 Patescibacteria group bacterium | reverse complement strand
GCTCGCGCTCGCCGGCGGGCTGCTCGGCAGCGGCATCGCCTGGCTGCTGTTCAATGGCTACACGGTCTCGACGCTCGGCAGCGGATTCACCCAGGTCGCGTTCGATTTCGCGGTCACGCCGGCCCTGCTGTTCAAGGGCATGGGATGGGCGCTGGGCATCGGTTTCGTCGGTGGCCTGGCACCGGCACTGCACGCCGCGCGCATCCCGGTGACCGAGGCCTTGCGCGCGCGCTGAGTGTTATGCTCGGGACCAATCGTGACCTGACCTCGGACCCGTGATCGACATCCCCGGCTACAAAGTCCTGAAGCAGCTCGGCCGCGGCGGCATGGCCACGGTCTATCTGGCGCTCCAGGAGTCGGTCGACCGCGAGGTCGCGCTGAAGATCATGTCGCCGGCGCTGATGGTCGATCCGAATTTCGGCGAGCGCTTCCTGCGCGAAGCGCGCATCGCCGCCAAGCTGCATCATCGCCATGTCGTCGGCGTGCACGATGTCGGCAAGCACGGCGACATCCACTACATCGCGATGGAGTTCGTCTCCGGCGGCTCGGCGCATCACGAGGACGGCAAGCCGGACGACCCGACGCACGTGCTGCGCGTCGTCCGCGAGATCGCCACCGCGCTCGCCTACGCGCACAGCAAGGGCTTCGTGCACCGCGACGTCAAGCCCGACAACATCCTGATGCGCGAGGACGGGTCGTCGGCGCTGACCGATTTCGGCATCGCCCGCGCGAACGATTCGGCGACGCGCATGACGCGCACCGGCGCGGTCATCGGCACGCCGCACTACATGAGCCCGGAACAGGCGCGCGGGCGGCCGCTGGATGGTCGCGCCGACCTGTATTCGCTCGGCTGCGTGCTGTACGAAATGCTGATGGGGCGCGTGCCTTACCAGGCCGACGATCCGCTCGCGGTCGGCATCATGCACATCACCGAGCCGGTGCCGAGACTGACGCCGAACCTCGCACCGATCCAGCCGCTGCTGGACCGGATGATGGCGAAGACGCCGGAAGAGCGCTTCCAGAACGGCAACGACGTCGCCGACGCGATCCGCGAGCTCGAACTCGACATCGCCGAGGGCCAGCACCCGGGGCTCGCCACGCCCGACGAGGCCTACCGCCGCCGCGTGTTTGCGGAAGCGTCGCGGACCCAGCGGCTGCCGACGCCGCCGCCGGACAACGAGCCGGTGCGTGGTCGTTCCGAACCGTCGTTCGGCGACCTGCGCGACATGCCGACGATGTCCGATGCGTCGGCAAAGACGCGCATCACGCCGTCGGTGCCGTTGTCGGCCAAGCGCCAGGCGCCGCATCGCATGCCGGCGCCGCGGCGGGTCTGGCCGTGGGTCGCCGCCGTCTTGCTGGTCGCGTTGGTCGGCGCCGGTTATCTGTTCCGGTCGCAGTTGTCGGCGCTGTTGCCCGAGTCCGACCTCGCCGCCTTGCTGACGCGCGCCGATGCGGCCGTGGTCGCGAACCGCCTGATCGAGGGCGAGGGCAATGCCCGTGACTTGTATCGGGCGGTGCTGCAGATCGACCCCGACAATGCCCAGGCGCGGGATGGCATCCAGCGCATCGGTGCGGTATTGATCCAGCGCGCCGACGAAGCCCGTGCCGGTGGCAATCTCGATATCGCGCGGAACTTCGCGAACGAGGCCGAGGAATTGCTGCAGGGTGGCCCGGCAATCGCCGAACTGAAGGCGCGCTTGCAGGAAGCCGATGCCGCCAAGACGCGGCTGGACGAGCTGATCCCGAAGGCCGAGGCGGCGTTTGCCGCAGGCAACTATGCGGGGACGCCCGACAGCGCCTACGAGCTGTACCAGCAAGTCATGAGTGTCGATGCCGCGAATGCGATCGCACCGAACGGCATCGCCAAGATCCTCGATGTGCTCGGCGTGCGCGCCGATGCCGAACTCAAGGCCGGTGACCTCACCGCCGCGGCGATGACGGTGCAGTCGATCACGATGATCAGTCCGAATTTCGCGCAGCTGGCGGACTTGAAGGCGCGGCTGTCGGAAGGGCAGGGCAATGCACTCGATGCCCTCAGTCGCGATCTCGAGCGCGCCGCGCGCCTGTTTGCCGACGGTGCCGTGGCGCCGCCGAGCGAGCCCAATGCGCTGTCGCTGTACCAGAGCGTGCTGGTGCGCGATCCGTTGAACGTGCCGGCGAAACAGGGCCTGTCGCGCATCGGCAATGCCCTGCTGGCGCAGGCGCGCGCGAAGATCGCCGACAAGGAACTCGACGCCGCCGACAAGCTCGTCCGGCGCGCCGAGGCGCTGGCGCCGGCGGCATCGGAGTTGCGCACCACGAAGCTCGAATTGCGCGAAGCTCGCGAGCGCCGCGACATCGCCAACAATCCGCGACCGGTCGGCCCGGCCGAGCAGCAGCGGATGGCCGAGACCTTGTCGCGGGCGCGCAATTACGCGCGCAACGGCGACCTGTTCGGCGAACCCGGCCAGAACGCGATCGACGCCTACAACAATGTGCTGCGCATCGATCCGAACAATGCCGAGGCACGTGCCGGCCTGGCGGCCTTGCCGGCGCGCGCCAAGGAGTTGTTCGAACAGGCGATGACCGGCAATCGCCTCAATGCCGCCTACGAATATTTCGACGCCTTGCGCGAACTCGCCTCGAACGATGCCGACATCGGACCGATGCGCGAGCGGCTCGTGCGCGCCTTCGTCGACAAGGCCAAGGCGATGAATGCCGCCGGCAAGTCCGACGAAGCCCGACGCGCCGCCGCCAAGGCGCGCGAACTGGCGCCGAACTCGCCGGCGACGGCGGAACTCGCGAACCTGCTCTGAGGCGGTTCGCGTGCCCGTCCTGCGCACCGCGACCGACGACGACGCAAAGCCGCTGGCGCAACTCGCCGAAGCGACCTTTCGCGACACCTTCGCGGCCGTGAACAGCGCCGCCAACATGGACGCGCACTGTCGTGCCCGCTACGGCGAAGCACGGCAGGCGCTCGAAATCGCCGATGCATCGATGCATAGCTTCGTCGCCGAGCACGACGGCGCACTGGTCGCCTATGCACAACTGCGTTTCGGTCCGGCACCGGATTGCGTGCGCGCGGTGCATCCCGGCGAAATCCTGCGCTTGTACGTGCATCGCGACTGGCACGGCCGCGGGCTCGCGCAGCGCTTGATGGACGCGAGCCTCGCCGCGCTGCGCGAACGCGGCGCCGACGTCGCCTGGCTCGGCGTCTGGGAGCACAATGCGCGCGCCATCGCGTTCTACCGCAAGTTCGGATTCACCGAAGTCGGCGACCACGTCTTTCCGGTCGGCAACGATCCGCAGCGGGATCTGGTGATGGTGAAATCGCTGGCGACCGACGGCAAGAATTCGACGGAGGAATGATGGCATTCGAGACCACCCGCGACATCGCCGCCGCGCCGGCCGAGGTGTTCGCCGCATTTGCCGATGCCGCCCGCTTCGCGCGCTGGTGGGGGCCGGACGGGTTCAGCAACACCTTCGAGACCTGCGAATTCCGTCCGGGCGGCTCGTGGCGATACGTGATGCACGGCCCGGGCGGCAAGCGCTATCCGAACGAAAGCGTGTTCGCCGAAATCGAGCACGACCGTCGCGTGGTGATCGCGCACGTGTCGCAGCCGCGCTACCGGCTGACCGTGCGGCTGGACCCGACCGACGCGGGCGGCACGCGCCTGCACTGGTCGCAGGAATTTGAGGATCCGCGCGTCGCCGAAGGCATCGCGCACATCGTGGTGCCGGCGAACGAGCAGAATCTCGATCGCCTGGCCTTCGAAGTCTTGCGGTCGCAGCATCGCGATTGAGTCCAGGCGAGGCACATTGACCATGAAACGCATCCGCATCCAGCAACCCGGCGGCTATGACGTATTGCGCGTCGAGGACGGTCCGGATCCGCAGCCCGGGCCGGGGCAAGTGCGGGTCGCGGTCGAAGCCTGCGGCGTGAACTATGCCGACGGCATCATCCGCATGGGGTTGTATGCGTCCGCCAAGCAATTGCACGGCTATCCGATCACGCCCGGTTTCGAAGTGGCCGGTCGCATCGATTCGGTGGGCGAGGGCGTGACGACTTGGGCGGTCGGCGATGCGGTGATCGGGCTGACGCTGTTCAACGGCTACAGCAGCCGCCTCTGCCTCGATGCCGAACAGGTCTTCGCGTTGCCGTCGTCATTGTCGATGGCCGAGGGCGCGAGCCTGCCGACCGTGTTCCTGACCGCGTGGTTCATGGTGCACCAGCAACTGCATCCGCGTGCCGGCGAACGCTGGCTGGTGCATTCGGCGGCGGGCGGGGTCGGATCAGCCCTGGTGCAACTCGGACGACTCGCGGGCGCGCAGGTCGTCGGCGTCGTCGGCGGCACGCACAAGGTCGAGCACTGCACGCGCATGGGCGCCGAACGCGTCATCGACAAGTCGCGCGAGGATCTTTGGGCCGAGGCGCAACGTGCCGCGCCCGAGGGCTATCACGCCATCTTCGACGCCAACGGCGTCGCGACGCTGCGCGACAGTTACGCGCACCTTGCGCCGACCGGACGCCTGATGATCTACGGCTTCCATTCAATGCTGCCGCACGATGGCCGCCTGAACTGGCTGCGCCTGGCCTGGGACTGGCTGCGCACGCCGCGCTTCAATCCGCTCGACATGACGCAGCGCAATCGCAGCGTGCTCGCTGCCAATCTCAGTTTCCTGCAGTCCGAAGCGCCGCGCCTGCGCGAAGGCATGCGCTGGCTGATGACCCATTTCGAATCCGGCGAATTGCAGCCGCTGCCGGTCGAGTCTTTCCCGCTCGAACGCGCGGCCGATGCGCAGCGTCGCATCGAATCCGGGCAGAGCATCGGCAAGATCGTGCTGCTGCCGTGATCGGCGCGCGACACCTCACCC
>DATMVT010000060.1:0-8030 GCA_035562895.1 Patescibacteria group bacterium | reverse complement strand
GCTGTTGCCGTCGCGCGGCACCAGCAGGTTCCACGAGTCGTTGCCGCCATCGAGATAGACGCAGACCAGAGCGCGGTAATTGCCGAACGCCTTCGCGCGCGCGCTCGCGGCCAGTGCGCTGCCGACCATGCCCAGTTGCGGCAGCAAGGCGCGCGCCGAACCCGCCATCACGGTGGCGGTGAGCGATTTCAGGAAATCGCGGCGATCATCGGATCGACTCATGGCGGACCTCAGCGCTGCACAAGGAATTCAGGCGACAACAGCGCCAGGTGAACGGTCGACAGCACCTGGATGACGGCGCGATTGCTGCCGGTTTCGGCGACGCCGAACTTCAGGAAGTTCTTCAACGTCGCGCGCGTTGCACTGCTCATGCCGCCGATGAACAGTCGCAGGTTCAGTTCGTCGAGGAACAGGTCGTATGCGGCGGGACCGCTGCTGTTGGCGCCGCTGACCAAGGGCAACAGGTCCGCGATCGTCAGGTAGGAACTGCTGGTCGGCGTCGTGAACGTGCCGCTGCCCGAGGTGCTGTATCCGGCCCAGACGCGACTCCACAACTCGTTCGCCGAGGTCATCGCAGTGGTCTCGTTGGCGATCTGGAACTCCGGCGCGTACAACCCGGCATCGGCCATCGCACCCGGCGGCTGATAGTCCGGCTCGTAGAAGTTGAACACCGTGGGCGCACCCAGCGGGCGCTGCGCCAAACTGTCCTGCGGACTGCGGATGCCCATCTGGACTTCGCCGTTCACCGGCGTCGGTGCGGTCACGCCAAACGCACGCCAGACCGCCGTGAGTCGCAGCAACGGCTCGCGCAACTTGCCATAGGGCGAAGCCGGATCGACCGGCGCCTCGCGTGCCTCGTCATCGACCAGGATCGCCGTGATGACCGCGCCGAGGTCGCCGCGCACGCCATCACCGTTGTCGTTGAAGACCGCAGCGACGCGCGCGATGTATGCGCCCGACGGATTGCTGGTGACGAAGCGCTGGATCAACTGGCGCGAGACGAACGGCGCGACGTTTGGATGATGGAACAGGAAGTCGAGGGCGGCGTCGACCTGATCCACGCAGTAGCTGCGACAGGCCTGCTGGACCGCGGGATCGCTCGGCATCGACGTGCCGCTGCTGCCGGTGCCGCACACCGGGCCGGCGGCGATGGTGACGCCGCCGACGAGGGTCTTGGTGCCGTAATCCATGTAGGCCGGAAAGCAGGCCATCGGGGTGTAGCCGGCGGGGCCGCTGTTGATGCCGGTGTAGGTATTGCAGCTGGTCGAGCTGCCGCAGTTGTACGACCAGCCGGTGAACACGCGCGCCAATTCGCTGACGTCCTGCTGCAGGTAGGTCGGCGCCGGCTGGCCCATGCCGTCGAGGATCGGCGAGAAGTCGTCGGCACGCTCGACCAGGCCGATGGTGAACAGCTGCATGATCTCGCGCGCATAGTTCTCGTCCGGCAGCTGGGTGCCGTCGATGCTCGCCTTGCGATTGCGCCAATGGCTGAGATAGCGCCCCATCATCGGCGACTTGGTCACCTCCTCGAGCAGGGTGCGGTAGTTGCCGAAGGCATTGCGCGCGAGGATGTCCCAATACTCGGCAACCCCGAAATGGTCCCCGTTCAGTGCATCGGCGCGGTCCGAGACGACGAGGATCTGCGACAGCGCGAAGGCCATGCGCTGGCGCAGCTGGTCGGGGGCGAACGCGGCGGTATGGAACCAGCGATCCATGCGCTGGCTTTGGCCGAGCGACGGTGGCGCCGGCAGCGCCGCCAGCGTGTCGAGATAGGCGCGCGCCGACGTCGGCGGTGTCGCGATCTGCTGGCCGATCCAGCGGTCATAGCTGCTGGCGCGGAATTGCGCGATCCCGGCCCGGCTCGGGCCAAACGTCGCCTGGGTCAGGAATCGTGCGGCCTCGGCATCGGACTGCGGCACGAAGTAGCGGGATTCGAATCCTGCGGTGTGGCCGCCGAAAATCACGTCGTCCCCGGCCGCGCGGACCACGGCGGACATACCCAGGGCCAGCATGGCCATCACGACGAACGAACGCATGTGCACACCCCGGCCCTGAGCAGGGCTGGGATGTTACTGCCCGGCAATTGTCAATTTGTGCTTCAGCGCACGCCTTGCCGTGCCCGCGTCAATTGCTCGGACCGGCCTGGCGCTGACGGTTGGCCGCGTCGATGTTGTCCTGACGCAGTTTCTGGCCTTGCATCGCCATGCGATCGAGCAGGGTCTGGTTGACGCGGTCGCGCCCCTTGCCTTCTTCACCGACGAAGGCCGGCAAGTCGGTGATGCGGCACTGGCCCGGCAGCGACTGCGGGCGCGTCTTCGGCTCGCCGTTGAACGTCATCGTCGCCGACGTGAACGTCGTGACGTGCTTCGGCGCACCTTCTTTCGGGACGAAGCGCCATTGCGCCAGTGCCGAGGCCGCGGACTGCACGAAGGGCTCGAGTTCGGCCTCGGTCAGGGCGATGTCGTCCTTGTCGCGACTCCAGGACTGCAGCAGCATCAAGTCGTCGGGCGCGCCGGTTTCGGCGTTCAGCGTGTAGCCCAGGCTCACGCAGACATTCACGGCACGATCCTTCATCGCCGCGGGATAACCGGGCGCGGCGAAACTCGCCCCGGGGGCCGCGCCCCAGGTCTTGCCGATGCCGCCTTCGGTGACGATGTCGACGCGACCTTCGGTCTTGGCCGCGACGGCGAAGCCGCTGGCCAGCATCAGCGCCATCATGGCGCATGCGAGAGGACGGGGACTGGGCTTCATGGTCGGTGCTCCGGGCAGTTGAATGCAGCGGCCGATGTTAGCGACCTCGCCCGGTCACGGCGCATGCCCGTGCGGAAGGTCATGGGCGCTAGCGCGCTCGGGACTCGAGGCGAAAAAACGGGGCGCTCGATGCGCCCCGTTCGGTATCGGACGAGCGTCCGCGGATCAGGCGACCTGATGCGCCTCGAACTGCTCTTCCTCGGTCGATCCGTGCAAGGCGGCAAGCGAACTGTGGCCGCCGGCGATCACTTCGTTGACCTTGTCGAAGTAGCCGACGCCGACTTCGCGCTGATGCTTGGCCGCGGTATAGCCGAGTTTCTCGTCCGCGAACTCCTGCTCCTGCAGCTCGACGTAGGCCGCCATCTGGCGGTCCTTGTAGCCGGTCGCGAGCTTCCACATCGAGTGATTCAAGGCATGGAAGCCGGCCAGCGTGATGAACTGGAACTTGTAGCCCATGGCCGCGATCGCCTTCTGGAATTCGGCGATGGTCTTCTCGTCGAGGTTCTTCTTCCAGTTGAAGCTCGGCGAGCAGTTGTAGGCGAGCAGCTTGCCCGGGAACTTGGCGTGGATGGCGTCGGCGAACTGCTTCGCCTCGGCGAGGCTCGGGGTCGAGGTCTCGCACCAGATCAGGTCGGCATAGGGCGCATAGGCGAGGCCGCGCGAGATCGCCTGCTCGATGCCCATGTTGGTCTCGAAGAAGCCTTCGACGGTGCGCTTGCCGTTGCAGAACGGCTTGTCGTTGTCGTCGACGTCGCTGGTGATCAGCGCCGCGCCCATCGCATCGGTGCGCGCGACGATCACGCTCGGCACGCCGGCGATGTCGGCGGCGAGACGCGCTGCAATGAGTTTTTGCACCGCTTCCTGGGTCGGCACCAGCACCTTGCCGCCCATGTGGCCGCACTTCTTCGCGCTGGCGAGCTGGTCTTCCCAATGCACGCCCGAGGCGCCGGCTTCGATCATGTGCTTCATCAACTCGAAGGCATTGAGCACGCCGCCGAATCCAGCTTCGGCATCGGCGACGATCGGCTGCAGCCAATCGATATCGTCCTTCCCTTCGGCGTGGTGGATCTGGTCGGCGCGCAGCAAGGTGTTGTTGATGCGGCGCACGACGTCCGGCACCGAATCGACCGGATACAGCGACTGGTCCGGGTACATCGCGCCGGCGGTATTCGCATCGGCCGCGACCTGCCAGCCGGAGAGGTAGATCGCCTTGAGACCGGCCTTGACCTGCTGCATGGCCTGGTTGCCGGTCATCGCGCCGAGTGCGTTCACGAACGGCTCGGTGTGCAGGTAATGCCAGAGCTTCTCGGCGCCGCGCTTGGCGAGCGTGTGCTCGACATGCACGGAGCCGCGCAGGCGGACCACGTCTTCGGCGCTGTAGCCGCGTTTGACGCCGGCCCAGCGTGGATTGCTGGCCCAGTCCAGTTTGATTTGTTCGGCGGTGGGGAGCGTGGTCTTCATGGACTTACCTCTGGGGCTGTGTCGTCGGGGAGGACGGGGTGGTGCGCGAAGGGGAGGGATGGCAGTGGAACGGTGTCAAGCGAGTCGCTCGTAGCAGGGCAGCGTCAGGAACTCGACGAGGTCATCGGCGTGCGTCCATGCCGACAACAGTGCGACGGCTTCGTCGAACATTTGCTCGCCTGGCAACCCCGACGGATCGACGCGCTCGCGGATCGACGCGATCGCGGCGTCGAAGGCGGCGAAGTCGAGCGGCATGCCGTCGTCGAACGCCAGCCCACCGACATGCAGCCATTGCCACAACTGGGCGCGCGAGATCTCGGCGGTGGCGGCGTCTTCCATCAGGTGGTGGATCGGCACGCAGCCGAGGCCGTCCAGCCAGGCCGCGACGTAACGCACGCAGACTTCGATGTTGTTGAGGAAGCCGGCGCGCGTGATCGTGCCGGTGCTCGGCGTGATCAACGCGTCGCGCGTGACCGTCACGTCGTCGCGGGTCACGTGCAACTGGTTCGGCGTCGGCATGCCGGCGTCGAAGATGCCCTGTGCGATCGGAATCAGGCCCGGATGCGCGACCCAGGTGCCGTCGTGCCCCGCACCGACTTCGCGCTGCTTGTCGGCGCGCACTTTCGCCATCGCGGCTTCGTTGGCTGCCGCATCGCGGCTGATCGGAATCTGCGCGGCCATGCCGCCCATCGCGAACGCGCCACGGCGATGGCAGACGCGGATCAACCATTCCGAATAGGCCTTCAGGAACGGCGCGGTCATGCCGATCTGGGTGCGCTCCGGCAAGACGCGGTCGCGATGCGCGCGAAACGTCTTGAGGTAGCTGAAGATGTAGTCCCAACGCCCGCAATTGAGTCCGACGATGCGGCCGCGCAGCGCGTGCAGGATCTCGTCCATCTCGAACACGGCCGGCAGCGTTTCGATCAGCACGGTCGCCTTCATCGTGCCGATCGGCAGGCCGAGCCGCACTTCGACGAAGGCCATCACGTCGTCCCACAACACCGCTTCCTGGTGACTCTGCAACTTCGGCAAGTAGAAGAACGGACCGAGGCCCTTCGCAGCCAACGTGGTCGCATTGTGGAACGCGAACACGGCGAAATCGAACAAAGCGCCGCTGAGGCGCGCGCCATCGACCGCGACGTGTTTCTCGTCCAGATGCCAGCCCCGCGGGCGCACCATCAGCACCGTCTGCGAATCCGGCTTCAGTGCGTACTGCTTGCCTTCGGGCGAGGCGTATTCGATGTGGCCAGCGACCGCATCGCACAGGTTCTGCTGCCCTTCGAGCATCGCTTCCCAAACCGGACTGGAGGAGTCCTCGAAGTCGGCCATGAACACCTTCGCGCCCGAGTTCAGCGCGTTGATGATCATCTTGCGATCGACCGGCCCGGTGATCTCGACACGGCGGTCGCGGATCGCTGCGGGGATCTCGGCAACGCGCCAGTCACCGTCGCGGATGGCTTGGGTCTCGGGCAGGAAGTCCGGCAACGCGCCGGCATCGAAACGCGCCTGGCGCGCGCGGCGCGCGGCCAGCAACGCCTGGCGCCTGGGTTCGAAGCGGCGGTGCACCTCGGCAAGCAGTTCGAGCACCGGTGCGGACAGCACGCGCGCATGGGCGGGTGTGGCGGCGGCTTGGGCGGCGATCGAAGGTGTGGACGGGGACACTGCGGACATACGAATTCCTTGCGTGGCTCGTGGGTCCGACCGGAATGCCCTCCACATTCCTGCCGATGACCGGACGCTACGCCCCGCTCGCTGGTTTGACAAACCGAATGTTTCAATGCGAAGTATTAACAACGTCAAATTCGCTACAAGGCTCTGATATGCCAAGCGGAAAACCGAACAATCGTTCGAACAAGTCGATGGACGAAGGTGCGCCGCCGCCCCGGCGCAAGCGTCGCGGTGAAGGGCAGACGCGCTTCTACTACAAGGGCAATCGCCTGAAGCAACTGCGCGCGTTCTGCATGAGCGCGAAATTGGGCACGTTTTCACGCGCGGCGGAGGCGCTGTTCCTGAGCCAGCCCTCGATCAGTCTGCAAATCGGCGCGCTCGAGCGCGAACTCGGCGTGCAGTTGATCGATCGCGCCAGTCGCCGCGTGCAACTGACGCGCGAGGGCCAGACCCTGTACGACCTCGCCCTGCCCCTGGTCGAAGGCTTCGACGGCATCGATGCCGCGTTCCGCGGCAAGCTGGTCGGGCTCGATGCCGGCGAAGTCACCATCGCCGCCGGCATCTCGACCATCCAGTACCTGCTGCCGAACCTGGTGCAGGCCTTCCGCGAGCGCAACCCGAAGGTGCGCCTGCATCTGGTCAATGTCACCGGCGCCGAGGGCTTGGCGATGCTGCGCACCGACACCGCAGATTTCGCGGTCGGCTCGATGATCGATGTGCCCAACGATCTCGCCTACGAGGCCGTGTATCACTTCGACCCGATGCTGATCACGCCGCCGAACCATCCGTTGATGCAGAAGGCCGACATCCGCCTCGAAGACCTGTCGCCGTATGGCCTGATCCTGCCGCCACGCCGGCTCACCACCTATCGCCTCGTCGACCTGATCTTCCAGCAGGCGCGCGTGCCATACCAGGTCGCGATCGAGGTCGGCGGCTGGGAAATCATCAAGCAGTACGTGTCGATGGGACTCGGCATCTCGATCGTCACCGGCATCTGCCTGCGCCCCGAGGACCGCGTGGAAGTGCGCAACATGCGCGCCTGGTTCCCGCAGCGCAGCTACGGCGTGGTCATGCGCAAGGGCAAGTACCTGAGCCCGCAGGCACGCGCCTTCATCGACCTGATCAAGCCCGGCCTGTTCACCCGCCGCGACTGGTTCGAGTCGGGCCATTCGGAGCGCTGAATGCGCGCGCCGTGCCGTCGAGTCAGCGCTTCTTCGCCACCTTTTTCGCGGCCGGGTTCGCGACGACCGCGGCCGAACCCGCGAGCCACGCCAGGACCTCGTCGGCATGCGTGGCGGGTTTGACCTTGTCCCAGACTTTTTCGACCTTGCCGTTGGCGTCGATCGCAAAGGTGGCGCGAGCGATGCCCATGTATTTGCGGCCATACAGCGACTTTTCGATCCAGACGCCGAATCCTTCGATCGCCTGACGATCCGGATCGGCAATCAGGGGGAAGTTGAGCTGGTACTTGCCGACGAACTTGGCGTGCCGCTTCGCGTCGTCCGCACTGATGCCGTAAACGCGAACCTTGGCCGAGTCGAACTTCGGCAACGCGTCGCGGAAAGCGCAGGCCTCGGTGGTGCAGCCCGGCGTGTCATCCTTCGGATAGAAATACAGGATCACGCGCGCGCCCTTCAGGGTCTTCGGCGAGACGCGCTCGCCGCGGTCGGTGACGAGATCGAAATCGGGAATGCGATCGCCCATCATCAGCATGTCGGTTCTCCTTGATTCGCCGAGCAAACCAACAGCCGCGTCGACGCCGCGTCATCACACGCCGCGGTGCTTGCCGATGTAGGGCGCGTACCAGTCCCGGATGCGCGCCATGTCGGCGTCCATGTCGTCGGTCATCGTGAACATCTCGCCGATGCCGAAAACCTTGTCCGGATAATGGATGTAGATGCAGCACACCGGCACGTTGGCCTTGCGGGCGATGTGCCAGAACCCGGACTTCCATTTCTGCACGGCCTTGCGCGTACCCTCCGGCGCGAGCAGGAACCAGGCGTTCGGATTGGTGCGGAATCCTTCCACCGTCTCGCCGACGACGCCATGCGCGGCGCGCCGATCGATCGGAATCGCGCCGAGCGCGCGCAGCAGGATGCCGAGCGGAAACCAGAACACTTCGCGCTTGGCCATGAAACGGATGTCGGCGC
>DATMVT010000059.1:0-7952 GCA_035562895.1 Patescibacteria group bacterium | reverse complement strand
GCCAGGAAGTGCCGTTCCTGACCGGGCAATACACCAATACGGGCACGAGCGGCGGCAGCAGCCAGCCGACCAATCCATTCCAGACCATCGAGCGCAAGGATGTCGGACTGACCTTGAAAGTGACGCCGCACATCAACGAGGGCGACGAAGTCGCACTCGATCTGAACCAGGTCGTGTCGTCGCTGGCGCCCTCGGTCGATGGCGCCTCCGACCTGATCACCAACAACCGCGAGATCAGCACGTCGGTGCTGGTCAAGGATGGCGGCATGCTCGTCCTCGGCGGCCTGACCACGCACGAGACCAGTGAAAGCATCTCCAAGGTGCCGGCGCTCGGCGACATCCCGCTGCTGGGCAACCTGTTCAAGTTCCGCAAGAACACCATGATCAAGCGCAACCTGATGATCTTCCTGCGCCCGCGCATCCTGCGCGACGCCGATCATGAATCGGTGATTTCGCAGGAAAAGTACAACTTCCTGCGCGCCGAACAGCTGCGTGTCAACGCGCTGCCCGGGAACATGACGCCGGAACGCGACCAGCCGGTCATGCCCGCCGCGCCGACGGCGCCTCCGGAGGAGGCGGAGTGATGCCCCAAGTTTCGCGCCCGCCGTTCGCGTTCGCGAAACGCCATGGCGTGACGATCCTGGAATGGCGCGAGGACGCGGCGGTGATCGCGCATCGTCCGGACGTGCGCGTCGAGGCGCTGGCCGAGATGCGGCGGTATTGCGATGCGCCGATCGCGCTGCAGGAAATGGACGCCACCGCGTTCGAGCGTCTGCTGCGCGATCTGTACGAACAGGGCGGCGACGATGCGCGGCAGATGGTCGCGGACATGGATGGGCGCGTCGATCTCGGTTCGCTGGCCGAAGAACTGCCCGAGCCCGAAGATCTGATGGAAAGCGACGACGACGCCATCGTCATTCGCCTGATCAACGCGCTGCTGACGCAGGCGGTGAAGGAAAACGCCTCGGACATCCACATCGAGCCGTTCGAGAATCGCCTGGTGGTGCGCTTCCGCGTCGATGGCCAGTTGCGCGAGGTGCTGGCGCCGCAACGCGCGGCGGCAGCGCCGATCGTGTCGCGCATCAAGGTGATGGCCAAGCTCGACATCGCCGAGAAGCGCCTGCCGCAGGATGGACGCATCGCGCTGCGCGTGGCCGGCCGTCCGGTCGACGTGCGCGTCTCGACCATTCCCGCAGGGTATGGCGAGCGCGTGGTGCTGCGTCTGCTCGACAAGCAGGCCGGTCGCCTCGATCTCGAAAAGCTCGGCATGCAGCCCCAGATGCTGGCGCAGTTGAACGACCTGATCGCGCGTCCGCACGGCATCCTGCTGGTCACCGGCCCGACCGGCTCCGGCAAGACCACGACCCTGTACGCGGCGCTGTCGCGCCTGAACGACGCGACCCGCAACATCCTGACCGTCGAGGATCCGATCGAGTACTACCTCGACGGCATCGGCCAGACCCAAGTCAACACCAAGGTCGACATGAGTTTCGCGCGCGGCCTGCGCGCGATCCTGCGCCAGGACCCGGACGTGGTCATGGTCGGTGAAATCCGCGACCTGGAAACCGCGCAGATCGCGGTGCAGGCCTCGTTGACCGGGCATCTGGTGCTGTCGACCCTGCATACGAATTCCGCCGTCGGTGCGGTCGCGCGATTGCGCGACATGGGCGTCGAGCCGTTCCTGTTGTCGAGTTCGATGATCGGCGTGCTGGCGCAACGGCTGGTGCGCGTGCTCGATCCGGAGACGCGCGAGGCCTATCCGGCATCGGCGCTGGAGTTGGCCGCATTCGGCCGCCCGGCCGACGAAGTGGTGACCCTGTATCGCCCGCGTGCCGGACTCGCCGGAAAGACCGCCGGCTACAAGGGGCGCACCGGTGTCTACGAAATGGTGCTGCTCGACGATGCCATGCGGAAGTTGATCCACGAGGGCGCGTCCGAGGCGGCAATCGAAGCCGAGGCGCGCAAGCGCACACCCTCGATGGCCGCCGACGGCTGGGCCAAGTGCGTGGCGGGCATCACCTCGGTCGACGAAGTGCTGCGCGTCACCCGCGAGGACTGAGCATGTCGGTGCCACCACGTTCGATGTTCGTGTCGGCGACGGCGTGGTCGTTGATCGTGGTCGGCGGGCTCGGCATCTTGCTGGCGGGGATGATCGCGTTCCTGGCCGTGATGCTGGGCGTGGTCGGGACGGAACAAGTCTTCGACGAGAACCCGCTGTTCGGCTTGTTGCCGCCGATGATGCAGTGGCTGATGCGCCATTTGGGGGTGCTCGCGGCGGTGTTGTTCGTCACCAGTGTCGCGGCCCTGCCGCTGGGCATCGCGCTGAACCGGCGCCGCGAATGGGCGCGCGTCGCCAGCGTCTGGAGCTGCTGGGGGCTTGCGCTGCTGCACGTCGCGGTCCTGCCCCTGCAGTGGCAGCAGATGGCGGCCTGGCGCGACGCGATCTCGTTCACCATGCCGGCTTTCGTGCGCGCAAGCATTGATTCGATGTACTGGCCGCTGCAGGTCAGCAGCGCCGTCATGACCTTCGCCTTGGGCGTCGCGCTCGGTTGGACCGCCTGGAAGCTGATGCGAGTCGGCATTCGCGCTGAATTTCAATGACGAAGTGATTTCAAAACAATGGGTTGTGTGGATTTTGCGGTCATCTGTGTCATCAGTAATGGTGTACTGGTGTTCCAATACACCGACTAAACCATTACAGTTCCTCCCGCATCTCAAACGCGGCCCATCCCGGGCGCGACCAACGGAGAACTGACGTGAACCACCGCCTGACTGCCCTCGCCCTCGCCACTGCCAGCCTGCTGCCGTTCGGTGCGGCCCACGCCGGCAACTTCCACCACGACTGCGATGTGCGCGTGAACAGCGCCTACGACCTGCGCATCGATGCCGACGGCCTGAGCTTCGCGCCGGAAGCCGGCGGTGGCGCCAAGATCCGCGTCGATGCCGGCCGCCTCTTTGTCGATGGCCGCGAAGTGCCGGTCAACGCCGCCGACCGCACGCGGCTGATGCGCTTCGAGGACGAAGTGCTCGGCATCCGCGAAGAAGCCATCGGCATCGCGCTCGAAGGCATCGAGCTGGGCCTGATGGCGGTGCGCGAAGTGAACGCCGCGTTCGAGGAGAATCCCGAGCGCGTGCAGGAGTTCAACCTGCGCCTCGACAAGTTGCGCGTCGACATGGTCAAGGCGGTGCGCACCGACCTGTCGCATGGCCGTCCGACCGACGAAGAGATCGACCGCGTCGTCGACCGCGTGGTCGAGCCGCTGGTGAAGGAACTGGTGTCCTCGATCGCCGCGAACGTCGCCGGTGAAGCGATCGCGATGGCGATGTCGGGTGACGAGTCGCGCGCCAAGGACATCGAAGCCAAGGCCAAGAAACTCGAGCGCACCATCGAAGACAAGGTCGAGGGCGCTGCCAAGAAACTCGAAGCCCGCGCCCAGGACCTTTGCCCGCGCGTGCAGGCGCTGGCCGAACTCAACGCCGGCTTCGAAGTCGAAGTCGCCAACGGCGCCAAGCTCGACCTGATGTAATCCATCGCATCCTCACGATGCACCGACGGCCCGCTTGTCATACAGGTCGCCAAATCCTTCCTATTGCCGCGTGAGTGAGTGGAATCGCGGCTTGCAGAACATGATGTGTCACATATCACCCCGGCTTGTCCGGGGTGATTTGTGTGCATCGCCACGACATCGTCCGCTGGCCAGTGGACCGCCGAGAACGTCGCCGCGCAGGTCGTGCTGGTCGGCGCGCGCGGCGTGATCTCTGGTGCGGTACTCCCACATTTGGGCTACGCTTTTTCATTGGTTCAATGCCAAATCGCCAAGGATTCGCGCGTGCTCAAGACGACTGCTCTGATCATGGTTTTGACGGGCTCGCTGGTCGCGCCTTGCGTCTGGGGTCAGGATGATTTCGGCGATGACGAAAGTCTGCAGGCCGACGATCAGTCCTACGACGAGGCCGAGGAGTCTGACAGCGACATAGACACGGACGAATCCGCTGACGAGACGGACATTGACGACAGCGCTGCCGACGAGACTTCGGCGGACGAGTCTGACGACATGGCCGACGCAGAGGACAGCGACGATCCGTCCTACGACGAGGCCGAGGAGTCTGACAGCGACACAGACACGGACGAATCCGCTGACGAGACGGACGTTGACGAAAGCGCTGCCGACGAGGCTTCGGCGGACGAGTCTGACGACATGGCCGACGCAGAGGACAGCGACGATCCGTCCTACGACGAGGCCGAGGAGTCTGACAGCGACATAGACACGGACGAATCCGCTGACGAGACGGACGTTGACGACAGTGCGGCCGACGAGGCTCCGCCTCCACCACCTCCACCACCTCCACCTCCACCACCTCCACCACCTCCACCACCTCCACCACCTACCGCGATTCCGGTGGCATCAGCGAAGGTTCTGGTTGTCGATGATTCCCCAGCCGAGCTCGCCAAGTTGGTTGGCTTGCTGAAAGACCAAGGTCTGGATGTGCGCAACGCCAGCAGCGGCAACGAGGCGCTCGACACGGCGCGCACTTTCGCGCCAGATTTGATTTTTCTCGATGATCTTTTGCCGGACATGGGCGGGCACGAGGTCATCCGCCAGCTCAGGGCAGATCCAAAGACCAGGGCAATTCCGATCTGGATCGTCAGCAGGAAGTCGCAGAAGGCCGATAGGATTTGGGCCGTAATGAATGGCGCGAAGGGCGTCATTGGCAAGCCCTGGGAGGCTGGCGCGGTGCTCAACGTGGTGCGCGGGCAGTGATGACTGTTCGGCGCCGAGGCTTCCGTGCTGGCCGTGCTGCTCTGCCTTGCGCTGTCGATCTACGCGACCCGGCGCGCGATGGCTGCCGGGTGCATCCGTCCGTCGTTCTGGTCGAAGCTCAAGCCCACTCCGTCAGACCTTCGCGTTCGTACAGCGTCTTGAACGAAGGGCGCGACTTCATGCTCGCGACGAACATCGCGCAGTAGGGCCATTCGGTGGCCGGCTTCGGCATGTTGCGCGACCAGCGCATCAACATGAACAGGAAGAAGTCGACCGCGGTGAGCTGCGCGCCGCAGACGTAGGGTCCGTTCTGTTCGAGGTGCGTGTCGATGCGGTCCCACATCGCTTCGATGCGCACGCGGGCGTTCGCCTTGGCCGTGTCGACCGCGGCTTCTCCGGCCGGCTCCTGCGGATAGAACCAGGTGCGAAAGGGCGGCTGCAGCCCATTGGCGAGCAGCAGAAACCACTGCAGGTAATCGCGTCGCGCGCGGCTGCCCTCTCCGGGCACGAAGCGCGATTGCGCATCCTGTTCGGCCAGCCACATCAGCATCGCGCCGGATTCGACCATCGGCACGCCGTCGACGAGCAGCGTCGGCACCACGCCGCCCGGGTTGAGCTTCAGATACTCCGGCGACTTCTGCTGATTGGCCGCGGTATCGACCTTTTCCAGTCGATGCTCGACACCGAGCTCGATCAGGAACTGGTGCACGCAGAGGCTGGCGGCGCCGGGGGCGTAGTAGAGGGTGAGCATGGGCAACTCCGGTGGAAGGGGGCGCCATCGAAGCAGATCGATGGCGCCCTGTGAACCCATGTCCGTCGGATGTCCTCAGCTTTCGAGCGTCACCCGCTTGCGATTGTCGCTGGAAACGCGGTCGATCAGCTTGTTCAGCGGGTCGATGCCGGCGTCGTAGGGCAGTTCGTCGACGACGACGCTGACCTTGCCTTCGGGCTTCTCGATGCGGTGCTTCTTCAGGTACAGCACCTTCTCGTCGTCCTCGTCGCCGCCCTTCGGGCGCGCGAACACGCCGATGTCGATGTCGTCGCCGAGCGCGAGTTCGCTCTCCTTGCCGATGCCGTCCGACAGCTTCTTGCCGGCCTTCCACGCGATCGTGACTTCGTACTTGCCGCTGTCGAGCTTCCTCGCCGTCACTTCCTCGGCGCGGTTGTCGTAGAAGCTGATGCGCTCGAACAAGTCGGTGATCAGCTGCTGTTGTTCGGGCGGCGCGACGGCGCGGAATTCGGCGATCAGTTCCTTCGAGATCGTGTACGGAGGCTCCTGGAACTTGACCTTGGCGATGTAGTTGCGCAGCGCAAGATTGATGGCGTCGGCGCCGAGCTCGTCCTTCAGGCGGTACATCACCAGCGACCCCTTGCGGTAATGCACGTAGCCCTGGTTGTCCTCGACGTGGTCGAGCGGCAATTCCTCGAGGATCTCGCCGCCGCGGCCACGCAGGTAGGCATCGAGTTCGTGCTTCAGGAACTTGCGCATCTTCTCGGGTCCGTACTCCTGCTCCATCACCATCAGCGCCGAATACTGGGCCATGGTCTCGCTCATCAGCGTCGAACCCTGCGCATCCGCACCCATCACCTGGTGTGCCCACCACTGGTGCGCGAGTTCGTGTGCGGTGACGTAGAACACGTAGTCGACCGCATCCTCGGCATCGACATTGGCGATGAAGCCGATCGCCTCCGAATACGGGATCGTGTTCGGAAACGCCTGCGCGAACTGGGCATAGCCCGGGAACTCGAGGATGCGGAACTGGCGGTGCTGGTAGGGGCCGAAGTTCGCGCTGAAGTACTCGAGCGACTTCTTCGTTGCCGAAATCATGCGATCAACGTTGTACGGGTGCTTCTTGTCGTAATAGACCTCGATCGCGACGTCGTTCCAGCGGTCGCGCTTCACTTCCCAGTCGGCGCTCAGGTAGGCCCAGAAGCCTAGGATCGGCGCGTCCATTTCGTAGCGGAAGCAGCGGCGGCCGTTCTCGGTCCATTCGCGTTGCAGGTAGCCGGGCGCCATCGCGATCTGGTCCGGCGAGGTGCAGACCGTGCTCTGGAAGTCGATCCAGTCGGAGTCGTCGCTCAGATAGGTTTCGGTGCGCGGCGCCGTCTCGAGCTTGGGCATGCGGCGTGGCTCGCCGAGTTCGCGGTCACGGCGTTCGTTGCGGTCCGAGATCTCCAGTCCGCGCTGGTAACCGAACTGCGGGAAGAAGCCGAGGTTGTCGAAGAATGTTCCGTTGTGGTGGACGCGACCGGGCTGGCCACTGTTGGTGAAACCGCGCTCGCGGATGTCGATGCGGTAGCCGAAGTCGAACTCGGCACCCGGCGGCAGCGGCTGCGCGAACGTGTAGACGCGCATGCCGAAGCGCGCGTCGTGCTGCTTGAGCGTGGCGTTCGGCACCGTGAACGCGACGTCGCCGCGTTCCGCGCTGAAATAGACCAGCAGTTCCGGGATCGGCTGGCTGGTCTTGTTCTTCATGCGGTAGGTGCCGTCGATGGTGACGCGGCGTTCGGACGGATGGATCTGCACGTTGTTGTCGGTGGCGATGATGCGCGGTTGCACCGTGTTCTCGAACGGACGCCAGGTGCGCTCGTAATCGGCCATCAGATCGAGTTGGGTATCGCTGGCGCGATACGGATTCAGCACCGTCGTGTTGTAGAGGATCCAGGCGCCGGTGGCGACGGTCGCGACCACGCCCGTGGCCAACAGCGCACCCGACGCGCCGCGCAACCGCGTCTTCGCGACCGCGACCCGCGCGCGCAACGGTTCCGGCGTGCCGCGCACCCAGAACGCCGCCGCGAGCAGCAGCGCGCACAGCGTGAACAGCGTCCAGTAACCCGTGAACCAGGCCCAGCCGGTCACGAAGTGGCCATAGCCGTTCATGTCGGAATACGGAATCGCCGGTGCCGAGCCGAACGACACCAGGTTGTGATCGAAGTCCAGCGTGCCGAGCACGACCCACGAAATGATGATCGCGATCGTCGTGAGATAGCCGATGAACTTGTGGTTGGTCAGGGTCTGGAACACGATCGCGAGCCAGCCGGTGAGGATGTACAGCGCCGCCATCAGGGCCAGTCCCTTGAGGTACAGCAGCGGTTCCAGCGTGGTGAATCCCTGGAGCAACTGGTAGCCCATGCTCCACAGCGCGGCGGCCAGCAGGAACACCATGACCACGGCGACGATGGCGCTGG
>DATMVT010000058.1:0-4674 GCA_035562895.1 Patescibacteria group bacterium | reverse complement strand
AAATCGAGCGGGCTGCCGCCGCGTTGGTCGATCACGGCGATTACTTCCCTCGCCACACCACGGTCGCCATCCGCCCGGTCGGCGCGTCGCGGCGGTGCGAGAAGAACTGCTGCGGCGCCGCAAACGTGCACAGTCCGCAGTCGGCGATGCGGCCGAGACTGAGCTTCATCAGGCGCAGGCGCGCGAGCATGGCGAGGTCGCAGAGGAAATGGCCGGCGCGCGCACTGGGCTTGAACGCCGCGAACGCGAGCTTGTCACCCGCAACGAAAGCGTCGCGCACTTCCGTTCCCACTTCGAAGGCGGGCTGGCGAATGCCGGGCCCGATCCACGCCACGAGGTGTCGCGGATCATGTCGCATCGCCGCGACGGTGGCTTCGAGCACGCCGGCCGCGAGTCCACGCCAACCGGCGTGGGCGGCACCGATCACCGTCGCATCGTCGGCCGCGAACACGACCGGCAGGCAGTCGGCGGTCAGGATCGCGAGCACGCGATCCGGCTGGCGCGTGATCGCGGCATCGGCTTCGGGCATCTCGTCCACCGTCACCGCATCGGCATCGACCACCTGCGTGCCATGCACCTGCCGCAGCCACAGCGGTTCGTTCGGCAGACCGAGTTCACGGCGCAAGGCTGACCGGTTCGCGGCGACCGCGACAGGAACGTCTCCGACATGATCACCGAGGTTGAACGCGTCGAACGGCGGCTGCGATACGCCCGCCCCCCGGCGCATCGTCGTGAAGGCCTGCACGCCCGCAGGCGCCTGCCAATGCGCGCGGACGAAGGCTTCGCTCACGCCGATTCAGGCGGCGACGCGCGGCGCAGGAACGCGATCAGTTCTTCCATGTCCTCAGGCATCACGGCCGCGAATGCGACCTGCTTCTTCGTGCGCGGATGCTCGAACGCGAGCTCGGCCGCGTGCAGGGCCTGGCGCTTGAAACTGCGCAGGCACTCGACCAGGGCCGGCGGCGCCGCCTTGGGCAGCTTGAGGCCGGGGCCGTAAAGCGGGTCACCGACGATGCCGTGGCGGATGTGGTTCAGATGCACGCGAATCTGGTGCGTGCGCCCGGTCTCGAGCTGGCAACTGAGCAAGGTGTGGGCGCGGAAGCGCTCCAGCACACGATAGTGCGTGATCGCATCGCGTCCGCCTTCGACCACCGCCATGCGAATGCGATCGCGCGGATCCCGATCGATCGGCGCGTCGATCTTGCCGCCCGCGATCAGGGTGCCGTTGACCAGGGCGATGTAGCGGCGATTGACTTCGCGCTCCGACAATTGCGCGACCAGGGCCGCGTGCGCCTCCATCGTCTTCGCCACCACCATCGCACCGGACGTGTCCTTGTCGAGGCGATGCACGATGCCGGCACGCGGCAGTTCGCGCAGGCTGAGATCATGGTGCAACAAGGCGTTCACCAGGGTGCCGCGGGCATTGCCGGCCCCGGGATGCACCACCAGACCGGGTGGCTTGTTGACGACGAGCACATCGCGGTCCTCGAACAGGATGTCGAGTTCGATGTCCTCGGGCTCGTCGCTGATCTGGATGTCGCGCTCGGCGTTCACGATCACCGCATCGCCGGCATGCACGCTGTCCTTTGGCCGCACGGTTGCGCCATTCAGGGTCGCGCGGCCGTCCTTGATCCAGCCGGACAGACGCGATCGCGAAAACTGCGGCAGGACTTCGGCCAGGGCCTGGTCGAAGCGCCTTCCGGCCTGTTCCGGCGCGATGCGGAAGTCGAAGCGCTCGCTGGCGGGCGCGTCGATCTCGGGTTCAACGATGTCGTTCATAAGGTTCCGGGCGCGTACGGGTCTGAACCCCGCGCGAATCGTGACGGATGGGCCGGTCCCGGCATGGGGCGGGGATGGGCTATGATGGGCGTCTCATTCTAGGACGGTTTTGTGCCCGTGCGCCTACAGATCCCCGCCCGACTGCTGCTCCTTGCCCTGATCCCCCTGCTCGCCGCTTGCAACAGCCGCGTGCGCCTCGAAGCCGCGGAAACGCTGCCGGTGGACGCGATGTACGCCGAAGCGAAGGCCGCGCTCGACGGCGGCGAGATCGACCGCGCCGTGAAGTTCTACGAGCGTCTGGTCGCGCGTTTCCCCTATGGCCGCTACCACGAGCAGGCGCAGATCGAACTCGCCTACGCGCTGTACCGCGACAACAAGCCGGACGAAGCGCTGTCCGCGATCAACCGCTTCATCAAGATCTATCCGACGCATCCGCGCATCGACTACGCCTATTACCTGCGCGGGCTGGTCAACTTCAATCGCCGCATCGGCCTGCTCGAAAAGTACTTCTCGGACGACATCACCCGTCGTGACCTGCAGTACGTGCGCCAGAGCTTCCAGGACCTCGGCGAGCTGGTGAACAAGTTTCCCGGCAGCAGCTACGCCCCGGACGCGCGCCAGCGCATGGTGTTCCTGCGCAATGGCCTGGCGAACTCGGAACTGATGGTGGCGAGCTATTACTTCCGCCGCGGCGCCTATGTCGCTGCCGCCGGACGCGCCAAGTTCCTGCTGGAGACGTATCAGGAAGCGCCAATGGCGGCCGATGCGCTGGCGATCATGGCCGAGAGCTATCGTCGTCTCGGCCGCACCCAGCTCGGCGACGAAACCGCACAAGTGCTCAAGCTGAATTATCCCGAGCATCCGTATCTCGCGGGCAACTGGCCGGCCAAGCGCAGCATGTGGAAGCAGCTGAATCCGTTCAGCGGCTGATCAACGCCAACCGGACGTGATCGGATAACGCCGATCGCGTCCGAAAGCCCGCTGGGTGATGCGCGGGCCGGGTGCCGACTGGCGACGCTTGTATTCATTGCGCAAGACCATGCGCACGACGCGTTCGACGGTCGCGGCATCGAAGCCTTCGGCGATGATGTCTGCGCGCGAGCGATCCTGCTCGATGTAGCGTTTGAGGATCTCGTCGAGCAGCTCGTAAGGCGGCAGCGAGTCCTGGTCTTTCTGGTTGTCGCGCAGTTCGGCCGAGGGCGGGCGCGTGATCACGACCTCGGGAATCGCCGGCGAAATCGCGTTGCGATAACGACACAGGTCCCAGACCTCGGTCTTGTAGACGTCCTTCAGCGGCGCGTAGCCGCCGCACATGTCGCCGTACAGCGTCGCGTAACCACAGGCCATCTCGCTCTTGTTGCCGGTGCTCAGCACCATCGCGCCGAACTTGTTCGACAGCGCCATCAGGATCATGCCGCGGATGCGCGCCTGCAGGTTTTCCTCGGTCACGTCGGGCGCGCGTCCGGCGAACAACGGCGCGAGCGTCGCGGTCATCGCGCGGAACGCGTCTTCGATCGGCGCGACGTGGTAGTTCACGCCGAGAAGCTTCGCCTGTGCAGCGGCTTCGTCCAGCGACAACTGCGAGGTGTAGCGCGTCGGCATCATCACCGCGGTGACTTGCCCGGGACCGAGCGCATCGACCGCGAGCGCCAGCGTGAGTGCCGAATCGACGCCACCGGACAATCCCAGCAACACGCCCGGAAAACGATTCTTGCGCACGTAGTCGCGCGTGCCGCGCACCAGCGCGTTGTAGACGCGGGCGTCGTCGCTGTGTTCGCAAGCCGGCCAGTCGACCGGCACGAAGCGGCGCGCCTCGACCGCGTAATCGACGGCGAGCAGATGGTCTTCGAAGGCCGGCGCCGGCCCGGCGATCTGGCCATCGCGGTCGACGACGAAGGCACCGCCGTCGAAAACCAGATCATCCTGGCCCGCGACCAGGTTCACGTAGGCGATCGGCACGTCGTGTTCGCGCGCACGCCAGCTGACCACGGTATGGCGATCCCCCCGGTTGCGCGGATTGAACGGCGAGGCATTGATGACGATGAACGCGTCGGCGCCGACCTGCAGCGCGCGTTGCGCCGGTTGCGGGTCCCAGATGTCCTCGCAGATCAGCGGCGCGAAACGCACGCCGTCGAGCTCGACCGTCGCCGCTTGGTCACCGGCCGCGAAATAGCGCTTCTCGTCGAACACCGTGTAGTTCGGCAGCGCCTGCTTGCGATAGCGCACCAGCACGTCGCCGTCGCGGATCCAGCTCAGCGCGTTGTAGCGGCGGTCACCTTCCTGCACCGGATGGCCGACGATCAGGTCGATGCAGCGCACGCGTTCGGCGATTTTCGCGAGGTATTCGTCGCAGGTCTTGATGAAGCTCGGGCGCAGGATCAGGTCTTCGGCCAGGTAGCCGGACAGCGTCAGCTCGGGAAAAACGATCAGGCGTGCACCGAGGGCGTCGCGCGCTTGCTCGGCGAGCGCGACGATCCGATCCGCATTCTCGGAAATGGCCGCGACCGGAAAATCGAATTGCGCGAGCGCGATGCGGATCGTGGCCATGGGATCAATGGGTATGCAATGTAGGAGCGAGCCCCGGCTCGCGACCCAAGCTCTTGTCGCGAGCCGGGGCTCGCTCCTACAATGGCATTATTTCCTGGCCTTCAGCGCTGCCTCGATGGCGCGACCGAGATCCGCCGGCGACTTCACCGTGGTCACGCCCGCCTTCTCCAGCGCCGCGAACTTGGCCGCTGCCGTGCCCTTGCCGCCCGAGATGATCGCGCCGGCATGGCCCATGCGCTTGCCTGCGGGCGCAGACGCACCGGCGATGAACGCGACGACCGGCTTCTTGACGTATTCCTCGATGAACTCGGCCGCTTCTTCTTCCGCCGAACCGCCGATTTCGCCGAC
>DATMVT010000057.1:0-4400 GCA_035562895.1 Patescibacteria group bacterium | reverse complement strand
TGTTCGAAAACGGCGCTGATCGGTGCGCGCGGCAGCGGAGATATCGTCCGCTTGGCGCACGATCTGGGCTGGCAAGTCCATGCCTGGACCCTGCGCGACGATCAGGTGATGGCCGACTTCGCCGACGTGCGCGGCGAGCTGCACGCCCTGTTCGAACTTGGCGTCGATGCCCTGTTCGCGGATTTCCCGGAAACCGCCGTGTTCGAACGAACGCGATTCCGGCCGCGTTAGCGACGGCGCAGCAGGAACCCGCCGACGCCACCCACCAACACGCCGGCGCACAACCACAGCCAGGCCACCGGTTGTGGCGGGTCGATCGCGGCTGGCACCGCCGACGCGGCTGCGGTCGCCGTTGGACGCCACAAGGTCGCGTAGCCTTCGTGGAAGCGACCGTCGCTGACGGCGAGAAGGGCGCGGAGTTGCGCAACGCGTTGAACCGATTGCGCATCGGCGCGATCGCGGAGTTCCCGTTCCAGTGTGTCGATCTCGGTTCGCGCGCGTTCGACCGCGCCTTCCGCGATCGCGACCAGCGCGCTCTGCGTGGCCAAGCCGACGATCAGTTCCCAGTGTGCTCGTGCCGGCGCGCGTTTGCGCGCAGCCTCGACATCGCGCCGCGCCGCGACGATCTGGCCCGCCTGCAAGGCCAGGTCGGCGCGCGCCAGCAGCACGCCCATCTCGACTTGCGTGTTCGCCAGCAACTGCGCGTCGCGCCAGGCATCGGCGAGCACGCGATCGGCTTCGTCGCGGCGCCCCAGGTTTGCCAGCAATTGCGCGCTGCGCAGGCGGGCATCGACGGACAGCGACGAGGTCGGCAAGCCTTGCGACAGACGCAACACGTCCGCATACGTGCGCAACGCCTGTTCCGTTTCGCCCTCCGCATCCAGCGCCGTGGCGAGGTTGTAGTAGAGCCAGGGCAACTGGTGCCCCGGGTCGGACTGCCGATACAGCGCGATCGCCTGCTCGAAGGCGGCTCGCGCCTCGTCGGGTTGGTCCAGTCGCAAGGATTCGCGACCGATGCGCTGCCAGGCCGACGCCGATTGCTGGGGCAGCCCCTGAGCGGTTGCCTGTGCGACGGCCTCGCGGTAATGCGGCCGGGCATCGCCACCGTGATCGCGGACGACATCGCCTTGCAGAATGCGCGCATCGACTTGATCGGCCGTCTCGCCGATGCGCCCGGCGGCCTCCGTGTAGGCGGCGACGGCGACTTCGGCGCGATCGAGCGGCCCCTGTTCCAGCAGCAGATTGGCCAAATTGCGATGCGATGCCATCACCGCCTTGCGGTCTCCGAGTCGGGTGCGCAGGTCGAGAGACTCGCGATACCAGGCTTCGGCTTGCGCGGGATCGCGCCCGGATTCGCTGAACAGGATGGCGAGGTTGTTCAACACGTTGGACGTCTCGAGATCGTTGCCCGCGGTGCGGAATCCGCTCAACGCACGCTCGTACAATGCCTGCGCTTCGTCGAAACGGCCGGCGCGATAGGCGAGGATGCCGTCGTACTTGTCGGCCAGCGCGCTTCGTTCCGGCAATTGATCACTGCGCGCGCGCAGTTCCTGGATCGCCAAGGCCGCGAATGCCGCGTCGCTGCCGAGGTTGCCGGTGATCGCCTCGATCAGCGCGGGATCGGACAGACGGGCCAGTTGTGCCGAATGCTCCGCGGACGCGATCGCCGGGATGCGCAGCGCTGCGGGCGCCGGCGCTTCGCGTTGCCCGGTCCAGATCGCGATTCCGGCGCCGATGCTCAGGATCAGCAGCAGCCAGGGCCAGAGCCGCCAACGCCGCGACGGTTGCGCTTGCTCAGCGGAATTCGGCGACGCCGCTTCGACCGTCGTCGTGGTTCCAGGCGCGATGGGCGCGACGGTCAATTGATAGCCACGGCGGTGCCGGGTCTCGATGGCGTCTTCCGGCAGTCCGTGCTCGCGCAGGGTGCGCCGCAACGTGCTGATGGCTTTCTGCAAGGCCGCATCGGTGACGTAGCGACCGCCCCAGACGGAATCGATCAACGCGTCCTTGGTCACGATGCCCGGCCAGGCCCGGATCAAGGTCACGATGACGCCGACCTGTTGCGCATCCGCTTCGATTCGCCGGCCGTCGACGAGCAGATGACGGCCGGCGGCATCGACCTCGATCGGACCGATGCGAAAGCGATCCGCCTGCGTGGCGGCGGGTGCCGGTGAATCCAAGGGCGACCTCGTCGAAGCGTGGACATCAAGGGTAGTCGAGTCGATTGCGCTTGTCAGATGGGCGACAAACCGGTCGCAGCGGGGTTTTTCAGATTCGGTCAGGGTTTTTCCGGCGCGATTCAGGACGTCCAGGAGGCCGCCTGCAACGCTTCGGGCCCACCGACTGGAGTTCGCGGCATGCGTCGATTCGGCTTGTTGTTCCTGATTCTTGGACTGCCCGGTGCGGCAGCGGCACTGGCGACGATCGGGCCCCAGGCCAATTGCACCTACCAGACGGGGGCGCCGAATCCGATCCAGCAGGCGCTCGATGCCGGCCATACCGACATCCGGCTGGTCGGCGGACAGAGCTACAACGGGTCGCTGATGCTCGGCGGCAGTGCCGACGTCGTCTTGCGCGGCGGGTACCTGGATTGCGCACAGGCGCTGGCAGGCACGCTGCCCGGTGCGCCGCAACGCAGCATCATCGTGGCGACCGCGGCACTGTCTGCGGCGATCTCGATTCCAGCCGCCGGCACGCGTCGGCGCAGCGTGGTGGTCGATCTCATCGAACTGCGGCCGAACCTCGAATTCAACCCGACGGGCGCCGGACTGGTGGTCGCCGGCACGCTCGACGTGATCCTGCGCCGCAGTCGCATCAGCGGATTCGCCTACCTTGCCGGAAACGGCGGCGGCGCCATCGTGTCGCAAGGCTTGCTGTATCTGCAGCAGTCGGAGATCAGCGGCAATTCGGCACGAAATGGCGGCGGTCTGGCCTGCATCGACGGCGATGTTGCATTGGACGCGGCCAGTCGCTTGCTGCTGAACGCGGCCAACGGCCCGGGGCCGGACGGCGGATTCGGGGGCGGCGCGTGGCTCGATGGGTGCCATTTCAGGTCGGAAGGCCGGGTGTTGCCTTCGACCTTGGGCGGCACCAGCGGCATCATCGCCAACAGCGCGACGCGGGATGGCGGAGGACTGTTTGTCCGCGGCGGCACGGTGTCGATTTCCGGCGGTCCGCTGTGCGCGCTGTCCGAGGCCCCATGGTGCCTGCCGCGGTTGGCCATCCTCGGCGCGAACCAGGCCGGACGCCACGGGGGTGCCCTGTTCGCGACGGACGCGGCGGACCTGTCGATCGATTTCGCCCAGGTGTCGGAGAACCAGGCTGCGTTGTCGGGCGGGGCGGTTCGGTTGGAAGGCGGTGCCGCGCTGCGGATGGGCGGGCTGGCCTCGTTGTACCCGAGCTACGATCGCAGCCATTGCGTCGAGGGCATCTGCGAAGTACTGATCGGCAATCGGCTGTCGGTGGACGGGTTGCTGACGGGCGAGGGTGGGGCGTTCAGCCTGTCCGACGCGCAACTCGTCGTCGCCGATGCGCTGATGCGAGACCATTCGGCGCTGTCGGGATCCGTGATCCACGCGGCGGGCGACAGCAATCTCTTGCTGCAGCAGATCCGCGTCGACCAGCGCATCCCGGCGCCCCGCGTCACCGGCGCCAGCAGTTTGCTGTTCGGCGACACGACCGAAGTCGAGATTCGGCGGTCCAGCCTGCGCAGCGATATCCCCGATGAGCTCCGGCTCCTGCGCCTGGAGGACAGCGCCGAACTGCGCATCGAAGACAGCGTCGTGCTCGCGCGTGGCGCCGGGATGCGTCCGCTCTCCGCGAATTTCGGGACGACCGTGTCCGGCGCCTGCAATGCCTATGCCGGCCTCACCGACGACGCGGTCTTTGAAGGTCGCGTCGTGGAACCGGAGGACTTCGATGCCGATGGCTGGACGCCGTCGCCGACCTCGGTCTTGCTCGATCAGTGCGATGCAGCCGGGTTGCCGATGTCGGCGCGCGACATCCTCGGAACACCGCGAGCGCTGGCGCAATCGCCGGCGACCCTGTCGACGCCCATGGACATCGGCGCGAACGAGCGTCCGACGCCGATCCTGTTCGGCAACGGCTTCGAATGATCAGCGGAGACTGTCGCGCCAGCGCTGCAGTTGCGGTTCGATGTCCGCGCCGAAGCTCAGTTGCGGATGCGAGTGCTCGAAGTCCTCGGCGCGCTCGCGGTCGGCAATGCGCCGTGCCGACTTGCCGAACGCCTCGACGAAATCGTGGCTGTCGCGCAGCGCTTCGGCGAAATAGGCGCGTCCGAAATAGGTGAGGTCCGCGTCGGCACCACAGCCGAACGACGTACGGTCGGCGCGTGCGGACGTGATGGTCAGACTGGTTGGCGCAGCCAACACATCGACATA
>DATMVT010000056.1:0-3216 GCA_035562895.1 Patescibacteria group bacterium | reverse complement strand
GGCATGCGCGACCTGAAGCAGGCGACCAGCACCTACAAATCGCTGATCCCGACCGACTATCCCTCGCTCGGCGCGCCGTGGATCGTGGCCGGGCTGGCGCAGCTGTATGCGAAATCGAAGCTGGCCGAGCGCGTGCCGCTGCCGGTGAACCTGATCATCTCGAATGTGCCGGGCTCGCCGGTGACCCTGTACTTGGCGGGCGCGCGCATGCTCGCCTATCACCCGATTTCGGCGATCACGCACGGTCTGGCCTTGAACATCACCGTGCAAAGCTACGAGAAGGCGCTGGACTTCGGCCTCGTCGCCTGCGCGAGCGCGGTGCCCGACCTGGATCTCCTGATCGACGCACTCGCCGCTGAATACGATGACTTGAAGGCCCTTGCCGCGGCGCGACTGGCCCCCAAGCCGGCACGCAGGCGCAAGCCGGCCGCACGTCCACGGAGCAAGGCATGAGCAAGACCCGCATCGATCCCGATTCCGCCGCCCGACCCGGCTTGCTGAAACTGGCCATGGAGGCGCGGGCGCCCTACGAGTTCGCCGCCGGCCTGGCCAACCTCGTCTACACCCGCCACCTGCCGCGCGGAGAACGCCATCCAGTGCTGGTGTTTCCGGGACTGGTCGCCTCCGACCGCAGCACGCTGTTGTTGCGCAGCTTGCTGTGGCGCCTCGGCTACGACCCCTATGGCTGGGAGCAAGGCTTCAATTTCGGACCGCGACACGGGGTCGTCGCCGGTTGTCGTGCCCGCGTCGAAGAATTGTTCGTCGAACACGAGCGCAAGCTCACCCTGATCGGCTGGAGCCTCGGCGGCATCTATGCGCGCGAGATCGCGAAGCTGGTGCCGGAGTGCGTGCGCCAGGTCATCACCCTGGGTTCGCCGTTCAAGGGGGATCCGAGCGCGAACAACGCCTACGAGATTTTCCGCCTCGTCTCCGGACATCGCATCGACGCCAACATGGTCGCGCGCATCGGCGAACGACCGCCGGTGCCGACCACCTCGATCTACAGCAAGAGTGACGGCGTCGTGCCCTGGCAGGCGTCGCATCAGGAAATCGACGACGAGGCCGAAAACATCGTCGTCAAGGCCAGTCATCTCGGGCTCGGTTTCAATCCGCTGGCGCTGTACGCGGTCGCCGACCGATTGGCGCAACGCGAAGGCGAGTGGCGGCCGTTCGAACGGCGCGGCCTGAAGCGCCTGATCTACCCGGACGCCTTCGCGCTTTGAACATGCGCGCCGGGTGGCTGCTGATGCTGTGCCTCGCCGCGCCGCTCCAGGCGGCGACCGAGGTCAGCGACGTCCTGCCCAGTGGCGCCCATGTCCGTGTCGCGGTGCCCGATGGATGGCGCGCCGGCGACACGCTGCTGCTCTACCAGCACGGCTTCGACATGGATGCGGACGACAATCCGGACCTCGGGCCTCTGCGCGACCTGCAGCTCGCACAAGGCCACGCGATCGCCGCGAGCGGCTATTCGCAGTCGGGCTGGGCGCTGTTCGATGCGGCGCAGGACAATCGCGATCTGGTCGACTACGTCACCGACCGCTTCGGTGCGCCGGGCGCGCTGATCACGATGGGCGGCTCGATGGGCGGACTGATCGCGCTCAAGCTGGCCGAATCGCCGGGGTTCGAAGCGACGGTCGGGGCCTACGCGTTGTGCCCGCCGGCCGCCGGTGCGCGGACCTGGGACGCGGCGTTCGACCTGCGCCTCGCGTACGACGCCGTGTGCGAAGGCGTGGGCGGTGGCGAACTGCTGGCCGGCGACGCGCCGTTCGCTTGGGCGATCAACCTCGATGACATTCCCGCCCGCATGGGGGACCTGAGCGGCTCGCGTTCGGTGCAGCAGATGTTCGCGCGCATCCACCAGTGCACGGGCGTCGCGCTGCCGTTGTGGCTGCGCACACCCCCGCAGCGCGACCGGCTGCAACGACTGATGCGTTTCGGCGCGTTCACGACCGAGGATTTCTTCCTCTACAACATGGCCTATGCGACGTTCGGGCTGGGCGACCTGGTGCGGGCGCCCGACAAACTCGACGCACGCAACCCGTTCAGCAGCCGCGGCGTCGACTATGGCGATGACCTGATCAACCTGCGCGTGCCGCGCATCGACGCCGACCCGCTGGCGGCATTCGACTTCGCGCGCTCGACCTCGCTGAATGGCCGTGTCGGTGCGAACGCGCGCATCGTCAGCCTGCACACCGACGGCGACGAACTGGTCCGGCTGGGCCATCAGCAAGCACTGCGGGCCATCCATGGCGCGAAGGCGTTGTCGGTGCCGGTCGACGAGGCCGCGGGATCGCATTGCGGCTTCAGCGCGGCCGAACTGGTGGCCGGCTGGGAGCAGTTGCGCGGCTGGGTCGCCACCCCGCAGGCGGCGCCGAACCCGGGCGCGATCGTCGACGCCTGCGCGACCGCGATGACCCAGGGCTGGCCCGGTCCTTGCCGATTCGCGCCGGCGATGGCGGTCGGAACCGTGGCCACGACCATGCGCGACCGCGACGCCACGGCGGCCGGATTCGCCGATGCCGCACATGCGCGCATCAGCGGCAGCTGGTTCGATCCCGCCCGCTCCGGCGAAGGCGTCCTGATCGAGCGCTTCAGCGACCATCAGGCGAGCGTGCTGTGGTTCACCTATGCCCCCGAGGGCGAACCGGCGGGACTGGTCTGGCTCGGTGGCGTCGGCGACCTCGATGCGAACGGCATCCACGTGCCCGTGGTTCGGCGCATGCGCGGCGCGCGCTTCGGCGATGCATTCGACGCCGCCGATGTCATCGCCGCGCCGTGGGGCCGCATCGATCTCGCCTTCGATGGCGCCGATGTCGCGAATCACGCGGCCCGGATGCATCTGCGCTACGCCGGCCCCGAAGGATTCGGCAGCGGACTGCAGCGGCTTCAGCGCGCCTTGCCGATCGGTCCGGAGGGCAGCTCGCCGCGCCCTGATCACCCCCGCGACTGGCAATACAGCGGCACCTGGTTCGATCCGTCGCGCAGCGGCGAAGGCTGGTTGATCCAGCAGTCCGGGGCGCCGCTGGAGCGACTGACCAGCCTGGTCTGGTTCACCTACGACCTCGATGGCTCGGCGCTGTGGCTGGTCGGCCACGCGATCGAAGACGACGGGCGCGTGGAAATGGTGCTGCATCGCACCGGTGGCACCCGATTCGGCGATCGTTTCGATGCCGCGGCGGTCACCTCGCAGCCCTTTGGCCGATTGATCCTCGAATT
>DATMVT010000055.1:0-3805 GCA_035562895.1 Patescibacteria group bacterium | reverse complement strand
CTGATTCTATTCGCCTTTTGTGCATAGCAAAGTGCGTTGCCAAGGCTAGCCGCACTGGTAAGCTTTTACCAATGCGAAACGCCAGTGTCTCCTGAATGAAACGCCATCGATCGCTTCCCCTCGCCTTGACCATAGCCGGTTCGGACAGCGGCGGCGGCGCCGGCATCCAGGCCGACCTCAAGACCTTCGCTGCGCATCGTGTCCACGGACTCAGCGCGATTGCCGCGCTTACCGCCCAGCACACGCGCGGCGTCACCGCCGTGCATGCACCGCCGGCCACGTTCCTGCGTGCGCAGATCGATGCCTGCTTCGACGACTTCCGCATCGGCGCGGTCAAACTCGGCATGCTCGCGACGGCCGAGATCATCGACGCCGTCGCCGATGCACTTGAACACGCGCAACCGGCCGCGATCGTGCTCGATCCGGTGATGGTCGCGACCTCGGGTGCGAAGCTGCTGGAAGACGCGGCGCTGGACGCGCTGCGCACGCGCCTCGTCCCGCTGGCGACGCTGATCACGCCCAACATTCCCGAAGCGGAACTGCTGCTCGGTCGTCGCATCGACGACGATGACGCCGCCGAGTTGGCGCTCGATGCGCTGCGCGCGCTTGGCGCCGGATCGGTCCTGCTCAAGGGCGGGCATCTGCACGGCACGCGCATGATCGACCGGCTTGTATCCGCCGGCGGACGCACGCGTTTCGAGCATGCACGACTCGATCTCGAAGGCCATGGCACCGGCTGCACGCTGGCGTCGGCGATCGCCGCAAACCTCGCCCGCGGACGCGGCCTGATCGACGCCTGCCAACAGGCGACCGATTACGTGCACGGCGCGCTGAGGCACGCCTATCGCCCCGGGCGCGGCGCGGTGGCGGTGCTGGATCACTTCTGGCGCGCGTGACGAGTCGCGCGTGCACAGCCGCCATCCGTGACCGACAGGTCCGAGCAAGTGCGGCCGCTCTGGCATAGTTCGGCTTTCCCCGCTGGAGAGTCCCACGTGAAACTGTTGCGTTCCGCGATCGCGCTCGCGCTGTCGCTTCCGGTGCTGGCGTCCGCGTCGCCGTATCCGAGCACCTATCAAGTTCCGCCCGGTGCGACGGTGCTGATCCGGAATGCCACGGTGCTGATCGGCACGGGCGAAAAGGCGGAGGGCACCGACGTGCTGCTCGCGGGCGGCGTCATCGCGGCCATCGGCAACGATCTCGATGCCCCGGCGGGCGCACGCATCATCGACGGCAAGGACAAGGTCGTCACGCCCGGCCTCATCGACGTGCACTCGCATCTCGGGGTCTATGCCGCGCCCGCGATGAGTGCGCACAACGACGGCAACGAGATGACCGCGCCGACGACGCCGAACGTGTGGGCCGAGCATTCGCTGAATCCGAACGACCCCGGATTCGACACGGCGCGCGCCGGTGGCGTCACCTCGATGCAGATCCTGCCCGGCTCGGCCAACCTGATCGGCGGTCGCGGCATCACCGTCAAGAACGTGCCGGCGACGACCTACCAGGCGATGAAGTTCCCGGGCGCCCCGCATGGCCTGAAGATGGCCTGCGGCGAGAACCCGAAGCGCGTCTATGGCGGCAAGGGCGCCGCGCCGATGACGAACATGGGCAACGTCGCGGGCTATCGCAAGGCCTTCCTCGACGCGCAGGAGTACATGCGCACGCAGGACGAGTTCACGAAGAAGCTGATCGCATGGGAGCGCGGCGACAAGGACGATCGCGGCGATCGACCGACACCACCGAAGACCGATCTCGCGCTCGAAACGCTGGCGGGCGCGCTGCGCGGCGACGTTCTGGTGCACAACCACTGCTATCGCGCCGATGAAATGGCGACGATGCTCGACCTGGCCGACGAGTTCGGCTTCAAGATCACCGCCTTCCATCATGCCGTCGAGGCCTACAAGATCGCCGACCTGCTCGCCGACAAGGGCGTGTGCGGCGCGCTCTGGGCGGACTGGTGGGGCTTCAAGATGGAAGCCCTCGACGGCATCCAGGAAAACATCGCCTTCGTCGATGCGGCGAAGAACGGCTGCGCGATCGTGCATTCGGATTCCGGCGAAGGCATCCAGCGCCTGAACCAGGAAGCGGCCAAGGCCATGGCGCGCGGCAACCGCGCCGGCCTCGGCATCACGCCGGAACACGCCATCCGCTGGCTCACCGCCAATGCCGCGAAGGCGCTCGGCATCGCCGACCGGGTCGGAACCCTCGAAGTCGGCAAGCAGGCCGACGTGGTGATCTGGAACGGCAATCCGTTCAGTGTTTACGCCAAGGCCGAGCAAGTCTTCATCGATGGCGCGCTGCGCTTCGACCGCAATGACCGCAGCACCTGGCACCAGGCCGACGTGATGCTCGGCATGACCCAGGAGGTGACGCCATGATCCGTCGATCGATCGCCCTGTCCATCGCCCTCGCTTGGACGACGGCCGCAACCGCGGAAACCGTGCTGATCCGCAATGCGCGCGTGCATACCGTCGATGTCGCCGGAACCCTCGAAGCCAGCGACGTGCTGATCCGCGACGGCAAGGTGGCGCAGGTCGGCAAGGCCCTCGTCGCCAGCGACGCGCGCATCGTCGAGGCCGGCGGCCGGCCGCTGACCCCCGGATTGTTCGGCGGCTTGACCGGACTCGGGCTCGAAGAAGTCTCGGCGGAGGTCGGTACCGTCGACCACGCCTACACGCCCGGCGCGCTGGCGCCACCGCAGCCGATGGGTTTGCGGCCCGAGTTCGATGTCGCCCACGCCTACAACCCGGCCTCGATGGTCATTCCGGTGCAGGTCGTCGAAGGCGTCACCTTCTCGATGCTGGCGCCACGTGCCGCACCGGGCGGTTCGCTGGTCGGCGGGCAAGGCGGCATCGCCACGCTCGATGGCATCGGCATCGACTTGCTGCCGGCCTCGAAGTCGCTCTTCGTCGCGCTCGGCAGCAGTGCCGCGCCACTGACCGGCAATTCACGCGCTGCGCAATACATGCTGCTCGACCAGGCGATCCGCGAGACCCGCGGCGCCTTGTTCGAAGGCGATCGCCTGCTCACGGTGGCCGGTCGCGAGACCCTCGCGAAGTACCTCGGCGGTGGCCGCGTCGTGTTCGACGTCGACCGCGCGATCGACATCCGCCGCGCCATCGCGTTCGCGAAGAAGCACGGCATGCGGCCCGTGATCGCGGGCGGTGCCGAAGCCTGGAAGGTCGCGGCGGAACTCGCGGCCGCGAAGGTGCCGGTGGTACTCGATCCGTTCGTCAACCTGCCCGGCAACTACGACCAGTTCGGCGCCTCGCTCGAGAATGCCGCGCGCCTGCAGAAAGCCGGCGTCACGATCGCGTTCTCGATGTCGGGCGATGCCTCGCACATGGCCTTCAAGCTGCGTCAGGCGGCCGGCAATGCCGTGGCCAACGGCTTGCCGTGGGAAGCGGGCCTGGCGGCCCTCACCGCGAATCCGGCGGCCATGTTCGGCGCCAGCGATCGCGGCCGCATCGCCCTCGGCCAACGTGCCGACCTCGTCCTCTGGAGTGGCGATCCGCTCGACGTGACGTCGCTCGCCGAACAGGTCTGGATCGGTGGCGATGCCCAATCGATGGTCTCGCGCCAGACCTTGCTGCGCGATCGCTACGCGCCGAAGCGCTAGCGCACCGTCATCCGCTCCGGCGCGCGCAGATCGCGCGCCGGAGTTCGCGCGTGCTGGTTATGATCGGGCCATTCCGGCAGCACGGTGGTCAGCGATGAACCCGATCCCACCCTCCACGGACGACCCCGCGCTCGCATCGACGCATGCCTTCCGCGATGGCACCGAACCGGACGCCGCAGACACCGT
>DATMVT010000054.1:0-1968 GCA_035562895.1 Patescibacteria group bacterium | reverse complement strand
CACGGCCGTGGTCGCGAGCCTTGCGCCAGACGCGCCGAGCGGGTGACCGAGCGCGATCGCACCGCCGTTCGGGTTCACGCGCGGATCGTCATCGGCCAAGCCAAGGTCACGCAGCACGGCGAGGCCTTGCGCCGCAAAAGCTTCGTTCAGTTCAATCACGTCCATGTCCGCCAGCGACAGTCCGGCCAGCGCCAGGACCTTGCGTGTCGCCGGGGCCGGCCCCATGCCCATGATGCGCGGCGGCACGCCAGCCGTGGCCATCGCCAGGACGCGAGCCCTTGGCGTGAGTCCTTGCCGCGACGCCGCGGACTCGTCGGCCAGCAGCAACGCACAAGCACCGTCGTTCACACCAGATGCATTGCCGGCTGTGACAGTGCCGTCGGGCCGCACCACGCCCTTGAGTTTTGCCAGCGTCTCGTAGCTGGTCTCGCGTGGGTGCTCGTCGCGGCTGACAACGATGGGGTCGCCCTTCTTTTGCAGAATCGTCACGGGGACAATCTCGGCATCGAAGAACCCGCTTGTTTGCGCAGCGAGCGCTCTTTGCTGCGAACGAAGCGCCATGCGGTCCTGCGCCTCACGCTCGATGCAGAAGTCCGAGGCGACGTTCTCGGCCGTCTCCGGCATCGAATCCACGCCGTAGCGCTCCTTCATCAGCCGGTTGACGAAGCGCCAGCCGATCGTCGTGTCCTGCACGGAGGTGGCACGCGAAAAAGCTGACTCTGCCTTCGGCATCACGAACGGCGCGCGGCTCATGCTCTCCACGCCGCCGGCAATCATCAGGTCGGCTTCGCCGGACTTGATCGCACGCGCCGCCGTGCCGAGCGCGTCCAGGCCTGAACCGCAAAGGCGGTTGACGGTCGACCCTGGCACTTCAAGCGGCAGTCCCGCCAGCAGCGCGCTCATGCGCGCCACGTTGCGGTTGTCCTCGCCCGCCTGGTTGGCGCAGCCGTAGATGACGTCCGCGACTGCCTGCCAGTCAACACGCGAATGGCGTGCCATCAGTGCCGCGATCGGAATCGCGCCGAGGTCGTCAGCGCGGACGGACGAGAGCGCGCCGCCATAGCGCCCGAAGGGTGTGCGGATCGCGTCGCAAATGAATGCTTGTCGGTTCATGGCAGGGTTTCACTCATGTCCAGGGTCCAAAGGCGGGCGGCGAGTGCCCGTGCGGCATCGGCGCCAATCACCGGCGCGGCGAACTCGACGAGCTTGCCTTCCAGGTCGGCATCCGTCAGGGGCAGTTCGGGATCGCCTTTGCGGTCCGCCTGCAGATGCGTCAGCCGCCGGCCGTCCCGCAGAACGATCTCGACGCGCGCGGATCGCCGGCCAGGGAAGCCTGCATCGAGCACAGGGTCGACGGCCACTTGAATGCGCTCCATCAGTGCGCGCGTTTCAGGGGCGTGCAGGCGGTCTGGTTCATACGCGGCCATTCGCACGCTGCCGTGCACCAATGCGGTTGCGACGACAAAGGGAATGCTGAATTGCGCCTCGTTGACCGTCGCGGGACGTGCATAGCAGGCGATGTCCAGCGCCGGCTTGTACGTGCCAATCCGAACGCTGTCGATCTCGTCGGCGCGAAAGCCGTGGAGGCGCTGCAACTCCAGCGCGCCGTCGATCGAGGGGAAGCTGTGGCCGCAGCCGACATGGTTCTTGAAGGTGGTACGCGTGATGTGGAAGTCGCGTCCCAATGTCGCACCCACCTGCGTCCAATCGGCGCCGGTGCTCATGGCGACGCCGAGCCCCGCATCGCCGTCGAGCACGTCGAGCGAGCCCGTGATGCCGCGGCTGGCGAGTTGCGCTGCCAGCAGACCGCCCTCGGCCGCCCGTGCGGGGTGCAGCGGCTTGGACATCGAGTCCATTCGGAATGCCTGCTGCAAACCGGCGGCAAAGGTCGCAGCAGTTGCAAGCGCGTGCGCGAACTGGGTCTCCGAAAGACGCAGCAGATAGCCTGCTGCCGCCGCGGCGCCGAAG
>DATMVT010000053.1:0-6625 GCA_035562895.1 Patescibacteria group bacterium | reverse complement strand
GTTCGACCCAGTACTTCTGGCGCGTCCGCACCAGCAATCCGTGCGGCGCCGGCGGCACCTCGACGGTGTCCTCGTTCACCACCGAAGCCTTCTTCTGCGCGACCCCGGCGCTTGCCATCCCGGACAACAACCTGACTGGCGTGACCTCCGACCTCGTGGTGGCGAACGGCACCGCGATCACCGACCTGAACCTCAAGATCGAGGCCACGCATTCCTGGGTCGGCGACCTGAAATTCACCTTGACCCATGTCGCGTCCGGTACCTCGGTGGTCGCGGTCGATCGACCGGGATACGCGGGTTCGGGCTTCGGCTGCAGCGGCAACGATATCAACGCCACGCTGGACGATGAGGGCAGCGGCCCGGTCGAATCCCAGTGCGCGGGTGCGGTACCGACGATCAACGGCACGTTTACGCCGAACAGCCCGCTGACCGCCTTCGACGGCCAGTTGCGCGCAGGGACGTGGCGACTGACGGCGTCGGACAATGCCCAGGGTGACACCGGTACAGTCACGCGCTGGTGCATCTCCGGCACCACCCAACTGGCCCCCGCGGACGACGTGTTCGAGAACAGCTTCGAATAAGGCGTCTGCCCGATCGGCAAGAAAAAAGGGCGGCCCGCGAGGGTCGCCCTTTTCGTTGGCGAAGAACCGGCGTGGCTCAGTCGAGCACGTTCACCGTCACCGTCGCGGTCGCTTCGAGGCCGGCACTGTCGCGAATCGTGTAGGTGAAAATGTCGAGTCCGCAGAACGCGGCATTGGCCTTGTAGTGGAATTGCCCCGGGGCGACCTGGACCACGGTGCCGTTCGCCGGCTGCGTGAACGACACGACGCTGATCGCATCGCCATCCGGGTCGCTGTCGTTGGCGAGCGCGTTGATCAGTATCCAGGCCAGATTGATCGTCTCGGCGTAGTCGTCGACCGCGACCGGCGCGCGATTGCCGGCTTCGACCGACACCGTGACCGTGCCGGTGGCCGTGCTGCCGTTGGCGTCGGTGAGGGTGTAGCTGAAGCTGTCACTGCCGACGAAACCTGCAGCCGGCGTGTACACCACGGCGCCGCCGCTGATCGCGGCCATGCCGTGGGCCGGCGTCCCGACCGCGGTGACGCTGATCGCGTCGCCGTCCGGATCACTGTCGTTGCCCAGCACGTCGATCGTGACCGGGGTCTCGATGCGCGTGCTCGCGCTGTCGGCATTCGCGATCGGCGCGCGATCGACGACGCTGATGTTCACCGTCGCCGTCGCGGTGCCGTCGGCGCCATCGCTGATGGTGTAGGTGAAGCTGTCGCTGCCGACGTAGCCCGCGGCCGGCGTGTAACTGACCCCTCCGGCGCTGAAGCTGGCGGTGCCGTGCGCCGGTTGCGTGACCGCCGTCACCGTCAGCGGATTGCCGTCCGGGTCGCTGTCGTTCGCGAGCACGGCGATGTTCGCGCTCTGACCGCGCGGCACGGCCACGGCATCATTGACCGCGATCGGCTGGCGATTGAGGTAGACGCGCGCGCCGAGGGTCTCGGTGACCGTGGTTTCCTCGTAGCGGTACACGTCGACGCTGCGCTTGTGCTGCGCCGGATTGCGCAAGGCGCGATCGATCCACGCATTCGGCAAGTCCACCGGCGTCTTGACCCATTCCACGATCGTCTCGGTGGTCGCGGTCGGCGGCGGCGTTTCGGTCTTCTCCTCGACGGTCAGGAAACTGACATCGACGCGACGGTTGCGCGAACGCTCGTCGCGACTGTTCGGGTACTTCGGTTCCGCTTCGCCCTTGCCGCTGACATCGAGTTCGGCGGCGTCGATGCCCTGCGCGCCGAACCAGTCGCGCACGGCGCGCGCGCGACGTTCGGACAACGCCTGGTTGTAGTCCGCAGGACCGAGGTCGCAAGTATGGCCGACGACACTGACGCGGCTGACGCGCTTGCCGCCCCGGATGGCATCGACGACGTCCTGCAATGCACGGATGCCGGCGTCGGTCAGCACGGCCGAGTCGAGACCGAAGAAGGCATCCGCATTCATCTGGATTTCGTTGCGCACGACCACCGGCGCGGACGGCACCTCGCGCTTCACTTCGCGCTTCTGCTCGATGCTGTCGATGCGGCGCGTCGGCCGGAACGAATCGCCGCCCAGTTCATAGCGCCAGGTGAGCCAGCCGCGGGTGTCGCTGCGGTCGGTCTCGAACACCCCATCCTTGTCGATCGCCTCGATGTCGAGTCCGAGGCTGTGTCCGCTGCCGCTGAAGAACTTCTGGGCGCCCAGCGACGCCGTGAACTGTCGGCTGTCGAAGTCGCCGCGCTCGTAGTCGAGACCGCCCTGCAGGCGGAACGACTGGGCGTCGAAGAAGCGGCCGAAGCGAACCCCGAGGCCGCTGTCATACGGATGCTCGAACGTGTCGACCAGGGTTTCGATGGTCTGCGTCTGCTGGTAAGGGCGCCCGTTCTCGGTTCCGGTCAGGGTGTTCGTGACGATGCCGAGGTCACTGCTCACCCGCCGTTCGCCGGTCAAGGCACCACTGACCGCGACGCTGCCGAACCATTTCTCGCGCTCCATGCCGAGGCCGAGCGTGGCCTTCTCGTCGTCGTGGCGATTGCGATCGACCGCGACGAACACCTTGGCGACCGTCGCCGATCCCGGCTGCTTGGCTTCCTGCTCGCGCGAGCCGTCGCCGAAGATCCAGTGGCGACCGAACTTCACGCCGGCCGCGCCATAGTCCTGCCCCCAAGCCTCGCCGAACCACAGCGACTTCGGCTTGATGCCCCAGAATGCCCGCACTTCACCGCCGACATCGCCTTCGTCGGAAACACTGATGCCGGCACTGACATTGGTGCCGACATAGCTGAGTGGAATGCTCGTGGCGGTATCCGCCGGCGCCTGTTGCGCCTGTGCGTTCATGATCAGGGCGCCCGCGATCGCGGTGGCCAGCAGGGTTCGACGCATCATGCGGGTGTTCTCCATTCCGGGAATTGTGGCGAAGCGTAACGGGATTGCCGTGGCGGCGCGATTCGCGGCGCACTGGCCGCGACCCGTTCCGATAGCATGCGCGCCCCAAGACCGGAAATGATTCGATGAGTCTCAGCCCCGAACTCCGCAGCCGCATCGATGCGCTGCTTGCCCAGCACCTCGTCGTCCTGTTCATGAAGGGCACGCGCCACGCGCCACGCTGCGGATTTTCGGCGGGCGCGGTGCGGACGCTGGCGGCCGTGACCGACACGTTCCATGACATCGACGTCATCGCCGATCCCGAGTTGCGCGAGGCGATCAAGGTCTACGGGCAGTGGCCGACGATTCCGCAGTTGTATGTCCGCGGCGAGCTCGTCGGCGGCGCCGACATCCTCGACGAGATGGCGAACAACGGCGCCCTGCACGAATTGCTCGGCCTGCCGGTGCCCGATCGCGCGCCACCGACGATCCACGTCAGCGCGGCCGCAGCCGAGGCCTTGGCTGCGGCGATGAGCGATGCCGGCGACGAGGTGCTGCATCTCGGCATCGACGAACACTTCCGCGCACAGTTCTTCCTGAAGCCGGCATCGGGTCACGACATCGTCGCCGTTGCGGCCGGCATCGCCCTGCACATGGACCTGCCGACGGCGCAGCGTGCACAAGGCCTCGAGATCGACTGGGTGGAGACTGCGCAAGGCGCCGGCCTGTCGCTGCGCAATCCGAATGCCCCGGCGCCGGTCAAGCCGATGGACGTCGAAACGCTGGCCCAGGCCCTCGATCAGGGCGCAGTCCAGGTCATCGACGTGCGACCGGCCGCGCCGCGCGCATTCGCCGCCTTTGCCGGCGCGCGCATGCTCGATGACGAAGAAGCGGCGCTGCTGGCGCTGCCGAAGGACACGCCGCTGGCCTTCCTGTGCCATCACGGGCAGTCCAGCCGCGTCGCGGCAGAACGCTTCCGTGCCGCGGGTTTTCGCAACCTGTTCAATGTCGAAGGCGGCATCGATGCGTGGTCGCTGCGCATCGATGCACGCGTGCCGCGTTATTGATCCGGGTCAAATCGCCTGAACGATGCCGCAATCGTTTGCACCCCCGATGAATTGAGACCCACGTCACCATACGCTAGGCTCAAGCTCAGGACGGAGGGAATGCCATGCGTGTCAGTGCGTTGTTGAAGGTGTCCGGTCTCGGCTTGTTGGTCGGCACCTCATTGATGCTCACGGGCTGCAGCGAGTCGCGTGAAACGCGGGCCGCGAAAGCCTGCATCAAGGAACTCGAAGCCAAGATCGACAAGGACGAGCCTTACAAGGCCGACATCGCCGCGATTGCGGCGTCCGCCAAGGCGGATGGCACCGACATGTTCGTGATCGAATCGGAAGCCACGATCGATGCCGCACAAGCGAACGAATCGACGCAGAAGTTCATCTGCCGCGTCCAGTTCGATCCCGGCAAGCCGGATGCGGAACCGACCGTGATCCTGTTCCAGTTCGACTACTGATGAAAGACGGGGCTGCGGCCCCGTCTTCATGCCGGGCCTGGCTTACTCGTCGAAGCGCAGGTGCTTGACGGACTTGCCGTGACGCCGGATCAGGCGCAAGGCTTCGATGCCGATCTTGACGTGCGCATCGACGAAGCCCTCGGTCACCTTCTTGTCGGAGGCCTCGGTCTTGACGCCCTCCGGGATCATCGGCTGATCCGACACCAGCAGCAGCGCGCCGGACGGAATCTCGTTGTGGAAGCCGGCCGAAAAGATCGTCGCGGTTTCCATGTCGATCGCCATGGCGCGGGTCTTTCGCAGATATTCCTTGAAGGCCTCGTCGTGCTCCCAGACGCGGCGGTTGGTGGTGTAGACGGTCCCGGTCCAGTAGTCGTAGTCGAGATCGCGGATCATCGTCGACACCGCACGCTGCAGGGAGAAGGCGGGCAAGGCCGGCACTTCCGGCAACTGGTAGTCGTTCGACGTGCCCTCGCCGCGGATCGCCGCGATCGGCAACACCAGGTCGCCGATCTCGTTCTTGCGCTTCAATCCGCCGCACTTGCCGAGGAACAGCACCGCCTTCGGCGCGATCGCCGACAGCAGGTCCATCATCGTGGCCGCGTTCGCACTGCCCATGCCAAAATTGATCATGGTGATGCCGTCGAAGGTGACGCTGGGCATCGGACGGTCGTGGCCTCGGGTCTCGCCACCGCCGATCACGCGCTTGAACACCTCCAGATACCCGCCGAAATTGGTCAGCAGGATGTGCTCGCCGAATTCGTCCAACGGCACGCCGGTGTAACGCGGCAACCAGTTCGCGACGATCTCTTGTTTCTCTTTCATCGTGTCCTCCCTGTTCGTATCCGCGCCATTGTAAGCGGTTGGCGCTGGCATTCGCAGGGCGATGGACCGAGACTCGCCGACACCTCCCGAGGAGCCCGCCATGCCCGAAGTGAACCTGCTCGCCGTGATCGCTGCAGCGGTATCGAGCTTCTTGCTCGGTGGGCTGTGGTATTCGCCGGCACTGTTCGGCAAGACTTGGCAGGTCGAGGCCAAGGCACCCGACCAGCCCGGGCATCCTGGCAAGGTGTTCGGTGGCGCCCTCGTGTTGAGCCTGCTGGCCGCCTACGTGTTCGCGTTGTTCCTTGGACCGAAACCGGAATTGGCGTTTGCGACGGGGGCCGGTGCGGCAGCCGGGTTCTGCTGGGTGGCGGCGGGCTTCGGCATCAATTACCTGTTCGCGCAGCGCAGCTTCAAGCTGTGGCTGATCGACGGCGGATACCACACCTTGCAGTTCACGCTGTACGGCCTGGTGCTCGGCGCATGGCACTGATCCGTTGCGCCTTGATGCTCGGGGCGCTCGCCGGCGCACCCAGCGCCGACGCGCGCGCGCCGGGTGCACCGATCCATCCGTCGCATGCAACGCCCGTGACCCGCCATGACGGGCATGACCATGCACTCGTCTTCAATCGCTCGACCGACGCCGGATGGCACGTGGTCCGGCGCGACGCCGAGGGCGAGACCGTGTTGACCGCCGCCCTGCCCGGGAATCATTGGGTCTGGGGCGCACGTGGCGACACGCTGATCCTGCTCTCGCAGGCAAATGCCGACGGTGCCGCCAAAGGCTGGCGCGCGCACCGCATGCAGGAGAACGGCAAGGACTTTGTCCGCATCCACGCCGAGGTCGTCGCCGATGGCTATGTCGATCGATCGCCGGAGCGCACGACGTGGGCCGCCGAACGGCGTGTCGGCGCGCGAAAGCGCATCGTGTTGTTCGCCGAGAACGGTGCGCCGATGCGGTCCTTCGGCACGAATGATGCGGCCTACGACGACGCCGATCCGCAATTCTCGCCGGACGGGAAGCGCCTGCTGTTCCGCTCCAACCGCGGCGGCTCGTGGGAGCTTTACACCAGCGGCATCGACGGCAGCGAGCTCGTGCAACTCACCCGCGACGACGCGAACGACTCGGTCGACAGCCACGAATACGGCGGCGAAGGCCCGCCGCGCTGGTCGCCGGACGGATCGCGCATCGTGTGGATGCGCAAGTTCCCCGAGCGCGGCTACGACCTCTGGGTCATGGCCGCGGACGGCGCGAAGGCGATGGCGTTGACCGACAATGGCGCCATCAACGACGCCTATCCCGCTTGGTCGCCGGATGGCCGGCGCATCGCCTTCGATTCCAATCGCGAGGGCAACAACGAGATCCACCTGATGGATGCCGAC
>DATMVT010000052.1:0-17291 GCA_035562895.1 Patescibacteria group bacterium | reverse complement strand
GACGATTTCTATCCCCGGCACGGCGACATCGACGCCGGATACGTCACTCGCTTCGCGCCTCTGGCGGAGGACCAGCTCGAAATCGCCGGTCATCGACTCGCCGCCGTCCTGAACGCGGCCCTGGACGCCACGCGATGAGTTCGCGCCCGCAGGTGCTCGTCATCGACGACGATGCCGACATGCGGATGCTGATGGGCGCCCTGCTGGAACACCTCGGCGCCGTCGTCACGTCGGCCGGCGACCCGGGCGAACTCGCGACCGCGCTGTCCGAACCCTTCGACCTGGCCTTGCTCGACCTGGTGATGCCGGGGACCACCTATCAGGACTGCGTCTCGTTGCTGGTCGACCGCGCCTTCCGCGCGCCCGTCTGCCTGCTCAGCGGCAGCGGCGCCGGCGTTCTCTCCGACGAACGCGCACGCCTGGTCTCGCTCGGCCTGCGCATGACCGGCACCCTGACCAAGCCGGCGCGGCTCGACGCGCTGGCGGCCCTGCTTGCAACCCTTCCATCCCCGGCGGACACCGAACCGCGAATCGTGACGACCCATGACCCCAGCGGCAATTGACTGGGGTCAAGATCGCGCGGATTCGTGGCTGGGACACTGCCGTGGCAACCTGCCTAGGAGTGTCCATGTCCACTGTTCCCGAGACCTATAACGACAAGGTCGTACGGCAATTCGCCGTCATGACCGTGATCTGGGGCATCGTCGGCATGCTGGTCGGCGTCATCATCGCCGCCCAGCTGTACTGGCCTGCCCTCAATTTCGACATCCCGTGGCTCAGCTACGGTCGACTGCGTCCGCTGCATACCAACGCCGTGATCTTCGCGTTCGGCGGTTCGGGCCTGTTCGCCACCAGTTATTACATCGTGCAGCGCACCTGCCACGCGACCTTGTTCGCCCCCAGGCTTGCCGCATTCACGTTCTGGGGCTGGCAGGCGGTCATCGTTGCGGCGGCGATCACCTTGCCGCTCGGAATGACGCAGGGCAAGGAATACGCCGAACTGGAATGGCCGATCGACATCCTGATCACCCTGGTCTGGGTCGCCTACGCCGTCGTGTTCTTCGGCACCATCGCGATGCGCAAGATCAAGCACATCTACGTCGCGAACTGGTTCTTCGGCGCCTACATCATCACCATCGCGTTGTTGCACATCTTCAACAACATCTGGATCCCGGTCTCGTTCACCAAGTCCTACCCGGTGTACAGCGGTGCAGTCGATGCGATGGTGCAGTGGTGGTACGGCCACAATGCGGTCGGCTTCTTCCTGACCACCGCCTTCCTCGGCATGATGTACTACTTCATCCCCAAGCAGGCGGGCCGACCGGTCTATTCGTATCGCCTCTCGGTGGTCCACTTCTGGGCCCTGATCTCGATCTACATGTGGGCCGGCCCGCATCACCTGATGTACACGGCATTGCCGGATTGGGCGCAGTCGCTCGGCATGGTGTTCTCGCTGATCCTGCTGGCACCGAGCTGGGGCGGCATGATCAACGGCATGATGACGCTCTCGGGCGCCTGGGAAAAACTGCGCACCGACCCGATCATCAAGTTCATGATCGTCGCGCTGTCGTTCTACGGCATGAGCACGTTCGAAGGTCCGATGATGTCGATCAAGACCGTGAACGCGCTCAGCCACTACACCGACTGGACCATCGGCCACGTGCACTCCGGTGCACTCGGCTGGGTCGCGATGATCACCATCGGCTGCATCTACTCGATGTTCCCGCGCGTGCTCGGCCTCAAGGCGATGTACTCGACGAAGATGATCGAGCAGCACTTCTGGATCCACACCATCGGCGTGGTGTTCTACATCGCCGCGATGTGGATCGCCGGCGTGATGCAGGGCCTGATGTGGCGCGCCACCAATGACGACGGCACGCTGACCTACACCTTCGTCGAGTCGCTCAAGGCGACCTATCCGTACTACATCGCGCGCCTTGGCGGCGGCATCCTGTGCCTGTCCGGCATGGTGCTGATGCTGGTCAACGTGGTGAAGACGATGCAGATGTCGAAAGGCAATGTCGACGTCGCGGTCCCCGCGCCGGCGCACGCGTAAGGAGACGAGCCATGTCACATGAAAAAGTCGAAACCAATGTCTCGTTGATGGGCATTCTCGTCGCGATCGTGGTCGCCGTCGGCGGCCTCGTGCAGATCGTTCCGCTGATGTATCAGGCGCAGGTCGTGGAGCCCTTGCCCGGCGTCGTGCCGTATCCGCCGCTGGAACTCGCCGGACGCGACATCTACGTTCGCGAAGGTTGCTACAACTGCCACTCGCAGATGGTGCGGACGCTGCGCTACGAAACCGCACGCTACGGCCACTACTCGCTCGCGGGCGAGTCGGTCTACGACCGCCCGTTCCAGTGGGGCAGCAAGCGCACCGGTCCGGACCTGGCGCGCCTCGGCGGTCGCTATTCGGACGACTGGCATCGCGTGCACCTGATCGACCCGCGCGCCGTGGTGCCGGAGTCGAACATGCCCGGTTTTCCTTGGCTGGCCGACGCCCAGATCGATGGCGACCTGATCGAGCGGAAGATGCGTGCACTGCAGACCATCGGCGACCCGTATACGGACGATCAGATCGCCGGGGCCGCTGCCGCCGTCACCGGAAAATCCGAACTCGATGCGCTGGTGGCCTATTTGCAGGGCCTCGGCATCCATGCACCGAAGGGGGGCTGAGCCATGGACAGTGGCGTGATTTCCGGCCTCGTGACCGCCATCCTGCTGGTCACGTTCGTCGCGGGCGTGTTCTGGGCCTTCAACGATCGACACAAGTCGACGTTCGACGCCGCCGCCCGCCTTCCGCTCGAAGACAATGAGGTGAAGCCATGAGCCAGGGCTGGACGCTCTACATTTCGATCTTCACGATCGTCAACATCCTCGCATGCCTCTGGCTGCTGTGGTGGACCGCGAAGAACCGCTCCAACAAGGCCGAGGACCAGGACACCGGTCATGTCTGGGACGGCGACCTGCGCGAGTTGAACCGTCCGTTGCCGAGATGGTGGCTGAACCTGTTCTACCTCACCATCATCTTCGCCTTCGCCTACCTGGTGATCTTCCCGGGGCTCGGCTCGTTCGCGGGCACCAGCAACTGGACGTCGCAGGCCCAGCACGATGCGGAAGTGAAGGCAGCGGAGGCCAAGATCGCGCCAATTTTCGCCGCATTCCGTGCCAAGTCCGTCGCCGACCTGGTACACGATGCCGACGCGCAGCGCCTGGGTGCATCGGTGTTCGCGAACAACTGCGCCACCTGCCACGGTTCCGATGCCAAGGGCGCCAAGGGTTACCCGAACCTGACCGACGGCGACTGGCTGTGGGGCGGCGAGCCCGACACCGTGCTGACGACGATCCTCGACGGCCGCCAGGCCGCGATGCCCGCGATGGGCGCAGTGCTCGGCGACGACGGCGTGTCCGCGACCGCGGTCTATGTGCAAGGCCTGTCCGGCATGCCGGTCGACGACGCGCTCGCGGCCAAGGGCCAGACGCACTTCCAGACCATCTGCGCAGCCTGCCATGGTGCCGAGGGCAAGGGCAATCCGATGCTCGGCGCACCGAACCTGACCGACACCGTCTGGCTCTACGGCAGCGACTTCGATGCGATCGCGACCACGATCCGCAATGGCCGCAACGGCCAGATGCCGGCGCACCGTCCGATCATCGGCGAGGATCGCGTCCGATTGGCGGCGGCCTGGGTCTTGGCACAATCGCAGAAGTCGCAAGCGGCCGAGGCACACTGAGCCATGCGCAGCGACACCGACCGCAGTCCGAATCGCGACGTCTTCGACCACCCGCCGCGCCCGATGGTGCAACGCGTGGGCGCGGTGCTGTGGCCTTCGTTCTTCGCGGCCGGTGTCGCGACCATGGTGTTCTTCGCCAACATCGATCCGGTTGAACTGGCTGGCATCAGCTTCTCCGAACTCGAGATCTCGCGCGAACTCGGCTATTCGATCGGCTTTTTCATGTTCTGGGCCTGCACCGCATCGTCCAGCCTGTTCACATGGCTGCTGCTGCGACCGCGCAGCCGGTTCAATCCGCGCCCGCCGAGCGGCGCAGGCGAGAACGCGAAGTGAGCAAGCAGATTCCGCTGAAGGTGGTCGACGACGGCGGCATGTACCAGTCCGCGCCGAAGGTCTATCCGCGTGAGGTCGAGGGTCGCTTCCAGCGCCTGCGCACGATCGCGGTCTGGGTGTTGCTCGGTCTGTTCTACGTCATGCCGTGGGTGAACTGGGAGGGTCGGCAGGCGGTGCTGTTCGACCTGCCGGCGCGCAAGTTCTACATCCTCGGCCTGAGCTTCTGGCCGCAGGACTTCGTGTTCCTGGCGATGTTGCTGATGATCGCCGCGTTCGCCCTGTTCTTCTTCACGGCGCTGGCCGGAAGGCTTTGGTGCGGCTACGCCTGCCCGCAGACGGTGTGGACGGAAGCCTTCATCGCGATGGAGCGGTGGTGCGAGGGCGACCGTGGCCGGCAGATGAAGCTCGATGCCGGTCCGTGGAACCGCGACAAGATCATCCGCAAGTTCGCGAAGCACACGTTGTGGATCGTGTTCGCGTTGTGGACCGGCTTCACCTTCGTCGGCTTTTTCACGCCGATCCGCACCTTGGCGCTGGAAGTCTCGACCCTGTCGCTGGGCGGCTGGGAATGGTTCTGGACCCTGTTCTATTCGCTGGCGACTTGGGGCAACGCCGGCTTCCTGCGCGAACAGGTGTGCACGTACATGTGTCCCTATGCGCGTTTCCAGGGCGCGATGTTCGACCGCGACACGCTGATCATCGCCTACGACACCGAACGCGGCGAACCGCGCGGATCGCGCCGCAAGGGCGTGCCGAGCGTGCTGGAGTTGCCGAAGCTGGCCGATGGCGCGTTCGCCGAAGGCGCACCCAAGCTCGGCGACTGCATCGATTGCACGATCTGCGTCCAGGTTTGCCCGACCGGAATCGACATCCGCGACGGACTGCAATACGAGTGCATCGCCTGCGGCGCCTGCGTCGATGCCTGCGACAACGTGATGGACCGGCTCGGCTATCCGCGCGGCCTGGTGCGCTATGCCACGTTGAACAGCCTCGAACACAAGACGCCGCACGTGATCCGGCCGCGCATCATCGTCTACGGGTTCATCCTGCTGGCCTTGATCGGCGGATTCACCTACGCCGTGTTCAACCGCACGCCGCTGATCATCGACGTGCTGCGCGACCGCAACGCGCTGTATCGCGAACTCGGCGACGGCGCGATCGAGAACGCGTACACCTTCAAGATCGTGAACAAGGACCAGGTCGCGCACCGCTATGTCATCCGCATCAGCGAGGGCGGCGATGGATTGGCGTTGAGTGCAAATGCCGCGGACGTCGCCGTCGATGCCGAAGGCGTCGCGAACGTCGCAGTGACCGTGCAGGCTGCAGGCGGCAGCGTGAAGGGCCAGCGCGAGATCGTGTTCGAGGTGCGCGCGCTCGACGGCGACTTGCAGCGCACGCAGAAGTCGCGCTTCTTCGGACCGATCTGAGCTTGCGATGGCCGGCGCCGCCCGCCAACCGATGATCTGGCTGGTGGTCGCGTTGACGCTGACGGCGCTCGCGGCCAGCGTCTGGACCGTGCGCAGCGCGCGTGGTCCGCTGGCAAGCTCTCCCGATGACGTGCAGCGCATCGCGCAGATCCAGACCACGGACGCTGGCCGCGATCGTCGCGCGCTCGAACTGGACGTGCGCGCCGTGCTCGAAATCGGGACGCAAGGGATGGTCGTGACCTCGACGTCGCCGGCGATCGATCCGTCCGGCGACCTCGAACTTCGCCTGATCCATGCGACCGACGCGATGCAGGATCGGTTGCTCGCGCTCACGCCTTGCGCGCCAGGCGTCTGGTGTTCCGACGAGAAGCCGGCAGACGCTCGCTATCGCATCGAGCTGCTCCCGCGCGACGGCGCCTGGCGCATCGTCGGCGCGCGTGACCCGGCGAAAATCGCCCTCGTCGCGCTGGAACCCGCATGGTCGTCGCGATGAATGGCGCGGCTTGCTACCACTGCGGAGAATCGGTGTCGGCGCATGCACTGATCCGCGCCGACCTTGATGGCGCAGAGCGCGCATTCTGCTGCACCGGTTGCCGCGCCGCCGCCGAATGGCTGCACCAGGGCGGATTGGCCGACTACTACACGCTGCGCAGCGAAGTCACCGGCCGCGTCGATGCGGCACAGGATTTCGGCGACTGGGACAGTGCCGGCTTTCGGCGACTGTACGTCCACGACATCGACGGCCAGTCCGAGTGCGACCTCAGCATCGGCAACATCCGCTGCGCCGCTTGCGCATGGCTGATCGATCGCGTCGGCAGGCAGATGCCCGGCGTGGCCGCGATCACCGTCGATCCGGCGACGACCCATGCCCGCGTCCGTTTCGATCCGGCACGCACGTCGCTCAGCGCGATTGCCGCGCGTCTCGCCGCGATCGGCTACGCGCCGCGCATCGTGCAAGACCCTGCCGACGCCAAGCGCGAACGCCGCCAGTCATTGAAGCGACTGGCCGTCGCCGGACTCGGCGCGATGCAGGCGATGATGTTCACCGAAGCCCTGTACTGGGGCGCCGACGAACTCGACGTCGGCACGCGCGATTTCTTCCGCATCGTCGCGATGCTGGTGGCCACGCCCGTGGTGTTCTATTCGGGTTTCCCGTTCTTCAGGGGCGCGTGGCGCGAACTGTCGTTGCGCCAGCCCGGCATGGACGTGCTGGTGTCGCTCTCGGTCGGCCTCGCCTACGTCGCATCGGTGATCGAAACGCTGCGCGGCGGCCCGGCCGTCTATTTCGATGCCGCGGTGATGTTCGTGTTCCTGCTCGGCGCCGCTCGCCATGTCGAGGCGATCGCGCGCGCTCGGGCCACCGAACGTCTGCAGTTGATCGCGAGCACCCAGCACCAGCACGCCGACCGCATCGATGCCAGCGGCCATGCGAGCGCGGTCGCACTCAGCGAATTGCGCCACGGCGACCGGATCCGCGTGGCCAGCGGCGAGTCGGTCCCGGTCGATGGAAGGCTGCAATCGAGCGCCGCCCGCGTCGACGAATCCCTGCTCACCGGCGAGGCCGAACCGGTGCCGCGTGCGATCGGCGACACCGTCCTGGCCGGCAGCGTCGCGCTCGACACGCCACTGCTGCTCGAGGTCACCGCCGTCGGTACCGCGACGCGGCTCGGCCAGTTGCGCGCGCGCATCGGCACCGGCTTGCACCTCGCCGCGGGCAGCACCGAACTGGGCCAGCGCATCGCGGCACGCTTCACGCTCGCGATGCTCGTCGTCGCCGCGCTGACCGGCCTGTATTGGGCCAACGTCGATGCCGCGCGTGCGATGCCGGCCGTGCTCGCGGTGCTCGCCGCGGCCTGCCCATGTGCGTTCGCGCTGGCCTTGCCCGCCAGTCTGGCGGCGGCGCATTCGATGCTTGCGAAGCACGGGGTGATCGTGACCCGGCCGGATGCGCTGACGCGCGCCACACGCATCGACCGCATCGTCTGCGACAAGACCGGCACGCTGACCGAAGGCCGTCCGCGCCTGATCGAGGCCTTCAGCCTCGACGCCGCCGTGCCGCGCGCGCGCGCGTTGGCGATCGCGGCAGCACTGGAGCGCGGCCATCGACATCCGCTCGCCCATGCCTTCCGCGAGTTCGACTGCGGCGTCGAGGTCGAGGCCGCGCAAGCGCTCGCCGGCAGCGGCGTGCTCGGACAGGTCGATGGCCAGACATGGCGTCTCGGGCGTGCGGACTGGTCCGCCGCGAGCGATGGCGATGACATCGTTCTCGCGAATGCCGGTGGCGTGGTGGCACGATTCCGCGTCGCCGATCGCTTGCGCGCCGAGGCCGTCGATGCGGTGCGCGACTGGCAGCGATTCGCCACCGTCGAGGTAATGTCCGGCGATCATCCCGACGCCGTCGCCACGGTCGCCGGGGTGCTTGGCATCGATGCGCGCGGCCGCCTGACCCCGGAGCAGAAGCGCGCAGCCATCCAGGCCCTGCGCGCGCAGGGACATCGGGTGTTGATGATCGGCGACGGCTTGAATGACACCGAATCGCTGGCCGCGGCCGATGTCGGCGTCGCGATGGGCGGTGGCGCCGCGATCGCGCAATGCCATGCCGACGTCCTGCTGCTGCGCGACGACTTGCGTCTGGTGCGCTTGCTGATCGATACGGCCCAGCACGCGCGCCGCATCGCCCGCCAGAATCTGGGCTGGTCGATCGGCTACCACTTGATGATCGTGCCGTTCGCCGTGACCGGCCTGATGTCACCGTGGCTGGCCGCGGTCGGCATGGCCGCGAGTTCGCTGCTGGTCACGCTGAATGCGCTGCGACTGCGGCGCGCTCCCGTCATGCGAGTGCCTGACGCCCGCAAGCAGGCGACCGAGGTGCATGCATGAACATCCTCTTGGTGCTGGTCCCGGTCAGCCTTGCGCTCATCGGCTTGGCGATCTGGGCCTTCTTCTGGGCCGTGGATGACGGGCAATTCGACGATCTCGACACCCCCGGCTTTCATGCCCTCGACGACGACAAGGCGCCGGAACGCGAGGATCCGCAGGCATGAGCCTCGTGATCGCCGCAGGCGCGGCCTTTGCTGCGGGGCTCGCCGGTTCGGCGCATTGCCTAGCGATGTGCGGTGCGATCAGCCTGGCCTTGTCGCGTGCGTCGCCGCCGCGTCCGGCGTTCGTGATCGCGCGCCAGCTTGGACGCGCCAGCGCGTACACGTTGGCGGGCGCCCTGATGGGTGGGCTCGGGCAGGCCGTGTTGGCGGTCGGCCACAGCGGCCCGCTGCGGCTGTTGCTGCAGGTGCTGTTCGCGCTGTCCTGGCTGTGGCTGGCGGCGCGCCTGCTCAAGCCGAACCTGCGCCTGCCCTGGGCTTCGAACGTCGGCGCCCGCATCTGGACCCGATTGCAGCCACTGACGCGATCGTTCCTCCCGGCAACGACCCTGCCACGCGCCTTCGTCCTCGGTGGATTGTGGGGATTCATGCCCTGCGGACTGAGCTACGCCCTGCTGATGATCGCCGCGACACAAGGCTCGGCGCCGGGTGGCGCGGCGATCATGGGGGCGTTCGGCATCGCCTCGATGTTCGCGCTCGCCGCGCTGGATCTGGGTGCCCGCCGCGTCGACCAGGCGAACGTCGCGCCCTGGATGCGCGGCACCGGTGCCGCATTGGCCGTGGCGCTGGCGGTCATCAGCCTGTGGATCCCGATCAAGCACCGCGGGCATGCTCACGACAACGCCATCTCGTGGGCATTGAGCGGCGACGACTACTGCGTCAAATGAGACGCTAGCAAGCTTCGCTTTCAAGATTGCGCGCCGGCTCGCCCGCGAGTTCTTCGAGCCGCGCGAAATCGACGATGCGGATCTGCTTGCGATTCACGGCCAGCACGCCCATTTCCTCGAAGCGCGTGAACAAACGGCTGACCGTCTCCACGACCAGACCGAGATAATTGGCGAGTTCGTGCCGCGACATCGGCAGTTCCAGCAGGTCCGGCGCGCGACGCAGGGCGCGGTAGCGATCGGACAGACTGCGCAGGAAGATCGCGAGCCGCTCCTGGGCCTGCTTGCGCCCCATCATCATCAGGTGTTCGTGATCCTTGACCACTTCGCGACTGGCGATGCGCATCAATTGACGGCGCAATCCGGGCACGCTGGAAGCGAACTCGTCGAGCTGCGCGTACGGCACTTCGCAGACCGAAGAACGTTCCAGCGCTTCGGCATTGCAGCGGTGCATGTCGTCGGACAAGGCATCGAAGCCGATGATCTCGCCCGGCAGATGAAACCCGAGCACCTGTTGCTCGCCACCATTCGTTTCCAGCGTCGTCTTGAACGAACCGGAACGCACGACGTACAGCGACTGGAAGCGCGCACCACTCGAGAACAGGGGCTGTCCACGGTCCAGGGGGCGGCGCGCGCGCACGATCGCATCGAGCGAACTCAACTCGTCGGGCGAGATCGAGGCAGGCAGGCAGAGATCGTGCAAAGCACAGGCACGACAGGTTCGGCGCAACTGTCCCAAGTCCAGCGAAGGGACAGGCGCAGGCGGATTTCTCGAATCGGCAGACATCCGGGGATTCTAGCCGAGCACTCCGCGCGCAACGTCAAACATCATCGCCTCCGGCTACGACTTTGGTCGAAGCTCGCGGCCGCAGAGGATGGTGGGTCATGACAGATTCGAACTGTCGACCAACGGATTAAAAGTCCGCTGCTCTACCGGCTGAGCTAATGACCCGGCGACCGATCCCGAAGGGGCGCGAAGTGTAGGCGAGCGCCGATGAACGCTCAAGGAAAATCACGTCAACGATAGCGCGTCGGATCGACCACGCCGGCCTCGTCGAAACCCTGGCGACGGAGTCGGCAAGCGTCGCAGCGACCGCAGGCCCGACCGTGTTCGTCTGCCTGGTAACACGACACCGTGGCCGAGAAATCGACGCCGTGCGCAATTCCGACGCGCACGATGTCGGCCTTGGACATCGCCATCAGCGGCGCATGCACATGAAAACGCGTGCCCTCGACGCCGGCCTTGGTCGCCAGGTTCGCCAACTGCTCGAAAGCGCGGATGAACTCGGGTCGACAGTCCGGGTATCCGGAATAGTCGACCGCGTTCACGCCACAGAACAGGTCGTGCGCGCCGAGCACTTCCGCCCAGCCGAGCGCGACCGACAGCATGATGGTGTTGCGCGCCGGCACGTAAGTGACGGGAATGCCGCTGCTCGGTGCCTCCGGCACGGCGATGTCGTCGGTCAACGCCGAGCCGCCGAGCGCGCGCAGGTCGATGTGCACGACCTTGTGCGCGACGGCGCCGAGCGCCTGTGCGTTGCGCCTTGCGGCATCGAGTTCAGCGTGATGACGCTGGCCGTAGTCGACGCTGAGCGCATGGCAGTCGAAGCCCTGCGCGCGCGCGATCGCGAGCGTGGCGACCGAATCCATCCCGCCGGATACGAGCACCACGGCACGGGGCCGCAAGGCATTCTTCAAGTCCATTTCAACGACCCGGCGCGTCGCCCCAGAGCTGCTTGTGCAACTGGAGCTGGAAACGGACCGGCAGACGGTCCGCAAGGATCCATTCGGCCAGATCGCGTGGCGCGATCTGGCGATGGCTCGGCGAAAACAGGACTGCGCAACGCTCGTGCAACGCGCGATCGCGAACGATTCCCCTGGCCCATTCGTAGTCGGCGCGCGAACACAGCACGAATTTGACCTGATCGTGCGGGTTCAGCAGATCCAGGTTCTCGTAGCGATTGCGCTCGCACTCGTTCGAGTCGGGCGTCTTCAGGTCGACGACGCGCGAGACGCGCGAATCAACGGCCGCGATGTCGAGTGCGCCGCTGGTTTCCAGCGACACGGAATATCCGGCATCGCACAGGGCTTTCAGCAGGTCGATGCAGGCGCGTTGCGCCAGCGGCTCGCCACCGGTGACGCAGACGTGGCGCGCGCCGTAGCTGGCGACCTGGTCGAGGACCCGATCCAGGGTCCACCACTCGCCACCGTAGAACGCGTAGGCGGTATCGCAATAGGTGCAGCGCAGCGGGCATCCGGTCAGGCGCACGAAGACCGTCGGCCAGCCGACCGCATCCGCCTCGCCCTGCAGCGAATGAAAGATCTCGGTGAGTTTGAGGCGCGGTTCCGCGACGGCCGAATCGGCCCCGGAATCCGCGGCCGGAACGGCTGCGACCGTCATCGGCTAAGGCGTCTTGCCTTCGAGGCGCAAAGCCCGCAGACGACCCTGCGCCAATCGCGCGACGGTCGAACCGGGATAGCGCGCGACGACGTCATTGAGCGCTGCCTCCGCCTCGGTCCACTGCTTCAGCTCGTACAGGCAGTAGCCGACCTTGAGCATCGCGTCCTGGGTCTTGGCGCTTTGCGGATAGGCCGCCAACAAAGAGCGGAACGTGTCCAGCGCGATCTGGTAGTTCTGGGTCACGTAGTACGACTCGCCCAGCCAGTAGGTCGCGTTGTCGGCCAATTCACCTTGCGGGTATTGTTCGAGAAACGCCGAGAAGCGACGCGCGGATTCGGCATAACGGCCTTCGCGCAACGCGTCGAACGCGATGTCGTAGGCCCCTTGCTCTCCCGCCTGCGGAATCATCGTGGTCGATGTTGATGGTGCCGGCTCCATCGATGAGGGCGTCGATGCGGGCATCGGCGGCGCGCTGGCGGCGACCGGAGTCGCCGCGGACACCGCCGGCTCGACCGGCGCATCCATCGTCAGCTGACCGGGCGCGGCCGGCACGGAAGGAAGATCCTGCACCTGGCCCGGCGCGATCGGGGCCGTCGGTTCGGACGGTGGCGCCGACGAGGCTGGCGCCGGATTGCCTTCAAGGCGGCCGATGCGCGAGTCGAGATCGACGTACTGGTCGCGACTGCGCTTCTTCAGCTCTTCGATCTCGAAGGCTTGTTGTTCGACCAGTCCGCGCAGCGACTGCACTTCGGACTGGAGGTCATCGATACGATTCAACAGATCGACCGTGGACTGGCCACTGCCCTGCCCCTGATTCTGGGCTTCGAGGCGAGCAACACGTTCAGCGAGACTCAGACGACCCGACTGGGCGTCCACCGACCCCGAAAACGACGTGGCGGCGACCAAGGCCGCCGCCACGAGGGGTCCACGAAACAGTGAACCGGACTTCATCATCGCTGCTTACTTCGCCGTGTAGACGATTTCGACGCGACGGTTCTTGCCCCAGCACTCTTCCGACGAATCGGAGCAGTTCGGGCGCTCTTCGCCGTAGCTGACGACGTTCAGCTGCGAAGCCGAGCCACCGTTGGCCTGCAGGGCCGAGGAAACCGCGTTGCCGCGACGCTCGCCGAGACCGAGGTTGTATTCACGCGAACCGCGCTCATCGGCATGGCCTTCGAGCGTCATGGCCGCCGACGGACGGTCGACCAGGTACTTGCCGTGGCAAGCCAGGATCGCCTGGGCTTCACCGCGGATCTCGGCCTTGTCGAAGTCGAAATAGACCACGCGCTGGCGCAGGCAGGCGTCGCTGTCAAGGTCGCTGGCATCGTACTTGCCATCGTCGACGGCCACCGGGGTTTCGACCTTGGTCGGTTCCGGCGTCGGCGTCGGAGCTTCTTCCTTCACCTTCTTCGAGCAGGCGGCGAGGGAGGCGATCAAGGCCACGGACAGGATTACGCGCATCGGGTTGTTCATTTTTTATGTTTCCTCGAGGTTTTTTTGGGTAAATCAACTGGGCACCGCGTCGGCCGGAACTTTAGCGGTGCTCGTCTTAACGCTGGCGGAAGGGGCCCCACGCGGGTTCGCGTACGTCTCCATCTGCCAGCACCAGACGCTGCCTAACCCGCCCGTCGGCGGACACGGCAAAGAGTACGCCACGCTTTCCTTCGCGTGCGGCGTACAAGATCATGCTTCCGTTCGGCGCGAAACTCGGCGACTCGTCCAGATTACCGGGCGAAATCAGGCGCATATCCCCTGCTCCGCCGCGCGACCGATCCAGAACCGCAATACGATACACATTCCCGCCGCCCTGTGCCATAGCCAAGGTCTTGCCTTGGTAACCAATGGTGGCGCGGGCGTTGTATTCGCCCTGGAAACTGACGCGAGTGGCGTCCCCGCCCGAAGCCGGGACGCTGTAGATCTGAGGCTTGCCGGCGCGGTCGGAGGTGAACAGCAAGGTGGCACCGTCCGGCATCCACTGCGGCTCGGTGTCGATCGAGAAATGACGGGTGATCTGGGTCGTGCGCCGGCTGGCGATGTCCATCACGTAGATTTCCGGATTGCCGGAGTGCGACAGGGTCAGCGCCAGCCTCGAACCATCGGGAGAGAACGCCGGCGCCCCGTTGATGCCGCGATACGAGGCCACGACCTGACGCGAGCCGGTGGTCAGTTCCTGGATGTAGATCGAGGAATTGCCGCGCTCGAAACTGACGTAAGCCAGTCGCTTGCCGTCCGGCGACCAGGCCGGCGACAGCAGCGGCTCGCGCGAACGCACCACGGTCTGCGGATTGAAGCCGTCGGAATCGGCGACCATCAACGCATATTGCGTGTCGCGTCCGACGCCGGTGGCCGTGACATAGGCGATGCGCGTCCAGAACGCACCGCGGACGCCGAGAATTTTCTCGTAGATCAGGTCGGCGATCTGGTGCGCGGCACCGCGCAGGTCGTTTGGACGCGCGCCGATGGCGAGTCCGAGCAGACGCGATTGCTTCGCGACATCGAACAACTCGAACTCGATGCGCAGCGCGCCGGCGTCGGCATCGGAAATGCGGCCGATGACCAGGAAATCCTGCTTGAGCAGGCGCCAGGTCGCGAACTTGACGTCCGCCGGGCGCGCCGGGGCTTCCACGATGTCCTGCCGGCCGAGCGCGCGGAACTGGCCACTGCGGCTCAGGTCGGCGCCGATCACGGCGCTGATGTCGGTGTCCGGCGGCAAGCCCGCGCCTTCGAACGCAAACGGCACGACGGCGATCGGCAACGCCGCCTCGTTGCCCGTCACCGCGCCGACGGTGAGGCTTTGCGACCAACCGAGGGGAGCGGCCAGCAGGCCGAACAGGACGAAGATCCACGGGAGTTTCTTCATTGGGTGCAGATCTCTCTCGGAAAACAGAACGGGATGGTGACCTTGCGAGCGAACACGCTCTCGAAGCCACGATAGGGTAAGGGTTCACGCTGAACGGCAGCCTCGATGCTGCGCACGACGTTCGGGTCGCCGGAACACGAGGACGTGTCGACCGCGATCACTTCACCGCCCGGAATCTGGGTGATGTCGACATTGCAGCGGAAGCCTTCGTGCAAGGTGTCGGGGCGGCGCCAGTTGCGATCGATCGTGCCGGTGATCGCCACCTTGTACTGCCCCAGCAAGGACTCGTCGCGCCCGTTGGTGCCGGCACGTTGCGCCGCTTCTTCCTTCGCCAACACATCCATGCGTTGCTGTTCGAGCGCGCGCTGCTTGTCGGCATCGACCTGCTTCTGCCTGTCCTGGAGCTGCGCCAGCTTCATTTCCTCGATCTTGCGCTTGCGCTCGGCTTCCTCGCGCAGCCGCTTGATGTCTTCGAGCTGCTTCTGGCGCTCGCGTTCCATCTGCGTCAGTTCTTCCTGGCGGTCGAGGTCGATCTGTTCCTGCTTGCGCTTCTCTTCCTGCTCGCGCTCGGCCTTTTCCAGCGCCTCGGCGGCCAGGCGCACCTTTTCCTGGTCGATCCGGTCCTGCGCCGGCGGCGGCGTCTGCGTTTCTTCCGGCGGTGGCGGCGGCGGTTCCGGCGGCGGCTCGGGTTTGGGCGGTTCCGGCTTCGGCGGTGCCGGCTTCGGCTTCGACGCGGACGACGGCAACGGCGGCGCGGTGAAATCGACCAGCACAGCCTCGATCACCGGCCCGGCGACATCGGTCGGCTCGACCGTCGGCTTCAGCCACATCGCCACGAACACCATCGCGACGATGCCGGCATGCAGCAGCAAGGAGCCGCCGAATGCGAACAGGGTGTCGTCGCGGCGCTCGGCCATCTCAGGGCGCCTTGGCCTTGTCGCCCGCGGGCTGGCTCATCAGCCCGACACGCGGCACGCCCGCCTGCTGCAGCACGACCATGATTTCGTAGACCTTGCCGTAGTCGATGCTGTGGTCGCCGCCGACGAGCACCGGCACCTTCGGGTTCTGGCGCACGAAGGCGGCGACCTTGGCGCCCAATTCGGCCATCTCGATCGGTTCGCGCTTCTCGTCGCCGAGGGTGAGATACATCGTGCCGTCGCGGGCGATGCTGACCAGCACCGGGTCGGAATCGAGCGACACCGACTTCGCGTTCGATTCCGGCAGATCGATGTCGACGCCCAGATTGAGCATCGGTGCCGTGACCATGAAGATGATCAGCAGAACGAGCATCACGTCGATATACGGAACGACGTTGATCTCGGACTTCAGCTTGCGACGCTTGCGATGACTAGTGGCAGAGGCCATGACCGCTCCAACGGAACCGATGCGCGCGCGGGGTCAATGGTTGTCCTCGACATGGGCCTGACGCTGCAGGATCGACGAGAACTCCTCCTGGAACGCATCGAATCGCACGTTCAGGCGCTCGACCAGGTTCGAGAAACGATTGAAGGCCCAGACCGCGGGAATGGCGGCGAACAGGCCCATCGCAGTCGCGATCAGGGCTTCGGAGATCGGCGGCGCGACGGTGGCGATGGTCGCGGTCTTGGCGCCGCTCAGGTCCATGAACGCGATCATGATGCCCCAGACGGTGCCGAACAGGCCGATGTAGGGCGAAATCGAACCGACGTTGGCGAGGAACTCCAGATCCTTGTCGAGACGGTCGACCTCGCGGCCGGCGGCGGCACGCATCGCGCGCTGCGCGCCTTCGACCATGATGCGCGGGTCCATCGTGCGGCGCGAGCGCAGACGCGCGAATTCGCGGAAGCCGGCCTCGAAGATCCCGGCCAGTCCCTCGCTTTCCTTGCCCGGCGCCGAGACTTCCTTGAACAGCGCCGCCAGGTCGCCGCCGGACCAGAAGCGCTCCTCGAATTCGTTCGCCTGCTTCTTCGATCGCTCGAGGATGCTGCGCTTGCCGAGAATGATGGTCCAGCTCATCAGCGACGCGGCCAGGAGCAGGCCCATCACCAGCTTCACCGGCAGGGAAGCACCGAGCACCAGCTTGAGGATGTCGAACTCGCCGCCATGCGGCACGGCCGCCGCGACGGCCTGGGCGGCATCGCCCAACTCGATCGGCGCCGCGGCGCTGGCCGCGAGACTGATCAGGGACAGGACTGAAGGCATCATCTACTCCGGAAACAAGTCGCGCGGCAAGGCCGCGGGACGGAAGGTGTCGGCGTTCACGCAAGCGGCCAGCACGTCGGCGTCGAGCAGCAGCTCGCCGCTCCCGGCCATGCGCAGTTCCTGGGTGAAACGAAGGCTGGCCCCACGCCGCTCGATCAGGACACAACTCGCCAGCAACGTGTCATCGAGCTTCGCGGGGCGGCGGAAGGATAGCGAAACCCTGCTGACCACGAACACCAGTCCGCGATCGCGCTTCAGCCGCGATTGATCAACGCCGATGCTGCGCAGCCATTCGGTGCGGGCGCGCTCGAGGAAATGCAGGTAGCGGGCGTGATAGACGACGCCGCCAGCGTCGGTGTCTTCGTAGTAGACGCGGACCGGCCAGGTGAACGCCGTGTTCACTCTCCGGCCCCGAACAGATCCGCCACCGGCGCGTCGGCACGACGTGGCGGACTCAGACCGAAATGCTTGTAGGCGCGCGCCGAAGCCATGCGCCCGCGCGCGGTCCGGACCAGGAAACCCTGCTGGATCAAGTACGGCTCGATCACGTCCTCGATGGTGCCGCGCTCTTCGCTCAGCGCCGCCGCGATCG
>DATMVT010000051.1:0-5076 GCA_035562895.1 Patescibacteria group bacterium | reverse complement strand
CGAGGGACTTGAGTGCGTCCAGTGCTTCACGGGTGCCGGCGGATTGCTCGTTCTGCTTTTGCAACTGCTGCGCGATGTCGGCGAGCACTTGCGCGGCGCGGGTGGCGCCGTCGGCTTCCTTGCCGCCTTGTTTCATCAGGCGCTGGAAGTTGTCGACCAGTGACGACCAGCGCGCCTTCTCGTCCGCATTCGGCTGGCCGATCAGATGCGCCAGCTTGAGCAGGTTCTCCTCGGCGCGCGCACCCAGGGTCTGCGCTTCGCCGCGGTAGTGGTCGCGGATCAATGCATCGAGTTCGGCGTCGGTCATCAGCGGCGACAACTGCGCGGCGAGCTTGACCATGTTGCGATAGCTGCCCTGCAGCTTGAACGGCGGCTCGCGGCGGTAGGCGTCGTCCTGCGCGGCGCTGGCGACGTAGGCGGCGTTGACGCGGCCGAGCACATCGCGCACGGCGACCATGCGCTTGACGATTTCGACCAGTTCGACGCCACCGGGCAGGCCGGTCGGCAGGGGTTCGTCGTCGCCGCGGGCGATGCGCAGCACCGACAGGATCTCGGCGCGCGGGCGCTCTGCCAGCGGCGCTGCGACCGGGTTGGCGGTCAGTGCGTTCTCGATGTAACTGTCGGCAAACAAAGCCTCGCGGCCGCTCAGCACATCGCCCAGGTTGTAGACATCGGCGCGGTTGGCCAGCATGTCGGGGATGCGGAACACCTCGCCGGTTTCGGTGTACGGATTGCCCGCCATCACCAGCGCGAAGCGTTTGCCGCGGAGGTCAATGGTGCGGGCGACGCCGTCGATCACCGCATCGATGCGGCGGGTGCCGTCGGCCAGCGAAATGAACTTCTGCAGGAACTCGGGTGAGCAGTGCTGGATGTCGTCGACGTAGAGCATCACGTTGACGCCCATGGCCAGGCCGAGGTTCAACTTGACCAGTTCCTCGGCCGCGCCGCGCTGCTCGACCTGCGCCGGATCGAGCGCGGTGACCTCGTGTCCGAGCGTCGGGCCGTTGACGCGCACGAAGATCATGCCGAGGCGGTCGGCCAGGTACTCCATCAGCGTGGTCTTGCCGTAGCCCGGCGGCGAGATCAGCAACAAGAGGCCGGAGCGATCGCTGCGCTGGTCGCCGAGCGTACCGATCTGCTTGGCGAGGTTGTTGCCGATCAGCGGCAGGTAGACCTCGTCGATCAAGCGGTTGCGCACGAAGCCGGCGATGGGTTTGGCGAGGAAACGATCCAGCCCCAGGCGCTTGCGCTCGCGTTCGCTGACGCGGTGGCGCAACGCAGCGAAGGCCTGCCATTCAGGTGCGACGGCCTGTTCGTGCTGCGACAGCCGGATCAGGAAATCGGGGAAGTCGAGCGTCATCGCGCCGCCCTGCACGCGCGCGTGCTCGCCGCGCAGACCGTCGATGCGCACATGCAGTTCGACATTGACGCGCTCGCGCGGCAGCGCCGGGAAGCACAGGATGGCGGCCGCTTCGAGCGCCACGGCGGGCGGCGCGGCGGTATCGATGCGCGAACACCAGGCACCGGCGAGCACCAGACGCTCACCGCTCGCTACCGGCGCTTCGAGCGCCGCCAGTGCCGGTCGCGGCAGCTCGCGGCTCACGCGTTCGGCCAGATCCAGCGCCGCAGCGCTGCTGGCGAATGCCGGTACTGATGCGCTGAGGCTGGCGGCGAGGTGGCGGGCGGCGGCATGCACGCTGGCGGAATCGCCGGCCATGCCCTGCGCTGCGGCCATCGCCGCCAACGCGCTTTGCCACGATGAAGGCAGCGGCATCGCTTCGCCGCGCGCGACGAACCAATTCAGCCCCGCCGCCAGGGTGCGCACCGCCTGCTGCCCGGCGCTATCGAGTTCCGCAAACCAGGCCTGCGCCAGCACGCGCGCCGCGGCCGGCCAGCGCAGTTCGCCGGCAGTCGCAGCAATGCGCGACAACGCCGCGACGATCAACGCCGCGTCGGCATCGTGCACACCGCGCTGGTAGTCCTCGGCCGGGTATTTCTGCGCCTCGTCGGCGGCGATGTCGGCCAGCGTGGCGCCATCGCCGGTGCGCAGCGCGGCGTCGAGTGCACCATCGCCACCCTCGGCACGACGCCAGATGCGCCAGGCCAGATATTCGGCGCGATACACCGCGTCGGTCTCGTTCGGCAGCGTCTGGCCCCAAACCTGACGATGTTGCTCGGCCGCGGGCTCATCGAGCTGCACGCGGTAATCGGTGCCGGTCAGTTGCAACGACAGGCCGCGCGCGTCGTGCAGCAGCGCCAGATCGAGCGGGCGGCGTTCGATGGTGAAACGATGGCGACCGAGCGCCATCGAGGCGCCCGACGTTCCCAGATCCAGTCGATCGCGCAGATCGCGTAAGCCCGCTTCCTTGAGGCTGCGCAGCCGGCCGGCGAGTTCGTCGGCCTGCACCGCCGCACCGAGCTTGCGCAGGTCTTCGATCTGCGTGCTCGCGCGTTCGACCAGCAAATCGCTGGCGAAGAAGGCGTGCAGTTCGTCGGCGTCGGTGAGCTTGGCGACGCGCCGCGGAATGCCGTCGAGCACGCGCGCGATAGCTTCGCGCAGACCCTGCGCACGCTTGTCGCGCGCGGCGGCGATCTGCTCGCGACGGGCGGCAAAGGCTTCGAGCGCCGACTCGCGACGCGTGGTCAGTTCGACCAGAAAGCCCGGTTGCGCGCCAAAGCGCCCTTCCAGTTGTTCGATGCTGCCGAGCGTGCGCGCCAGAGCTTCGTCGATCGCTTCGGGCGTATCGGCGCGCGACAACAAATTGGTCAGCGACTGTTCGAGCACCGTCAGTTGCGCGCCGAATTCGAGGCCCTGTTCCTGCTCCAGCAGGATCTCGCGCCGGCTGCGCAGCGCGGCGCGGATGCGGTTGACTTCCGAATACAGCGACGAGGTCTGGCCGAGCAGCGTGGCGCGCTGTTGGGCGTCGGTCTGTTCGAAGCTGGCGATCAGCTCGGACAGGCCATCGAGCGATTCGGCCAGCGCATCGAGCTTGTCGCTGATCGGCGCCAGCGCCGAGGTCGACTTCGCCACGTCGACCGCTGCCGTGGCCTCGGTGAGTCCCTTGCGCAGCGAGGCGAATGCCGCCGGGTCGGCAAAGAACTTCAGCGCGCGCTCGCCGATGCGGTTGAGTTCCTCGGTCAGGCGCGCGTCCTGCGCGTCGACCGCCGCAAGGTCGACATGCGCTTGCTCGCGCAGCCCGGTCAGTTCGCCGCGCTTGCGCTTCAGCGAGCGGATCGCCTCGGTGAAATCCTCGGGCTTCTGCCACAGCAGGCTGACCACCCGCGACAGCAGTTCGCTGACCTGTTGGGTGGCCGCCTGAACGGTCTGCTGCGCGGACTGTTTCGCTCGCTCCAGCTTCTCGAAGGCGTCCAGCGCCTCGCGACCGCTGCGACCGAGCAGGGACACATCGGCGGCGATGCGCCCGAGTTCCTCCTCGCCCAGCCATGGATGCGCATCGACGCAACGCGCCGCCAGCTTGAGCAAGCGATCGTACGAGGCTTCGCTCTGCGCATCTTCGGCCAGCCGCGAGAGCTCGCGCAGCTCGGCCAGCGCGCGCACCACGTTGGCGTTGCCCAGGCGCCCGAGCAGGCCGGCAACCTTGGGCTGCGCACCGGCGTGCTCGTCTGACGCGAAGGGCGTGCGCCACAGCTGCATGGTGTGCAGGCGCGAGGCGTCGGTGCCTTCCGGCGTGACCAGCAGGACGCGCCCGTCGTCGAAGCGCGCGTAACCGGAAGCGAGCAAGGGCTGGCCGATGGCGCGGTCGATCAGGTTGTAGGGCAGCAGCGCGTAGTCGCCGCGGGCGGTGTCGTAAAACACATACAGCACGTCCTCGCCGCTCGGCGCGCGCACCGTGCGCTTGAGTCTGTAGCCACGGAAATCGTGCCCCAGGTCCTTGAAATGCTTGAAATCGCCGGATTCCAGGTAATAACCGCCAGGGAACACGATGCCGTGGTCCTCGGGCAACTCGACGCAGGATTCGCCGATCTCGTCGATGCGCACAACCTGCTTCAGGCGCTTGTTGTAGACCAGATGGCGCACGACGTTTTCGCGGTACGGACGAATCGCCAGCACGATCAGCGTGCGCAAATCGGCATAGCTGATCTCGTCGTCAGCCAGCGCCTGGTTCTTGTCGTCGACCGCCTCGGCGTAGATTCCGAGGCCGGTTTCGGTGTTGTTCTCGATCTTGACCGTGAGGTCGCCACCGGTGGTTTCGACGAACACCGTGTCGAGGATATTGACGTGCGGATGGCGCCCGAGCACGTGTTGCTCGCGGGTCACCGGCACCCATTCGAAACTGTGCGGCGACGGCAATACGTGGTCGCGTTCGCCGCGATTGTCGATGTAGGTCAGCGCACCGCCGCGCTCGATCGCAAAGCGGAACACGCGCTTGTCGCCCGGCTGGCTGCCGGTACGGAAGATCAGCAACAGGCGCTCGCCGGCGATGCGCAACTGATCGAGCGAAGTGGCTTTGTAGTAGGTGTAGAGCTCGCGGAAATCGGCAACGAAACGGCTGTCGTCGAGGAAGGTCCCGGCGACCGGCATGGATGTCAGATCGTCCCCTGCCTCGTTGAGCTGGTACAGGCAGAACACGTCGTCGACGCGCGTCTCCTTCTTCAGCCCGAGCGTGACCTCGTAGCCGAACAGCAGCAGATCGCCCACGCGCACGATGTCGCGGGCAACGCAGTTGTGTTCGGTGCGGGCGGAGAGACGCGCCAGCAGCTTGGGTTCGATGCGGCCGAAGGTGGCGATGCGCTTGGTGTTCAGCGCGTCGGTCTTGGCGCGCAGCGTTTCGGCGGCGGCGGACAGGCGCTTGCGCAGAAGCTCGAAGGTGGCGGAGGAGGCGGTCATCGGGAGGGCGCCGAAGAGCGGGGCTGGGGGCTGAGAGCTGGGACGCGCTGAACACAACCTCTGCCGCGTCCCGCGATTCTGCTCTGGTAGGCCGGGTTCTCGCGTCGACCCAATCCGACCGGAGCACACGGCCGATACGCGAGACGCCCGGCGCTTTCGCGACGCCTCGCGGCCGCCGGCGCGAACTGTCCTGCGGCCTCTCCCGGCACTGCGCGCGCCGGAGCCGC
>DATMVT010000050.1:0-7855 GCA_035562895.1 Patescibacteria group bacterium | reverse complement strand
GCTGCATCACTTGGGAGGACGCGGTTTGAATGCCTGGCGTGTGCTCAGGGCGCCAGTGCCGCCCGCAGGCCGGGCGTGAGGGTGGCGCAGGCGATGTCGTAACGAGCCAGCAGTCCATCCCAATCAAGCGCGTCGCGCGCGGTCGCGTCGATGAAGTGCATCAGGGGTGTGGCGCCGCAGAATCCCGCCGACGACTTCATCCGATGCAGGGCGTCGCGCAATGCCGACTCATCCCGGCGCGCGGCCGCCGAGACCAGCAGGCCGCGATAGATCGGCAGTTCATCGAGCAACATGCCGCGCAGCGTGCGGACCGTCTCGATGTTGCCCCAGATCGACAGTGCCGCGGCGTCGTCCAGCGCGGAAACCGCCCCCGGGGTCGCCAAGGCGATGTCGAGTCGGGTGATGTCGACGGGCTTTTCCAGGGTCGTGTCGAAACCGGCGGTCGTCAAGACGACCGAGCGCGCCGAATCGAGTTCGGCACTGATGGCGACGGCGCGAGCGTTGCGTGTGCCGTCGAATTCGCGAAGGCGACTCAACAACGCGCAACCGTCGTCTCCGTCCAGTCGCTGGTCGATCAGCATCGCGTCGAATCGACCTGCGGCGGCGACCGCCAACGCATCGTCCGAGGTAGCGACGGACACCACGGCATGTCCGAGGGCAGACAACTGCAGCCCCAACACTTGACGCACGATGGGATCATCATCGACCAGCAGGATGTTGAAGGGCATGGGTCGTTCCCGTTCGGGCAGGCGGGCAGGGCTGCCGGTAGACTACACGGCCCGAATGCCTGCGCAGAACGCCCTTGAACCGACGTGTATCCGCCGAGCCGATGACGCTCGACATCCAGAATTTCACCCACGATGGCCGAGGTGTCGCGCGCGTCGACGGCAAGGCGATCTTCGTGTCCGGCGCGCTGGTGGGCGAACGCGTGATCGCGAGGTTGACGGCGAAGCATCGCCAGTTCGACGAAGCCGAGGTCGTCGAGGTTCTGTCGGCATCGCCGGATCGAGTCGCGCCCGGCTGCGCGCACTTCGGCGTCTGCGGCGGCTGCGCGCTTCAGCATCTCGCACCGGCCGCCCAGATTGCCGCCAAGCAGCAGACCCTGCTCGACAACCTGAGCCGCATCGGTGATGTCGCGCCCAAGCGCATCCTCGATCCTCTGCAAGGCGAACCCTGGGGCTATCGGAGACGTGGCCGCTTGTCGGTGCGTCATGTCGAGAAGAAGGGGCGCGTGCTGGTCGGTTTCCGCGAGACCAACGGCAAGTACGTGGCCGATTTGGCACGCTGCCCTGTGGTGCTGCCCGCCGTCGGCGAGCGACTGACCGCGATCGCCGAGTTGCTCGCTTCGATGGACGCCGTGCGCGAGATTCCGCAGATCGAATTCGCCTGCGGCGATGCGCTCACGGCCCTGGTGTTCCGGCATCTGCAAGCCTTGTCGGCGGGTGATCTCGACAAGCTCAAGGCGTTCGCGCAGCGCGAGCAAGTCGCGGTGATGCTGCAACCGAAAGGACCGGATTCCGTGCACCCGTTGTGGCCGGAGCAGGTCGCGTTGCATTTCGACATCCCGCGCTTCGACCTGCGCCTCGATTTCGACGCGCTCGACTTCATCCAGGTCAATGCCGCGATCAATGCGCGGATGATCGATCATGCGTTGGCGCTGCTCGATGTCCAGCCCGACGACTCGGTGCTGGACCTGTTCTGCGGCCTCGGCAATTTCACGCTGCCGTTGGCGCGCGTCGCGAAGTCCGTGGTCGGCGTCGAAGGCGACCACGCGCTGGTCGCGCGCGCCAAGCGCAATGCCGAGCGCAACGGCATCACCAATGCCGAGTTCTTCATGGCCGACCTGGCCGAGAACCAGCGCGATGCGGCCTGGGCAAGGCGGTCCTATGACCGCGTCCTGCTTGATCCGGCGCGCGCCGGTGCCGACAAGCTGATCGAATGGTTCCCGTTCAAGCAGGTCAAGCGCGTCGTCTACGTGTCCTGCCATCCCGCGTCGCTGGCGCGCGACGCCGGCCTGCTGGTGCGTGATCACGGCTACAAGTTGAAGGCGGCGGGGGTGATGGACATGTTTCCGCACACCGCCCACGTCGAATCGATCGCCGTGTTCGAGCGCTGACATGGGCATCGAGATCGAACGCAAGTTCCTGGTGCGCGGCAACGCCTGGCGCGCCCGAGCGTCGCGACGCATCGTCATGGACCAGGGCTACCTCGGCGGAGATCGTTGTTCGGTGCGCGTGCGGCTGGAAGGCGAAATCGCGATGCTCAACATCAAGTCTCGCGAAGCCGGCGCGCAGCGCCTCGAGTTCGAATACGCGGTGCCGCTGGTCGATGCACACGAAATGCTGGATCGTCTGTCCGGTCCGCGCGTCAGCAAGACGCGGCACCATGTCACGGTCGATGGCGCCTTGTTCGAGGTCGATGAATTCGCGGGGGCGAATGCCGGCCTGATCGTGGCCGAAATCGAGCTGGATGCCATGGATGCGCGGTTTCCCCGCCCGGACTGGCTGGGTCGCGAGGTCACCGACGAGGTTCGCTTCTACAATCTGCGTCTGGCCGAAACGCCGTTTTCGACCTGGACCGACCGCGTTGCACTGATCGAGGAAATCGCATGCTGATGATTGGCCTCGCCGGCAAGACGCTCGCGTCGGAAGAACATGACTGGATCCGTGCGCCGATCGTCTGCGGCGTGATCCTGTTTACCCGCAACTTCGAATCTCGCAGCCAGATCGCAGCGCTGTGCGCCGAGATCCGCGCCGTGCGCGGCGGCGAATTCCTGATCGCGGTCGATCAGGAAGGCGGTCCGGTGCAGCGTTTTCGCGAGGGCTTCACGGCATTGCCGGCGCTGGCGCTGTTCGGCGAGCGCTACGCGATCGACGCTGCCGGTGCGCTTGATCTCGCGGAGCAACATGGCTGGCTGATGGCCAACGAAATGCTGGCGCTCGGCATCGATCTCAGCTTCGCGCCCTGCATCGACCTGAAGCGCGGCAATCGCGCGATCGGGATGCGTGCCTTCCATGATGATCCGGCCGTCGTTGCGGCGTTCGCGGCGGCCTACGTGCGCGGCATGCATCGCGCTGGCATGGCGGCGACGTTGAAACACTTTCCGGGCCACGGTTCGGTCCTGGAAGACACGCATTTCGATGCGGCGATCGACCCGCGCCCGTTCGAGGTGATCGAGCGCGATGACCTGTATCCGTTCAGCGCCGGGTTCGCCGCTGAAGCCGAGGCGGTGATGATGGCGCACGTCAGCTATCCCGACGTCGCGCCGGAACCGGCGGGCTATTCGCCGTTCTGGATCCGCGACGTCCTGCGTGGGCGCATGAAATTCGGCGGCATCGTGTTCTCGGACGACATCGGCATGGCTGCCGCCGAATCTGCAGGCGGCATCAAGGCGCGCGTCGATGCCCATCTGGATGCCGGTTGCGATGTCGTGCTGGTCTGCGCGCCGACCCTGGTGGCCGAGGCGATTGCGGCGGTGGCGACGCGCACGCCGGCGGCGGCATCGAGATTCGCGGTGCTGCACGCGCGCAACGCGCCGGAGTGGTCGCAACTGATCGCGTCCGATGATTTCATCCAATCCCGCGCCGGCCTTGCCGCGCTCAGCCAGGAGTCCGTGGCATGAATGCTCATCCGCTGTCCGATGCACTCGAGAACTCCGATCTGCTGTGGTCGCGCGACCAGCTGTTCGCGCAAATCGCCAGGCTCGGTCGCGAACTGGACGCCGCCTATGCCGGCGTCGCCGAGCCGCCGATCTTCCTGACCGTGATGAATGGCGGCATGTTCTTCGGCGCCTACCTTGCGCACGCCAGCAAGGTCGACTTCCACTTCGACTACGTGCACGCGACGCGTTATCGCAGCGGTACCCTCGGTCACGCATTGGAACTGGTGAAGGCGCCGCGCACGCCGCTGAAGGGTCGCGATGTCCTGATCGTCGACGACATCCTCGACGAGGGAAAGACCCTGGTCATGGTCCGCGACTGGTGCATGGCCCAGGGTGCGGATTCGGTGCGCATCGCCGTGCTGGCCGAGAAGAAGCACGATCGCTGCGTACCCGGCTTCAAGGCGGATTTCGTCGGCGTCGACGTCGCCGACCGCTACGTCTACGGTTTCGGCATGGACTACTACGAGCAGGGTCGCAATCTCGACGCGATCTACGCGCTGAAGGAGTGAGCGGATGAGCATCGCACTCGGATTGATCGGTGGCACCGGCCTGTATGCCTTTCCGGGGCTCGAACGCGCGACACGCGTCGAGATCGACACGCCCTATGGCGCGCCGTCGGGTGCCTACGTCTGCGGCGAACTGGATGGCCATCGCGTCGCCTTCCTCGCGCGCCATGGCGAATCCCACACGGTGGCGCCGCATCGCGTGAACTACCGCGCCAACCTGCACGGCTTCGAGCAACTCGGCTGCAAGACCGTCATCGGCGTCAATGCCGTGGGCGGCATCCGCAACGACATGGAGCCGCGGGTGCTGGTCATTCCCGACCAGATCATCGACTACACCCATGGTCGCCCGAGCAGCTTCAGCGATGTCGAGGGACGCAAGGTCGAGCACATCGACTTTTCGCATCCGTATGCCGTTCGCTTGCGTACGCAGTTGCTCGTCGCCGCCCGGCAGACAGGCATCGACGTCGTCGATGGCGGTTGCTACGGGGCCACCCAGGGGCCGCGCCTGGAAACGGTCGCCGAGATCGCGCGCCTGCGCCGCGACGGCTGTGACCTGGTCGGCATGACCGGCATGCCCGAGGCCGTGCTGGCGCGGGAGCTCGGCCTCGAATACGCCTGCATCGCCTTGATCGCGAACTGGGCCGCGGGTTGCGGCGACGAAGGCGAGATCAGCATCGAGGAGATCCATGCGCATCTGGCCGCCGCGACCGCGTCCGTGCCGCCGATCGTGCGCGCGCTGTTGGCAATGAATCCGGGCTGAAGGCTTGTAATTCTTTTCAATCTGGGAAAAACTCGGCTCCGCTGCGCCGCCGTGGCCAGCCGTGTTTCCTTTCAAAGGTTTGTTCAGCAATGCGCACCGGTACCGTAAAGTGGTTCAACGACGCGAAGGGCTTCGGCTTCATCGCGCCCGATGATGGTGGCGAAGATGTTTTCGTCCATTACTCTGCGATTTCCGCGAAGGGCTTCCGCAGCCTTCAGGAAGGCCAGAAAGTGACTTTCGAAGTCCAGCAAGGACCGAAGGGCGCTCAAGCCGCAGGCGTCATTCCGGTCGCCTGATCCGACCCGAAGTCGATGCCCGGAAAACCCCGCTTCGGCGGGGTTTTTCTTTGGGATCAGTGGCCGGGCATCGTGAACTGCAAGCGCGCCAGTTCGGCGTACAGTCCGTCGGCCTGCATCAGTTCGGCATGCGTGCCGATCGCCTGGATGCGACCGTGGTCGAGCACGACGATGCGGTCGGCTTTCTGCACCGTGGCGAGGCGGTGCGCGATGATGAGGGTCGTGCGGCTGCCCATCACTGCGTCGATCGCGCGCTGGATCGCCGCTTCGGACTGCGCGTCGAGCGCGCTGGTGGCCTCGTCCAGCAGCAGGATCGGCGCGTCTCGCAGCAGCGCGCGTGCGATCGCGATGCGTTGGCGTTGTCCGCCGGACAGGCGCACGCCGCGCTCGCCGAGTTCGGCGGCATAACCCCCGGGCTGCGCGACGATGAAGTCGTGCGCTTGTGCTGCCATCGCGGCGCGCTCGATGTCGGCCTGCGACGCGCCTTCACGCCCCATCGCGATGTTCGCGGCGGCGTCCATCGCGAAGATCACCGGATGCTGCGGCACCAGGGCGATGCGTTCGCGCAGGTCGGACAGTCGGGTGGACTCGATGGTCTGGTCATCGATCAGGATGCGACCGGACTCGGCTTCGTGGAAGCGCAAGAGCAGCTGGAACAGGGTGCTCTTCCCGGCGCCGCTCGGCCCGACCAGGGCGATGGTCTCGCCGGGTCGGATCTCGAGCGAGAAGTCATCAAGCGCGATCTGTTCCGGGCGGCTCGGATAGCGGAATCGCACCTGTTCGAAACGGATCGCGCCGCGTGCTGGTCGCGGCGCCGGCAGGGCATCCGCGCGGTCGCGCACCGAGGCCTCGGTCGACAACAGCTCGGCGATGCGCTCCATCGCCCCCGATGCGCGCTGGACTTCGCCCCAGACCTCGGTGAGGGCGCCGACCGACCCGGCCGCGGCGACGGCGTAGAACACGAACTGGCCCAGGGTGCCGGCGGTCATCGCCCCGGCGAGCACGTCCTTGGCGCCGACCCAGAGCACCAGCGTGATCGCGCCGAACACGAGCAGGATCACCATCAAGGTCAGCCAGGCGCGCGTCGAGACGCGCTGGCGCGCGGTACCGAGTGCGCGCAGGATCGCGCCGTCGAAGCGCAGTGCTTCCGCCGATTCGCGGGTGAAGGCCTGCAGTGTCTGGATCGCGCCCAGCGACTCCGCCGCTTGCGCGCTGGCATCGCCGATGCGCTCCTGCGACGCCTTCGACAGGCCGCGCACGCGCCGACCGAAGAAGACGATGGGCAGGATCGCGAGCGGAATCACCAGCGCAGCAAGGCCGGCGAGCTTGGGACTGGTGATCACCAGCAGCACGCTGGCGCCGACCAGCATGACCATGCTGCGCAACGCCACGGACACCGACGAACCGATGACGGTCTGGACCAGTTCGGCATCGGCCGTGATGCGCGACAGCAGATCGCCGCTGCGACTTCGTTCGAAGAAGGTCGTGTCCAGGGTCAGCAGGTGCGCGTACAGGCGACGGCGCAAGTCCGCGACCACCGATTCGCCCAGCATCGAAATGAACCAGAAGCGCAGCGCGGTCGCGACGGCGAGCACGCCGGCGACGATGAACAGGCCGAGAAAGCTGCGGTCGATCGCCGATGGGTCGCTGCCGGAAAAGCCGTGGTCGATCATTTGCCCGACTGCCCAAGGCAGGGTCAGCGTGGCCGCCGAGGAGATGCCCAGGAACAGCAGCCAGCCGAGTGCGAGCCGGCGGTAAGGCGCGAGGTAGGGCAGCAGCGCTCGCAGGGGCTTCAGGCCGGGTTTCGGCGCGGGATCAGGCTCGGACATCGACCCATTGTGGGGGCGCGCGCTGCCGAAGCAAGCGTGAAAGGTCGATCAGTCGATCAGTCGCAGCGTCGCCTGTCCGCGCGTGGCATCGCGCAGCGCCGCGCCGAGTCGGTCGATATCGATGGCGCGCAGGTTCAGGCGCACGGTCACGCCGTCGGCCGCGAAGTCTTCGGCGGTCTTGTCGGCAGCGAGTGCATCGATCAGCCCATGCACGTGTCCGAGGTGCGCGAAACTCGCCGCGATCTCGACCGTGCGCATTTCCACGCGTGGCTGGCGCGTCGCGGTGCGCAGGCATTCCGCCGCGGCGCCGCCATAGGCACGCACGAGGCCGCCGGCGCCGAGCTTGATGCCGCCGAACCAGCGCGTGACCACGACCGCGACCTGGTCCAGTCCCTGGCCGTCGATCGCCGCGAGGATCGGGCGCCCGGCGGTGCCCGCGGGCTCGTCGGCATCGTCGGAGCGGTACAGCGCGCCGATCCGGAAGGCCCAGCAGTTGTGCCGCGCGTCCGGGTCGCCGGCCGAGGCGATGAAGGCCATCGCCGCCGGGACGCTGTCGACCGGCGCGGCATGGGCGATGAAATGACTCTTCTTGATCTCGATTTCGAAGCGTTGCGGCGCCGCGAGCGTCGGCAGCAGGCTCATGGCGCGTAGCGGCGCAGGTCCGGCGGGATCACGACGTCGGGATAGGCCTGGCGGAATCGGTACAGTTCGGTGCGCGCTTCGGTATGACGACGGTCGCGCACCAACTGGCGGACACGTTCCAGCCACTCGTTCGGGCCGGGAAGGGCCTCCTTGCGCCGGGA
>DATMVT010000049.1:0-20690 GCA_035562895.1 Patescibacteria group bacterium | reverse complement strand
GGATCGTTGAACTGCTTGATCGGGCGCGACTCGAACCAGACCTCGCACAGGCGTTCGGCGAAGCGTTTCGGCAACACGTCGGCGAGCACGGTGCGCAACTCCGCAGCGGGGCGCCTGGACTGCAAGTCCTTCAAGGCGGCGAACGCGTCGGCCCGCGGCAACAGATCGAGGCGCAGGTCGTCGCCCGGTTGCCAGTACGAGGAAATCTGCAGGATGGCCGGGCCGCTGACGCCGCGGTGCGTGATCAGCATGAAGTTGTCGAACTGCTGGCCGTTGCAACGCGCCGACACCGGCAAGGCCACGCCGCTCAGGCCCTCGAAGCGCTCCTGGTGCTTGCCCGACAGCGTCAGCGGCACCAGCCCGGCGCACGTCGGCAACACCGTGTGGCCGAACTGGCGCGCGAGTTCGTAGCCGAAGCCGGTCGCGCCCATGCTCGGGATTGACAGGCCGCCGGTCGCGACGACCAGGGCGCTCGTGCGGATCGGTCCGAGCGCCGTGTGGATGACGAAACCGCCGTCGATCCGTTCGACGCCATCGACCCGGCACGACGTATCGATGTGCACGCCGCCCGCCTCGCATTCGTCCAGCAGCATCCGCACGATCTGCTTCGACGAGTCGTCGCAGAACAGCTGCCCGAGTTCCTTCTCGTGATACGCGACGCCATGGCGTTCGACCAGCTCGATGAACTGCGCCGGCTTGAAGCGCGCCAGCGCCGACTTGCAGTAGTGCGGGTTCGCCGACAGGAAGTTCGCGGCCGTGGTGCCGGTATTGGTGAAATTGCAGCGACCGCCACCGGACATCAGGATCTTCTTGCCGACGCGGTTCGCATGCTCGAGCACGCGCACGCGCCGGCCGCGCTGGCCCGCGGTCAACGCACACATCAGGCCGGCGGCGCCGCCACCGATCACCACGACATCAACTGGATCGCTCATCGGCCGGGACGCTAGCATGCCGAATCGACTTCGATCCGGGCTTCACGATGTTGCGACTCACCGAACTCAAGCTGCCGCTGGACCATCCCGAGGACGACCTGCGCGTGGCCATCCTCGCGCGGCTCGGCATCGGCGCGGACGACCTGGCCGCATTCACCGTCTACAAGCGCAGCTATGACGCGCGCCAGAAGAAGCAGATCCAGCTGATCTACACGATCGATGTCACGCTGCGCGACGGCGTCGAAGCCGCGGTGTCGAAGCGCGCGATCGCGCATGTCGCCGCCAGCCCGGACATGACGTATCGCTTCGTCGCGCAGGCGCCAACCCACCTCAAGCATCGCCCGCTGATCATCGGCTTCGGGCCGTGCGGGCTGTTCACGGCGCTGATCCTCGCGCAGATGGGCTATCGCCCGATCGTGCTCGAACGCGGCAAGGCCGTGCGCGAACGCACCAAGGACACCTGGGGCCTGTGGCGCAATCAAGTGCTGAACCCGGAGTCGAACGTGCAGTTCGGCGAAGGCGGCGCCGGCACGTTCTCGGACGGCAAGCTCTACAGCCAGATCAAGGACCCGCACCACTACGGCCGCAAGGTGCTGCAGGAATTCGTCGCGGCCGGTGCACCCGACGAAATCCTCTACGTCAGCAAGCCGCACATCGGCACCTTCCGCCTGGTCAGCATGATCGAGAAGATGCGCGGCGACATCGAAGCGCTCGGCGGCGAGATCCGCTTCAGCACGCGCGTCGAGGAACTGCTGATCGACGACGACCGGCAAGTGCGCGGCGTGCGTCTCGCGAGCGGCGAGGAGTTGCGCAGCGACCATGTCGTGCTCGCGATCGGCCACAGCGCACGCGACACCTTCCAGCATCTGTACGACCAGGGCGTGCACATCGAGGCCAAGCCGTTCTCGATCGGCTTCCGCATCGAACATCCGCAATCGCTGATCGACCGCGCCCGCTTCGGCGATTTCGCCGGACATCCGCTGCTCGGTGCGGCCGATTACAAGCTGGTGCATCACGCCCGCAACGGCCGCTCCGTCTACAGCTTCTGCATGTGCCCGGGCGGCACCGTGGTCGCGGCCACGTCGGAAGCGGGCCAGGTCGTCACCAATGGCATGAGCCAGTATTCGCGCAACGAACGCAACGCCAATGCGGGCTTCGTCGTCGGCATCAGCCCGGAGGATTATCCGGGCGGACCGCTCGCCGGCATCGACTTCCAGCGCCACTGGGAACGCCGCGCCTTCGCACTCGGCGGCGGCGACTACCGCGCACCCGCGCAACGCGTCGGCGACTTCCTCGCCGGCCGCCCGTCGACCGAATTCGGATCGGTGTTGCCCTCCTACACGCCGGGCGTGCACCTGTGCGATCTGAGCACCGCCCTGCCCGACTACGCCATCGCCGCGATGCGCGAAGCCCTGCCCGCACTCGACCGCCAGATCAAGGGATTCGCGATGTCGGACGCGCTCCTCACCGCCGTCGAAACCCGCACCTCGTCGCCGGTCCGAATCACCCGCGGCGCCGACTTCCAGAGCATCAACACCCGCGGCCTCTATCCGGCCGGTGAAGGCGCGAGTTACGCCGGCGGCATCTACTCCGCCGCCATCGACGGCATCGAAGTGGCGCAGGCGGTGGCGTTGGCGATCAACGCGGCGGGCTGATCACGGCGTCGGCTTCATCCGCGCCGCTTCGGCCTGTGTCTGCAATGCCGCCAGCGTGTCGGCATCGAAGCGGTCAAGGTTGCGGACCTGCAGGCCGAGGCGCGGGTGGTCGCGAAAGCGGTCGCGGTGGCGGCGCAGGAAGTCCCAGTACAGCGTGGTGAACGGGCAGGCGTCGGCGCCGAGCATCTGGTCGGGCTTGTAGCGGCAGCCGCGGCAAAAGTTGCTCTGACGGTCGATGTATTTGCCGCTGGCGATGTAGGGCTTGCTGGCCATGACGCCGCCGTCGGCGAACTGGCTCATGCCGAGCGTGTTCGGCACCTCGACCCAATCGACCGCATCGACATAGACGGCGAGATACCAGCGATGCACGGCCTGCGGATCGACGCCTGCGAGCAGCGCGTAAAGACCGGTGACCATCAGCCGCTGGATGTGGTGGGCGTAGCCGTGGCGCAGGGTTTGCCCGATGGCGTCGCGCAGACATTGCATGGGGGTATCGCCGGTCCAGTAGAACTGCGGCAAGGGCGCATGCGCATCGAGCGCGTTGTCGGTCGCCCAGGCCTCGAGGCGCCACCAGTACAGGCCGCGCACGTATTCGCGCCAGCCGAGGATCTGGCGGATGAAGCCTTCCGCCGCCGCGATCGGCACGCGCCCGGCGCGATATTCGGCCGCGACGGCGTCGACCACGCGCTTCGCCGGCAGCAGTTTCAGATTCATCGCCACCGACAGGCGCGAGTGATACAGCCAGGGCTCGCCGGACCACATCGCGTCCTGCCATTGCCCGAAGGCCGGCAGGCGATGCGCGAGGAAGTCCTGCAGCGCAGCCTCGGCGTCTTCGGCGGTCACTGGCCAATCGAACGTGTCGAGATCACCGGGATGATTGGCGTAGTCGCGCGCGACGAGATCGAGCACCTCGCGCGTGATCGCATCCGGCGCGAAGCGCCTCGGCACCGGCAGGAAACCCGGCCCCTGCGCCCCGAAGCCGCTGCGATTGTCGTGGTCGTAGTTCCATTGCCCGGCCGCCGGTTTCGCGCCATCCATCAACACGCGGTGGCGCTTGCGCAGGTCGCGATAGAACCATTCGAGGCGTAATTCGCGGCGGCCATTGGCCCAGGTCGCGAACTGTTCCGGCGTCGCGTAGAAATGCCGATCCTCGCGCACCTCGATCGGCACACCGAGTTCGGCGCAGGTCGCGCGAATCGCCGCATCGACACGACCATCGCCGGCGAGCACCATCACCACGTGCTCCGGCCGCCAAGCCGCCAGATCCGCTTTCAACGCATCGGCCAGCGTCGCCGCCGTATGCTCGCCATGCGCACGATAACGCACGTCCCAGCCACGCCCGCGCAGCCCGGCCGCGAAGTGCCGCATCGCCGCCAGGAACAGCGCGATGCGCGCCTTGTGCGACCACACGTGCGTCGCCTCCTCGCGCACCTCGGCCATCCACACCGCATCGCGTGCGGCCTCGAATCCATCGAATGCGGCGGAATCGGCATCGAGCTGGTCGCCGAGGACGACGATGAGGTGGCGCACGGGTGGGTTCATTCGCCCATCCTGACCACAACGATGTCGAGAGGCCGTCCATGCCGTCAGTCATGCCCCGCTCTCCTTGATTGTTTAGGAGAAACCGCTAGGCTTGCCTAAACTTCTTAGGTGAGACCATGAGCGCGGCGCCGATCATTCCCGGAACATTGGATCTGCTGGTGTTGAAGGCCGTGTCGCTGGGGCGCGAGCATGGCTACGGCGTGTTGCTGCGCATCCAGCGCGCGTCGCAGGACGTGCTGGCGGTCGAACAGGGCGCCTTGTATCCGGCGCTGGCGCGACTGGAGCAGCAAGGCCTGATCGAGTCGGAATGGGGCGTGTCGGAGAACAACCGCCGCGCCAAGTTCTACGTGTTGACGCGCGACGGCAAGGCGCGGCTGAAATCGGACACGGCCGACTGGCGACGCTTCGCCGCCGCGCTCGACCAGGTGCTGGCGACGCCAAACCTGGAGGCGCTGGCATGAGTCTCAAAGCCTTTTGGCAACGTCTGCGCCACCGCGCCCGCTTCGAGCGCGAGCTCGATGACGAACTCGCCTTCCACCTCGACGCACGCCGCGAACACCTGATCCGCAACGGCCACGACGAGGCCGAAGCCACGCGCCGCGCGCGCATCGAACTCGGCATGGTCGAGTCGCACAAGGATGCGGTGCGCCAAGCCCATGGCCTCACGATGCTCGACCAGTGGGTCGGCGAATTGCGCCGTGCCGCGCGCAGCCTGATCCGCAGCCCGTTGTTCGCGTTGTCGGCGATCGCCATTCTCGGCGCCGCCATCGCGGTGAACCTGGTGCTGTTCTCGATTTACGGCAGCTACGTGTTGCGCACGCCCGAGATCGTGCAACGCGGCGAACTGGTCGACCTCGCCGACCTGCGCGGCGACGACGGCAAAAACCGGCAGCGCCTGACCGCCGATGAATTGCGCAGCATCACCCCCGCCCTCGCCGAGCAGAGCCGCGGCCTGCTCGTCAGCAATATGGTGCGCATGATGCTCGGCGGCGAGACGCCGCGCACCGCGTATGGACTGGCGGCGAACGGCGACTACCTGCCCTTGCTCGATTCCAAGGCGCGCATCGGTCGCGTCCTTGAGGCACACGACGACGCACCCGGTGCGCCCCCGACCCTGGTTCTGAGCGATGCCGGATGGCGTTCCCTCGCCGCCGCCGACCCGGACATCCTCGGCAAGACGCTGAACTTCAGCGGCGTCGACTTCATCATCGTCGGTGTGATGCCGCCGGGTTTCCTCGATCTGCAACCGCTGCCGCCGCAGTTCTGGATCAGCACCGAAGGCTACGCGACCTGGCGCGGCCACTACACCGGCAGCGACTATTCGGAGGGCTACGACCTGAGCGTGCTGCTGGCGCCGGGCGCGAGTCCGGAGAGCCTGCGCCAGCGCCTGTTGCCGGCGCTGCAGGCGTTGCCGACTCGACAAGCCCAGGACGAACGCATCGCCACGGTCGACGTGTTGCCTCGCAAGTCGCTGCTCGCGGCGGAAGACGCGTCCGATATCAACGTCGCGGCGATCCCGGTGTTCGGCCTGGTGCTGCTGGTGCTGGTCGTGGCCTGCGCCAATCTGGCCAATCTGATGCTGGCGCGCGCCACCGCGCAACGCCAGGAACTGGCGATCCGCGCCAGCGTCGGCGCGTCGCGCTGGCGCCTGATGCGTCAGCTGCTGACCGAAAGCGGACTGCTCGCCATCGCGGCCGCGGCATTCGGACTGATCCTGTGCGCGCTCACGGTCGAACCGACGCATCGTTTCGCGCTGTCACTGATGATCGGTCTCGGCCTGGAACCGATCGACATCCACATCGACGGCCGCGTGTTCGTCGCCGCGACGGCACTGGCCGCGTTCACGACGATGAGTTTCGGGCTGTTGCCGGCGCTCGCAGCGACGAACCGCGATCTCGCGTCCGGCGCGCGTCGTGATGCCCGCATCGGCGCGATCTCGCCGTCGAGACTCCGAGGCGTGCTGATGGTGCTGCAGATCGCCGCCAGCTTGGTGCTGTTGATCGTCGCGGCCTTGATCGTCGCGACCGCGCACCGCGCCCGGCACATCGACACCGGCTTCGACGTGACGCGACTGATGGACTTGCGTCACCCGGCCGCGGACGCTGCGCTGCGCAGCCGCATCGAGCAGATTCCCGGCGTCGAAGGCAGCACGTCGGCCGCGCGCGTACCCTTGTATGGCTGGCAGTCACGGGTGCCGGCCGTGGTCGATGGCCAGAGCCTGCCGCTCGGCATGAACCTGGTCGACGAACGTTACTTCGACACGCTCGGCGTCCGCCTGAGCGCGGGCCGCGACTTCCGTGCCGAAGAGGCCACGCACCGCGCCGATGTCGCCATCGTCAGCGCCGCGACCGCCGAACAACTGTGGCCGGGACGCAATCCGCTCGGGCAACGCCTGAAACTCGTCGGCGAGCCGGGCGGCTTCGTCGAACAGGACCGCGAGGTCGAAGTGATCGGCATCGCCGCCGACATCGCCAGCGGCCTGTTGTTCGGCGGCCTCGACAAGACCGCCGTCTACCTGCCGGCGCAGCTCGGCCAGCCCCTGATGAGCGACCTGATCCTCGCCGTCGATCCGGCGCGCGTCGAAGCCGTTACCGGGGCACTGGTGCGCTTGTGCAACGAACGCAATCGCGCCCAGCCCTGCGAACCGTGGCGACTGACCCAGGTCGCGGCGATGCAACGCCTGCCGTTCGAGATCGCGCGCAGCGTCGCGACCGCGCTCGGGCTGGTGGCGCTGCTGATCTCCGCGATCGGCCTGTACGGCGTGGTGCGTTTCACCGTCGCCAGCCGCACCCGCGAGATCGGCGTGCGCGTGGCGCTCGGCGCCACACCGTTGGGTGTCGTCCGGCTGGTGCTGCGCGGCGCATTGCGACAGGTCGCTTGGGGCATTGCCCTCGGCTTGCCGGTTTGCCTGCTGGTGTCGTGGACGTTGACGGGTTCGCTCGGTCGCGGCGTCGCGTTCGCACCGATGGCTTATCTCGGCGTGCCGGCCCTGCTGCTCGCGACTGCCCTGCTCGCCACCGTGCTGCCCGCCCGCCGCGCCACGCGCATCGCACCGACCGAGGCATTGCGCGAGGACTGAGGCAGAGCGCGTCCGCGTATCATCGGCACATGATGCGCGGACTGCTCCTCCTGCTGCTGGCTTGCGTCGCATATGCGGCGCGGGCGGACGACGATGTGTTGTCGCGCCTCGGCTGGCAAGAGCGCGGAGGCGTGGTGCGCGGCTATCTTCAGGACGACACCTGCGGCCATTGCCACCAGCAGATCGCAAAGACGTATGGCGAAGTCGGCATGGGTCGCGCGTTCTCGCGACCGCTGCAGGTCGGGCTGCCCGAGCAGTTCACGCAAGCCGCGTACACGCATCCGGCCAGCGGCCAGCGTTATCGCCTGTATCGCAAGGACGATGCATTGTGGTTCGAACAACGCGCCCGCGACGACGATCATGCGTTGACGCTGCGCGTCGATTGGGCGATCGGCAGCGGCCATCGTGCGCAGAGTTTCCTGCACCGCACCGAGGCCGGCGAGCTGTATCAGTTGCCGGTCACCTGGTACGCGGAATCGCGACAGCTCGCGGCCTCGCCGGGTTACGAATCGGCGACGCATCCGGGACTGGAACGACGCATCACCCACGGCTGTCTGTTCTGCCACAACGCCTATCCCGATCTGCCCGAAGACGCCGACGGCGCGTTGTCGCCCGACGTGTTTCCCGAAGCGCTGCCGCAAGGCATCGGCTGCCAGCGTTGCCACGGACCAGGCGCGACGCATGTACGCAAGGTGCTCGGCGGCGCGCCGATCGCGGAGATCCGATCCAGCATCGTCCAGCCCGGCAAGCGCGATTGGCCGACGCGCAACGACGTCTGTTTCCAGTGTCATCTGCTGCCGGCGGTCGAAGTGATCGGGCCACGCCGCATCGATCGCGATGGGTACGACTTCCGACCCGGACAGCGTCTGCGCGAGTACGTCTTGCCAGTCGATGTCAGCGACGCGGCGATGCCGGACGATGCGCGCTTCCAGATCAACCACCACGCTTGGCGCATGCTGCAGAGCCCGTGTTACGTCGAGAGCGACGGCCAGATGGGGTGCACCAGTTGCCATGATCCGCATGTGCGTCGCGTCGGTGTCGAGGCCCGGAGCTGGTATCGCGAGCGTTGCCTGGCCTGCCACTCGGACCTGCCGCGCGCGCATGGCGCGACAGGCGCGACCGACGACGATCAAGCCGAACGTGCCGACGAGCGCGACTGCGTCGCCTGCCATCTGCCGAAGCGTCGCACGCAGGACGTCGTCGAAGCGACGATGACCGATCACCGCATCGTGCGCCGCATCGACGCCGAGGAAACGCGGTTGGCGCCCCGCGCGCCGCACGTGCCCGAACTCACCGACATCCAGTTGTTCGATCCGCCCGCCGATCTCGGCAACGACGAAGCCAAGGCCTATCGCGCGCTGGCGGCACTCGATCACGGCATCGACGGCGGCGCGCTCGACGCCCTCGCCCGCCACGCCGGGCGCATCGACGACGTGCATCCGTCCTGGTGGCTGCGACTCGCCCGCCATCAGGCCGGTGCCGCACGTTGGGACGATGCCGCGGCCTCGCTGGCGAAGCTGCCGAAGTCCGAACTGGTCTCGCCGGATGCACGATTCATCGCCGCGCTGATCGTGGCCGGTCAAGGCCATCGCAGCGAAGCGCGCGCGCAACTCGCCGAACTCGCGCGCACGCAAGCCTTCCTGCCCGAAGCCTCCTACAACCTCGGATTGCTCGCGCTCCGCGACGGCGACACCGCCACCGCGATCCGCGCTCTCACCGAAGCCACCCGCCTCCGACCCCTCAGCGCCGCCAGCTGGCTACGCCTCGCGATGGCGCAACACCAAGCCGATCAACCCGCGGCCGCCCAAATCAGCCTCGATCGCGCCCTCGCCCTTCGGCCGGATTGGGTGGAGGCGAAGCGACTCGAAGAATCGTGGAACAAAGATTGAGCGCGCCACCACACTAGCGGTCGGCGGGATTGGAAATTGATCGCTGACTCGGTGAAACCACGCACTGTTCCGGTAGCGGATCTTCAGCTCTCTGATAGGAAAAGGTGCCCCACTTTCCGGCGAGGGTGAGCGTCGCATCCGAAACGGATAGTTGGTCTTCGCCCCAAATGTCCCGCCACTCAAGAGCGTCCGGTGCGGTAAACGCGCCTGCTGATGTGAAAAACGTTCCATTTGGCGCATGCCGGCATTGGAGCGCGGAGCCATCCGGATCGATCTGAATCCAAGCGCCTCGATCAGGGAATTGCCAAAGTCCGAGGGCTTCGGTCGGAACGCCGTGTTGGGCCACCTGGCAGCCCGAACACGCAAGAAGAAACAAGATGGAGATGAAGATTCGCATCAGGCCAACACCACTTCCCCGACGGGATCGTCGGGCCATTGGGTCGAGTCTGATTTGGTGCGCGCGTGCGCGTCAAAGCGCAGCGTCACGATCCTTGCGACGGAGGCGCTTTCGGCGCGTCATCCGTGATGCAGCGGCAATGTCAGCGTCTCTGCATGCGACTGGTTAATAGACCTATTGTCCGGTCTCCAAATTTCCGCCCGAGAGCAGTGAAATGACCCATCAGATCCTGACCGAGACCGCCGCCAGCATCTCGGAGCTCAAGGCGAATCCGATGAAGGTCGTGGCCAGCGGCAAGGGCATGCCGGTCATGGTGCTGAATCGCAACGAGCCGGCGTTCTATTGCGTGCCGGCCGCCGCCTACGCTGCGCTGATGGACCTGGTCGACGACGCAGAACTGCTCAAGCTGGTGAAACATCGCCGGCACGAGCCGTCCGTGAATTCGCACGCCGGATGCGACGTGATCCTCCGAACGACGCGCTGATGCAAGAGCCGCCCGCGATTCGCCCGAAGCGGGCCGAATCCGGGCCGCGTAAAGGCCGAGTTCGCAACACGGCGTGACACGCGCACGGCATACTCGCGACACGCAGCGGGAAGGGTTTCCCGCGCGAACTTGGGACACACACATGGGCATGGTGCGTTGGTCGGGATGGGCGCTGGCAGCAGCGCTGGCGTTGACGGGATGCGGTGGGCGCGAGGATGGCGCGCCACCGGAGTTGCAGAAGGGGCAGGCAGCGGCGGCGACCGCAGAGCGCAAGGACTTCGCGCTGGACGCACCAACCGGCGAGTCCTACGACGGCCGTGCCTCGATCGTGCTGCCGTTCTCGCAACCCCTGGTCTCGCAACAGGCCTTCGACGAACTGATCTCGATCACCCTGAAAGACGGCGCCAAGCCGGACGGCAGCTGGTTTCTCGAAGAGGGACAAAAGCTGCGCTTCCCGTACCTCCAGGCCGACCAGACCTATGTGGTGACGATCAAGGGCAGCGTGATGGCCACCGACGGTCGCACGCTCGGCAAGGATCAGACCCATGAAGTCTATGCCGGCGAACAGGAACCGGTGATCGGCTTCGCCAGCCAGGGCCACATCCTGCCGCTGCATGAATCGCGCGGCCTGCCCGTCGTCTCGGTGAACGTCGCCGAAGCCGATGTCGAGTTCTTCAAGATCCGCGACCAGCAGGTGCGGCCTTTCCTCGACGAGTTCCAGAAGAACGGCACGCGCTGGAACTGGTCGGTCGACCAGCTCACCAAGTACGGCGATTCCGTCTACGCGAACCGCTTCGCGCTCGAAGTGAAGCGCAACGAACGCAACGTCAGCTATCTGCCGATCCGCGACATCGCCGAAATGAAGCAGTCCGGCCTGTACTACGCGGTGTTGAAGAAAGCCGGCAGCTACCGCGGCGAATACGACACCGCGATGTTCTTCGTCAGCGACATCGGCCTGCACGTGCGCGCCTACGCCGACCGCCTGATGGTGCATACCGCTTCGCTGGAATCGGGCGACGCCAAGGCGAATGTCGCGATCGAAGTCAGGAATCGCAAAGGCGAAACCCTGGTCAGCGCCGCCACCGATGACCACGGCCTCGCGCTGATCGACTACAAGCTCAATGCCGCCGACACCGTCGTCGCGCATTGGGGCGACGACTATGCCTTGTTGAGTTTCAACACGCCGGCGCTCGACCTGTCCGAGTTCTCGATCGCCGGTCGCGCGCAATGGCCGCTCGACATCTTCCCGTGGTCGGGTCGCGACCTCTATCGTCCGGGTGAAACCATCGGCGTCAATGCCATCCTGCGTGACTTCGATGGCGCCCCGACCGCGAAGCAGCCGCTGTTCGTCGCGTTGCGTCAGCCCGATGGCCGCGAACTCGCTCGCACCGAACTCGACCCGGGCGAACTGAACTTCGTTCGCTATGAGCGCACCCTGGACGGCGACGTGCCGACCGGCAAGTGGAGTGTCGAGTTCAGTACCGACCCGACCATGCAGAATTCGACCAGCTACCCGGTGCGCGTCGAGGAATTCCTGCCCGAGCGCATGAAGCTGGTGCTGGATGCACCGACCACCCTGGCCGCCGGTGAAGCGCTCGCACTCAAGGTCGAAGGCGACTGGCTGTATGGCGCACCCGCCGCCGGCAATCGCTTCACCGCGCGCGTTTCGGTGCAGCCGGACGTGCATCCGGTCGCGTCGCTGAAGGACTTCCATTTCGGCGATCCGCTCGCGGAACTGCCCAAGCAGCCGCGCGATGCACTGGACGAGACCCTTGACGACGACGGTCTGCTGGAAGCTGAGATCGCCCTCGACGAAGCCAAGTCACCGAGCGGTCCGCTGCAGGTCATCGTCGTCGGTTCGCTGTTCGAAAGCGGCGGCCGTGCGGTCACGCGCCCGCTCAAGCGCACGATCTGGCCAGCGACGGAACTGGTCGGCGCACGCCCGCTGTTCGACATGGGCGATGGTGCCGATCCCGGCGACAACGCCGGCTTCGAACTCGTGCGCGCCAATGCCGCCGGTGATCTGTTGCCTGCGACCGGCCTGAAGCTGAAATTGCTGCGCGAATTGAGAAACTACAACTGGCGCTGGGTGTCCGGCAGCGGCTGGCAATCCGACTATCTGTCCAAATGGGAAACCGTCGAGGAACGCGACGTCGAACTCAAGTCCGGGGAACGCCTGCGTTACGACGCGCGCGTCGAATGGGGGGGCTATCGCCTGGAAATCTTCGATCCGGCCACGCAACTGACCACGCGCATCCCGTTCACCGCCGGCTGGAATTGGTACAACGAGGGCCAGGATCGCGGCAGTCGCCCGGACAAGGTCAAGCTCGCGCTCGACAAGGCCGCGTATGCGCCGGGCGACACCGTGGAACTGACGATCAAGCCGCCGCATCCGGGCTCCGCCCTGGTCATCGTCGAGAGCGATCAGTTGCTGTGGCAAAAGCGCGTCGACGTGAAGGGCGAGACCCAGCTGCGCATTCCGGTCGATGCGAGCTGGAACCGCCACGACCTGTACATCACCACGCTCGTGTTCCGACCGGGTTCGTCGGCCGAAAAGATCACCCCGGCGCGCGCCGTCGGCGTCATCCATCTGCCGTTGGACCGCAAGAACCGCAAGGCCGATGTGACGGTCGCCGCGCAGGACAAGGCCCGTCCGAACGACCAGGTCGAGGTGAAGGTGTCGGTGCCGGCACTGGCCGGCAAGACCGCACACGTGACCTTGTCGGCGACCGATGTCGGCATCCTCAACTTGACGCAGTTCGCGCTGCCGGACCCGATCGCCTGGTTCTTCTCACCACGTCGCCACGGCATCAATGCCTATGATCTCTACGGCCGCATCATCGAATCGCTGGATGGACTGCAAGCCCGCCTGCGCTACGGTGGCGACGCCGCGTTGCTCGGACTGCCGCAGGCGCGGCGTCCGAACGTCAAGGTGCAGACGGTGGACCTGTTCAACGCCCCGGTTGCACTGGACGCCCAGGGCAACGCGACGATTCCGCTGCAACTGCCGGACTTCAACGGCACCTTGCGACTCGCCGCCGTGGCCTTCGGCGAACGGCAGTACGGTGCCGGCGAACGCGAGATGATCGTGCAGGCACCGCTGGTCGTCGAAGCCAGTGCGCCGCGCGCCATGGCCAGCGGCGACAGCGCCGAACTCGCGCTCGACCTCGACAACCTCAGTGGCGCCGACGGCAGCTACGAAGTGATCGTCGATGGCGGCGACCACATCGACGTCGCCAATGGCAAGCGCAACGTCAAGCTGGCCGACGGCGATCGCACGACGCTGATCTTTCCGCTGTCGGCACGCCAGAAGTTCGGCGTCGCCAAGGTGCAGATCGCGGTGCGCGGCAAGGACGTGAAGGTCGATCGCAGCATCGAGTTCGCGGTGCGCCCGGCCTATCCGGTCGAACGTCGCGCCCGCGTCGAAGTGCTCGGTTCGAACCCGACGATCACCGCGGAGGCATCGCTGCGCAGCGGTCTGGTCGCGGATTCGACGGTCTCGCGCATCACCCTCGGCACCCTGCCGCCGCTGCCGTTCGGCTCGGTCGCGACCGACCTGATCGGCTATCCGTATGGCTGCGTCGAACAGACCACGAGCAAGGCCTACCCGCTGGTGTTCCTCGACGAGGCCACCGCGAAGCAGTTCGCGGTGTCGCCGCTGACGCAGAAGGAGCGCGCCGAGCGCATGAACGTGGCGTTCTCGCGCCTCGCGTCGATGCAGGTCGAAAGCGGCCACTTCAACATGTGGCCGGAAGGCGACTACATCGTGTCGCAAATCACGCCCTATGTCGCCGAGATGCTGGTCGCCGCCAAGGACGCCGGCTTCGATCCGCCGGCGCAACTGCTCGACCGCACGCTGAAGCGCCTCGAAGACGACCTGCTCGCCGGTGGCAACGCGCATTACGACTACGAGTATTCCGAACACCTGCGCCTGTCCGAGATGATGCACGCCGGCTATGTGCTGGCACGCCAGAAGCGTGCGCCGCTCGGCACGCTGCGCGCGCTCTACGACAACGAACGCAGCAAGCTGATCGCGCCGTTGCCACTGGTGCATCTCGGCGTCGCATTGAACTTGATGGGCGACACCGAGCGTGGCGAGAAAGCGATCGAGGAAGCCTTCACGCGCGAGTTCAAGCGCCCGGCCTGGATCGGAGACTACGGCACCGACTTGCGCGACCTCGCCCTGATGGTGGCGCTGACGCACGAGGCCGGTCTCGCCCAGCCCGCGTACGACGCCAAGGTCTATGCGATGGCGCGTGAACTCACCGGCCGATCGGTGTGGGACGGCAAGTTCTACTTCAGCACGCAGGAACAGATCGCCTTGTTCCGTCTCGGCCGCGCGCTGCTCAATGATCCGGACCGCAAGATCGAGGGCGACGTCTTCGCCGGAGAACTCAACGAGCCGTTCGCGGCCACCGGCCAGATCGCGCGCAGCTTCACCGCACCGGACCTGTCCGCCGGCGTGAAACTGGATGTGCGCGGCGATGGTCCGATCTACCTGACCGAAGACGTCGTCGGATACCCGAGCACGGCGCCGAAGGCGATGCGCAACGGCGTCGCCGTGCGCCGCGATTACTTCCGCCTCGATGGCACGAAATACGACGGCACGGCGCTGACCGAGGGCGACTCGCTGGTCGCGATGGTCACGGTCGAGTCCGACGAGAACATGCAGGATGCGCTCATCGTCGACCTGCTGCCGGGCGGCCTGGAGATCGAGAACTTCAACCTCGGCGACCAGAGCCAGTGGGACAGCGTGACCATCGACGGCGTGACCCTGTCCGAGCGTTCATCCGAGGCCGAGATCGCGTTCGAGGAATACCGCGAAGACCGCTATGTCGCCGCGATCAAGCTCTACGACGGTTCCAAGGCGCGCCTGTTCTACGCCGTGCGCGCGGTGTCGCCGGGCACGTACAAGGTGCCGTCGCCACTGGTCGAGGACATGTACCGCCCGACCCTGCGCGGCATCGGCGAAGCGCTGCCGGCATCGATCAAGGTGGTGTCGCCGGAATGAGTCCCTAGGAACGGCCCCTCATCCGAAAGCACCCCCGATCCGCCCTTCGGAACCGAAGGGCGGATGTGGGGCCAACCCTGCCGCAAACATTCCAGTGATCTCCTGGCTCCATCGCCACCCCAAACTCCGCAACACCTTCATCGCGCTCGCGTTGCTGGTGTTGCTGGACCGACTGTTCCCGCCGCCGATTCCGGACATCGGCGACGACAGCGCGACGATCGTGCTCGCACGCGACGGCACGCCGCTGCGCGCATTCGCGAATGCCGACGGCGTATGGCGCTATCCGGTGACGATCGAACAGGTCTCGCCGCGCTACATCGAAGCCCTGCTCGGCTACGAAGACCGCTGGTTCTGGCATCACCCAGGCATCAATCCGTTCGCGTTCCTGCGCGCGACCGCACAAGCCGCATGGCATGGCCGCATCGTCTCCGGCGGTTCGACACTGACGATGCAGGTCGCACGCCTGATCGAACCGATCCCGCATACGGGTTTCGGCAAGCTGCGCCAGATGTTCCGCGCCGTGCAGCTCGAGATCCGGATGAACAAGCGCGAGATCCTGACGCTGTACCTGAACCTCGCTCCGTTCGGCGGCAGCATCGAAGGCGTCCAGGCCGCTTCGTTCGCCTATCTCGGCAAGCCTTCGGCGCAGTTGTCGCATTCGGAAGCGGCCCTGCTCGCGGTGCTGCCGCAATCGCCGAGCCGCAATCGTCCCGACCGCCATCCGGAACGCGCGCGCGCGGCCCGCGACAAGGTGCTCGCGCGTCTCGCGCAGTTCGGTGATTGGCCGACGGCGGTGATCGACGAAGCGCGCGACGAGAACGTGGTCGCGCGCCGCCTGCGCACGCCGATGCGCGCGGCCCTGTTCGCGGAACGCATGCGTCGGCTGCATCCGCATGACCGCGTGATCGCGACCACGATCGACGCCACTGCGCAACGCGCCCTCGAAGAGCGCATCGGTGGCTGGATCTCGCGGCTGCCCGACAAGACCTCGGCCGCCGCGCTGGTCATCGACAACGCGCAGCGCGAGGTGCTGGCCTATGTCGGCTCCGCCGAATTCGCCGACGAGGCGCGGCTCGGGCATGTCGACATGGTCGCGGCGCGGCGTTCTCCTGGTTCGACGCTGAAGCCCTTCCTGTACGCACTCGCGCTCGACGAGGGCCTGATCCATTCCGAGAGCCTGCTGATCGACGCGCCGCAGGATTTCGCCGGCTATCGCCCGGCCAATTTCGGCGACGACTTCAACGGCCCGGTCGCGGTCGCCGAAGCCTTGCGGTTGTCGTTGAACGTGCCAGCGGTCGACGTGCTCGAACGCATCACGCCGAATGCCTTCGTGGCGCGGTTGAAACATGCGGGCGTGACGCTCGACCTGCCGCTCGGGGCCAAACCCAACCTCGCGATGGCGCTCGGCGGCACATCCACGTCGTTGGACGAACTGGTCGGCGCCTATGCGGCCTTCGGCCATGGCGGCATCGGCGGACCGGTGCGCTTTACCCGCGATGCAAAGCAGGACGACCGCCGCATCGTCAGCGCCGGCGCGGCCTGGATCACGCGGCGCATGCTCGAAGACCATGGTCGCCCGGGTGATCCGAATGGAATGATCGATACTGGCCGGCGCACGCGCATCGCCTGGAAAACCGGCACCAGTTACGGCTTTCGCGATGCCTGGGCGATCGGCGTGACGCCGCACTACACGGTCGGCGTCTGGGTCGGCCGCCCGGACGGCACGCCGATTCCCGGCCAGTACGGCGCCGCGACCGCCCTGCCCTTGCTGATCGCGCTGACCGACCGTTTGCCACGCGTGGTCGGTGCCGCCAGTTTCGACACGCAACCCGAATCGGTCAGCAAGGCGGACATCTGCTGGCCGCTCGGCGAAGCCTACGATGCCGCCGAACCCTCGCTCTGCCATCGCAAGCGCGAGGCCTGGATTCTGGATGGACGCATTCCGCCGACCTTGCCGAGTCGTGGCAGCACGGCCGCCGAATCCTTGCGCGAAGTGGTGCGGGTGAATGCGAAGGGCGAACGCGTGTTGCCCGCGTGTTCGGAAGCGCCATCGACGCCGCGCCTGATCGCGCATTGGCCGGTGTTGGCCGAACCGTGGTTGCCGCGACGCGACCGCAACGCGTCACGCGCGCCGGACTTCGCGCCCGAATGCCGCGACGCGCAACCGCAGATCGCGCGCCGGTTGCGCATCGATGGCCTGATCGACGGCGCCGTCCTGCGCCGCGCCCCCGGCGTCACCGAAGCCCCCGCCGCCCGCCTGCGCGCACTCGGCGCCGAAGGCGATGTGCAATGGCTGCTCAACGGCAAACTCATCGCCACCAGCCCCGCCCACGCACCGATCGAACACCACTTCACCGCCCCCGGCCGCCACCGCCTCCTCGCCCTCGACGAACGCGGCGCTTACGACGCGGTGGAGGTGCGGGTGTTAAGCCAGTAGCAGGACCGGACTTGTTCCATGATCCGAAGAATCCGGCGCCTGGCTGCGTACTGTCGTGCATCGTCCACCTTGGGAGTTCACGATGCACATCTCCAACCTCGCCCGGCTCGCTGCCGTCTTGGTCGTGGCCGCAAGCACTGCTGTCGCCCGACCAGTACTCGATCCCGACTTCGGCAACGACGGCTTCCGGCTGGTGTCCGGGGTGGGCAACACCCAGACCGCCATCGGCTCTTGCCCGACCGAGAACGGCAGTCTCGCCGTCGTCGGTTATGACCTGGGCACATCGCAATTCGTGATCCTGCGTCTCAGGCCCGATGGTGCGCTCGATGCATCGTTCTCGGGCGACGGTGTGGCCTACCTCCCGGCCCCGGCGAACCTCGATCCGACGAACACCGTGATGTCCTGCCAGGGGGTGGCCAACGGCAATGCCAGCGACGACTCGATCGCGGTCGCGATCGTCGAGAACCGCGCCGGCACCGAACCGGACTTTACCCGCCTCGCCTGGTTCGACCTGTCCACGGGTGAATTCAGCAGCGGCTATGCCGGGCAGGCATCCCGCTTCGAACTCAGCACCGCGGTCACGGCCAGCCCGGCTTTGCACAACACCCGACTCGGCAGCGTGTCGCGATTGCCCAGCGGCGAATGGCTGCTCGTCGGCCAACTCCGCAACGCCACACAGCTGCCGACCCGACGTGCCTTCGTCGTCCGCTTCAATGCGGCGATGACCTCGGCCGTGCTCACCGGCGCGCCGAACCGCAGCGGCACCGACGTGGAACACATCGCCGTCGTTCGCATCGGCGGCGACGGTCGCCTGCACGCGCTCGCCCATGGCGTCAGCGACGGCATCCGGTCGCTGCTGCACCTGCGGCTGTTCGCCGACACCTTGCTGCTCGACACGGTCGCGGCGTTTCCGCGCACGACCGGCTTCAGCTACGAACTGCATCGGGGGCGCACGATGGGCGGCGGGCGCATGGTCGCCGCCGGCACGCGTCTGGCTTCGTTTGGCGGAACGCAACCGTTCCTGGTGATCGCGCGCGACGCCGGCATACAGGAGATCACGTTGCCGCAACCAGCCCCTTTCGGCGGCTTGGGCGCAGGGATCGTCAGCGAAGGCACCGGCACGCCGACCGCGACGTCGGCGCTCGGCGACCGCGCCATCTACGTCGCCAACGTCGACACCGAACAGGGGCCTTACGGCGGCTATTACGTCGCGGCCGTTCAACTGGGCGACGGCGCGGGAGTCCCCGACGACATCGATCTTCGCTTTGCCACGCAAGGATCGGCGACCTTCCGCTACACCACGCAGAACGGGAATTGCTGGAATGCCCAGAGGCTCGGCAACATCAGTTCCTGGGGCGCAACCACCGCGATGGTCGGTTCAGCATCGCCGGGTTGCGACAGCGGCACGCGCCAACCCCTGATCTCCCGCATCGACAGCGATTCCAATTCGATCCTCAAGGATTCCTTCGAATGAAGCCTCGCGTGAGCCCGAGCTTGTTGCGAAGTGACGACCGTCCGGAGGCAGGCACGGACAAAGGCTTCATGCGCCCCGGCGCGGGCTTATGACTTCGCACGGGGCCGGCGCCGCGCGGCGTCATATCGCGGACACTGCGACTTCGCGCACAATGCGGGGATGACACTGACCCATCTCGACCGGCTCGAAGCGGAGAGCCTGCATATCCTGCGTGAAGTCGCGGCCGAGTTTTCGCGGCCGGTGATGCTGTACTCGATCGGCAAGGACTCGTCGGTGCTGCTGCACCTGCTGCGCAAGGCGTTTCATCCGGCGCCGCCGCCGATTCCGCTGCTGCATGTCGACACCACCTGGAAGTTCCGCGACATGTACGCGCTGCGTGACGCCGTGCCGGAACGCTACGGCGTGGAGCTGCGCGTGCATGTCAATCCCGATGGACTGCGCGACGGCGTCGGGCCGTTCACCCACGGCTCGGCCGAGCACACGCGCATCATGAAGACCGAGGGCTTGAAGCAGGCACTCGACGCCGGCCAGTACGACGCCGCGATCGGCGGCGCGCGTCGTGATGAAGAGGCCTCGCGCGCGAAGGAGCGCGTGTTCTCGTTCCGCAGCGCGCAGCATCGCTGGGACCCGAAGCAGCAGCGCCCGGAACCATGGAATCTCTACAACACGCGCATCGCACCCGGTGAAAGCGTGCGCGTGTTCCCGCTCTCGAACTGGACCGAACTCGACATCTGGCTGTACATCCTGCGCGAACGGATCCCGGTCGTGCCGTTGTACTTCGCGAAGGAACGCCCGGTGGTCGAACGCGACGGCTCCCTGATCATGGTCGACGACGATCGCCTGCCGCTACTTCCGGACGAATCGCCGCAACTGCGTCGCATCCGCTTCCGCACGCTCGGTTGTTATCCGCTGTCTGGCGGTTTCGAATCGGATGCCGACACGCTGGAACAGATCATCGCCGAGATGCTGCAGGCGCGATCGTCCGAACGCCAGGGAAGATTGATCGACGGCGATGCCGGCGCGTCGATGGAGCAGAAGAAGCAGGAGGGCTACTTCTGATGGACATCGCTGAATATCTCGCACGCCACGAGCGCAAGCCGCTGCTGCGCTTCATCACCTGCGGCAGCGTCGACGACGGCAAGAGCACCTTGATCGGACGCCTGCTGTACGAGAGCAAGCAGCTCTATGACGACCAGCTCGCCAAGCTGGAGCGCGACAGCGCCCGCCATGGCACCCAAGGCGAAGCGATCGACTACGCCCTGCTGCTCGACGGCCTCGCCGCCGAACGCGAGCAAGGCATCACCATCGACGTGGCGTACCGGTTCTTCGGCACCGACCGCCGCCAGTTCATCGTCGCCGACTGCCCCGGCCACGAGCAGTACACGCGCAACATGGCGACCGGTGCCTCGACCGCGGATGTCGCCGTCGTGCTCGTCGATGCCCGCAAGGGTTTGCTGACGCAGACGCGCCGACACAGCTACATCGTCGCCCTGCTTGGCATCCGTCACGTCGTCCTCGCGGTCAACAAGATGGACCTGATCGGCTACGACGCCACACGCTTCGACGAGATCGTCGCGAGTTATCGCGAACTGGCAGCACTGCTCGGGATCGCCCACGTGCAGGCCATCCCGATCTCGGGCCTCGTCGGAGACAATGTCATCGCACGTTCGCCGGCGACCCCGTGGTACGCCGGCCCGCCGCTGCTGGAACATCTGGAAACCGTCGCGATCGAGCACGACGAATCCGCGGCGCCATTCCGCATGCCGGTGCAATGGGTCTGCCGTCCGGAC
>DATMVT010000048.1:0-19208 GCA_035562895.1 Patescibacteria group bacterium | reverse complement strand
GAATTCGATGATTGCGAGCATGCGCGGCTGCAGTTCGATGCGGACGATCCGCGCTACGGCGCTTTCACGCGGGCACTGGTGCGGTTGACGCGGCCCGACGTGGCGAACGCCGCGTGCGTGGCGCCATGAGGCGACTGTTGCGCTGGGGATTGCTTGCGCTGGCCTTGCTGCTGGCGGTGATGGTGCTGAATGCCTGGCGCGTGTCGGCGCCGATGCCGGTCGTGGTTGCCTATCGCGCGGATCTCGATGCCGCGGCGATGGCGGGGCGACTGGCCGATGCGTTGAAGATCCCGACCCTCAGCGCCACCCCGGAAGCGCCGTCGCTGGCGCGCTTCGATGAGCTGCACGCGCTGCTGCAGCGTCAGTTTCCGCGCGTGCATGCCGAACTCGATCGTGAGGTCGTGGCCGGCGCCAGCCTGCTCTATCGATGGCGCGGGCGCGGGCGTTGTCCGGCCCTGCTGCTCGCGGCACATCAAGACGTGGTGCCGGTGGAACCGGGCACCGAGGCGCTGTGGACGCACCCGCCGTTTGCCGGCGTGGTCGCCGATGGTGCGGTATGGGGGCGTGGCGCGATCGACGACAAGTCGGCGCTGATGGCGATTCTGGAAGCGGTCGAAGTCCTGCTGGCCCGATCGTTCCAGCCGGACTGCGACGTCTGGCTCGCCTTCGGGCATGACGAAGAAATCAGCGGCCTGCAGGGCGCGCGTGCGATCGCCACGCTGCTTCAGGAACGCGGCGTGCAACTGGCTTACGTGCTCGATGAAGGCGGTGCGATCACGCTCGGCGCGATTCCCGGCACGAATAAGCCGCTGGCCACGATCGGAGTCGCCGAGAAGGGCTACGTCAGTGTGCGTCTGATCGCTCGCGATGGCGGCGGTCATTCCTCGATGCCTCCGCGCAGAACCGCGATCGGTCGTCTTGCGCGCGCCGTTGCGCGCCTCGAAGCGCATCGTCCCGACGCGGAATTTTCACAGGTGCAGCGCGAACTGCTGCGCCGCATCGCCGCGCATGTCGATCCGTTGCAACGCGTGGTGTTGGCGAACCTGTGGATCACCGCGCCACTGGTCGAACGCTTGCTGTCCGCGCAACCCGCCAGCGACGCGACCCAGCGCACGACGACCGCGCCGACGCTGCTGCGTGCCGGCATCAAGGACAACGTGCTGGCGCAGCAGGCCGAGGCGGTGGTGAATTTCCGCGTGCGCCTCGGCGACAGCATCGATGGCGTGCTGGCGCATGTGCGCACCACCATCGACGACGCCGACATCGAGATCGCGGTGGAAGACGGATTTCGCAGCGAACCCAGCGCGGTCTCGTCCTGGGAGGACGTGGCCTTCCTGCGCATCGAGCGCGCGCTGCGCCGGGTGTCGCCGGAAAACGATCTGGTCGTGGCGCCCTATGTCACCTCGGGCGGCACCGACGCGCGTCACTATGCGGCACTGACGCCGCGCCTGTATCGCTTCATGCCGGTGATGCTGACGCCGGAGCTGCTGGCGAGCTTCCACGGCAACAACGAGCGCATCCCGATCGACGAATACGTCCGGATGGTGCGCTTCTATCTCGTGCTGCTGCAGCCGGAAGGCGCAGTCGAACCTCAGCGGCAGTCGTAGGCGCCGAAGCGCTGCTCGCCGTTCAAGGGTTCGTCGGCGGCCTGGATGGTGTCGGCACCGATGCGCGCGGCTTCGTTGCGCGCCAAGGATTCGAGTTCGTCGCGCACCTTCAGGTCGTTGCGGCGATAGACCCCGACCTTGTGCTTCACCGACACCGTGATGTCGCCCTTGGACGTGCACGCGCCGAGATTCTTGCCGTAGGCGACTTGCACCTGCTTGCCGGCGGCGTCGGGCTCGACCCAGGTGCAGCCGGCGAGCCACAGCGGCAGCGATACGAAGAGCGAGGCGATCAGGCGCATGGACAACTCCGGCAGGGGCAACGCCACGAGCATAGCCCGCGGCGTCGAGGCATCGATGAACGCGCGCCGATCAGCGCGCCGCGCATTCGCAATGCGCCTGGATGGCGATCGGCAGGCCGCGGTTCGGACGTGTGTGCATCAGGCGTTGCAAGCGCGCGAGCTCGGTTTTCGCCGGTTCGCGCAGCAATGCGAGCGGCGACAGGAAGCCGTGTTCGCGCATCAAGGCCGTGGCACCCGAACGCGAGGCCTCGATCATCATGCTCTCGAACATGCTGGGCGCTTCTTCGATGTAGCGGCTGGCGTGGTCGGCATCGAGCTTGGCGCGCTTCGCGGCATCGGCGATCGCGGCTTCGAGCCCGCCGAATTCGTCGACGAGACCATGCTGCTTCGCCTGCGCACCGCTCCAGACACGGCCGCGTGCCACCGCATCGATCGCGGCGACCTCCTGCTTGCGTGCCTCGGCGACCTTGGTCGTGAAGTCGCGGTAACCGGCGTCGAGCACGTCCTGGATCATCGCGCCGACCTTGGGGTCGAGCGGGCGTGCCGGATCGAACGCACCCGCCAGCCAGGTGGTGCCGACGCCGTCGGTATTGAGCCCGACCTTGCCCATGGCTTCGGGCACGTTGAAGAACAGGCCGAAGATGCCGATCGAGCCGGTGATCGTGCTCGGGTCGGCATAGATGCGATCCGCGTTCATCGAGATCCAGTAGCCACCGGACGCGGCGAGGTCGCCCATCGACACCACGACCGGCTTGCCTGCGGCTTGCGTCAGTTCGACCTCGCGACGGATGAGTTCGGACGGAAACACGCTGCCGCCGGGCGAATTCACACGCAGCACCACGGCCTTCACGTGTTCGTCCTCGCGTGCTTCGCGCAGCAGGTTGCCGGTGGTGTCGCCGCCGATGGTGCCGGGTTCGCCGTCGCCATCGACGATTTCGCCTTCGGCGACGACGATCGCGACCGTGGGTTTGCCCGGCAGATGCGGCACCGCATTCAGGCGTTGCACATAGTCGATGAAGCCGATCTGGCGGAAGCCGCGGTCGTGGTCGCCGGCGGCACCGGACGCGGCCAGCTTCGCTTCGAGCTGATCGCGCGTGACCAGTGCATCCACCAGCTTCTGAGAGAGCGCGAGCTTGGCCAGGTCGCCCTGGACGGCATGCAGCAGGGCCGGATAGTCATCGATCTGCGCCTTCAGGGTCGCGACGTCGAGCTTGCGTGCCTCGGCGATGTCGGCGAGGTGGCGCGACCAAACGTCGTTCATCCAGAACAGGTCGGCCTCGTCGGCTTCCGGCGACGAGTCGGAGCGGATGTAAGGCTCGCCCGCGGACTTGTATTCGCCGACGCGGAACAGGTGGGCGTCGATGCCGAACTTCTCGAACGCATCGGCGTAATAGGTGCGATAGCGGCCGAGGCCTTCCAGCAGCACGGCGCCTTGCGGATGCAGCAGCACCTCGTCGGCCTGCGCGGCCAGCAGGTAGCCGCGTTGCTCGTAGCCGTCGGCATAGGCGTAAAGCTTTTTCCCCGACGTGCGGAACTCACGCAACGCTGCGGCGAGTTCGCGCGTGGTCGCCGGGCCGATGCCGGCGATGCCGTGCGTCACCAGCAGGACCTGGGTGATGTGCGGATCGGTGGCCGCCGCTTCCAGCGCCTGGATGATGTCGCGGACGCGCGTCTCTTCGACCGGGTTGCCGAGCGATTCGCCAAGCGCGCGGTCGAGCGGCTCCGCGGTGTACTGCTCGACGATCGCGCCCTGCGGGTTGAGCACCAACGTCGTCTTCTGCTCCAACGGCCCGGTTCCGCCGCTGAACATCGCGACGAGCACGATCAGCAGCACGAGCAGGAAGATCGCGTTGATCACCAGTCGGCGAGTGACATCGACGGCATGGAACAAGCCGCCGAAGAACTGGCGGATCGGGCTTTTCCTGGGGGCGTGCATGGGAAGTTCCGGTGGCTGAGTGCGGTGCATGGTGTCAATCGCGGGTGGGTTCAAGGGCATTCTCCGGCGGCGCGACCGCCAAGCGTACGATGTCCCGGGGCAGACGACGAAGCCGCAGGTACAGTCGGACGGACAACAGCAGTGCCGCGCTGGTGAGGCCGGCGATCAGTCCGATCCACATGCCGGGAGCGCCGCGGTCGAGACGGAACGCACAGTACCAGCCGACGCTCATGCCGATGCCCCAGTAGGCGATGACGGTCAGCAGCGCCGGTACGCGCGCGTCCTTGAGTCCGCGCAGGGCGGACGCGGCCACGACCTGCAGCCCGTCCGAAAACTGGAAGATCGCGGCATACAGCATCAGTTGCGCAGCGAGGCCGGCGACGGCGACATCGCCGGTGTAGACCGCGGCGATCTGCGGCGCGAACAGGGCCAGCAGGGTCGCCGACAGCGTCTGCGCCGCGATCGCCAGCAACAGGCCCGACTGGGCCGCCGCGCGCGCGCGCGCCGCATCGCCGGCACCGATGGCATGGCCGACGCGCACCGTCGTCGCCATGCCGACGCCGAGCGGCACCATGAAGGTGATCGAGGCGACATTGATCGCGACCTGATGGCTGGCGACCGCATTCGCGCCGAGCGAACTGATCAGCAGCGCGGTGACGACGAACAAGGACCCTTCCATCAGGATCATGAACGCGATCGGCAGGCCGAGCCCGAGCAGATCGCGGATCTCGGGCCATCGGGGGCGCGTGAATCCACGCAACAGGTGCAGGTCGGCGAAGCGCGGGTGGCGCAGCACGAACACCGCCATCGCGATCGCCTGCAGCCATACCGTGCAGGCCAGCGCGATGCCGGCGCCCGTCGCGCCATGCTCGCGGAACCCGAATCGGCCGAAGATCAGGCCGTAGCCGAGCGGCACCAGCACGACCACGCCCATCGCGCTGAAATACAGGGTCGCGCGCGCGTAGCCGAGGCCTTCGCAGAAGAAGCGCAGCGCAAGAAAAGTCGCCAGTGCGGGCGCGCCCCACGAAGCCGCCTTCAGGAACGCGTCGGCATCGCCGCGCAGGCTCGGATCGACCGCCATCGCCTCCAGCAGCGGGCCGGCAGATCGCAGCAGGACGAGCAGGATCAGTCCGATCGCCCAGGCGATCCACAAGGCCTGGCTGAGCAACGATGCGATCTCGTCGCGGCGCCCGGCGCCATCGCGTTGCGCCACGTTCGGCGGGATCGCGAACAGCAGGCCGAGGCAGCAGATCAGCACCAGTGACCACACCGCCGACCCGACCGCGATCACCGCCAGCGTGTGCGGGCCATGATGGCCACCGAGCACGGTGTCGGCGACATTCATCAGCATCGCCAGCAATTGGCCGACGACCAGCGGCAGCGCGAGTCTTCCGACTTCGCCCAATTCGTCGCGGAATGGCGTGTTCTGCCGCATGGGCGTTGTGACCTCGGGTTCAGCGCTCTATCTTACGGGCCAAGCCGCGACCGCACCCCTGCCGATGAGCACGCCCGACGAATCCGCCATCGAGATGGTCCGCACCGAACCGCCCTGCCTGAATTGCGGCGCGCCGATGCACGGCGATTTCTGCCACCAGTGCGGTCAGCCGAAGAAGGGCATGATCCGGCATCTCCCGGGATTGATCGCGGATTTCTTCGACAGCGTGTTCAACCTCGACACGCGCACGGTGCGCACGCTGGGGCCGCTACTGGTCAAGCCGGGTTTCCTCAGCACCGAGTACTTCGTCGGACGGCGCACGCGCTACGTCACGCCGCTGCGCCTGTACCTGTTCATGTCGGTGATCGCGTTCCTGGCGGTGGCGATGGTGTCGCAGCCGCGCGACGAGGGCGGCAATCTCGGCGTCACGATCCATGGCGAAGCCACGCTCGAGCAGCGCATCGCGCGCATCGACGCCGAAGAGAAAAAGCAGCTCGATCGTCTCGAGAAGAACCGCGCGACCTTGCCGGATGCGGTCTTCGAGATGCAGCGTGCGCAGGTTGCGGACCGCGCCGAAGCGGAACGCGAAGAGGAGCGCGAGGAGGAACGCAATCCGACCGAAGTGACGCCGGAGAAGCCGAATCCCTACGGCGTGACCGTCTTCAGCGGCAAGCCCTGGCATCCACGCGACAACCCGGTGCATGTCGCCTATGTGCCGGATGCCGTGAACACGTGGCTGAACGACAAGGTCGCGATGCTGCTGGTCAATGCGGTCGAAACCAGGAAACATCCGGCCAAGTTCATTGCCGCCCTGTTCAGCGTCGCGCCGCAGTCGCTGCTGATGATCCTGCCGCTGTTCGCGCTGTTGCTGAAGCTGTTCTACCTGTTCAAGCGACGGCTTTACATGGAGCACCTGATCGTGGCGTTGCACAGCCACAGCTTCCTGTGCACGGCGATCCTGGTGCTGGTGCTGCTGAACCGTATCGCCGTCTGGGCCAGCACCTGGCCGCTGGTGCCGGGCTTGATGTCGCTGCTGGTCGTCGTCACCAGCCTGTGGATCCCGATGTACCTGCTGATTGCGCAGAAGCGCATCTATGGGCAGGGCTGGCCGATGACCATCTTGAAATATGTCGCGATCGGGCTGTGCTACACGATGTTGCTGGGCTTCGGCATCATGATCAATCTGGTCTGGGCACTGGCGTCGTTGTGAGCCTCGACGACGCCCACATGATGGCCGCGATCCGTTCACTGGACGCACCCGTGGCGCACCGGCCGCGAATCGGGGTTTGGCGATCCGGCGCCAGTCCGGGATAATCCGCGGCCCTCGCTGGAGCACACCGTGTTTTTCGAACGCCTGCCCGAATTCATCGGCAATCATTTCATTCTCGTCACGCTGTTCCTGCTGGTCGCGCTGATGCTCATCTCGACCGAGTTCTCGGCCCTGACCCGACGCTACAAGGCGATCGCGCCGGCCGAGCTGACGCGCCTCGTCAATCGCGACAACGCATTGCTGGTCGATGTCTCGGCGAACAGCGAGTTCGAGGCGGGCCACATCGCCGGAGCCAAACACGTCGCGATGGCGCAGTTCGACCCGGAGCACAAGGAGTTGGCCAGGGTGAAGGACTTGCCGGTCATCGTCGTGTGTCGCAGCGGCCAGACTTCGGCATCGGCTGCGGCGAAGCTGTCCTCGGCCGGCTTCACCAAGGTGCATTGGCTCGATGGCGGCCTCGCCACTTGGACCGGCGCCGACCTGCCGCTGGCCAAAGGCAAGGCCTGAGCGCTTCATTTTGCGGAAAATCGCGGCTTGGCTCGCCTGCGCGGGCCGGGCATGGAATAATCCGCGCCCTTTTTTCCGACCATTCAACCGGAGTCTGCAATGACCGATACCGCCCCCGTCGCCAATGGCGCCGCTGACCAGCAGCAGATGGCGCAGATCGCCATCCAGAAGATCTACGTCAAGGATGCCTCGTTCGAAGCGCCGAACGCCCCGATGATCTTCCAGGACTCGGGTCAGCCGAACATCCAGCTGAACTTGAACCAGAAGGTGCAGACGATCGGCGACAACGTCTATGAAGTCGTGCTCACCGTGACCCTGACCTGCAAGATCAGCGACAAGACCGCCTACCTCGCGGAAGTTCAGCAGGCCGGCATCTTCAGCCTGATCGGTTTCGACCAGGCGACGTTGCACGGCATGCTCGGCACCTTCGCGCCGAACACGCTGTTTCCGTATGCGCGCCAGGCGATTTCTGCGCTGGTGCTTGACGGCGGCTTCCCGCCGTTCGTGCTGCAGCCGGTCAATTTCGACCAGATCTACGCCGACACCATGCGCCGTCGTGCGCAGGAACAGCCGTCAGACGCGACGGCCTGATGCGGCGACGCCCCGGTTCGCCGGGGCGTTTCGCGGGCCGGTTCGGTCATGCACAACCTCTCCATCAGCGTCTTCGGTGCCGGTTCCTGGGGTACCGCCCTGGCGGCGGTGCTGGCGCGTCATGGCATCGACACCGTGCTGTGGGGTCGTGATGCCGCGGCGATCGAAGCGATGCGCGCCACGCGCCGCAACACGCGCTACCTGGGCGACATCGAACTCCCCGGATCGTTGCAATTCACGGACTCGCTGGCGGTGGCCGCGGCGCGACCGCAGTGGCTGATCGTCACGCCCAGCCACGCTTTCCGCGAGCTGCTGGAAGAGCCCGAATTGCGCGCCGCCCACCCCGACGGCGTGGCCTGGGCGACCAAGGGATTCGAGCCTGGCTCCGGACGCTTTCTGCACGAAGTCGCCGCGTCGATGTTGACCGTGGGGACGCCGCTGGCCGTGGTCACCGGACCCTCGTTCGCGCGTGAAGTGGCACTGGGCTTGCCGACGGCGGTGACGGTCCATTCCGACCAGTCCGAGTTCGCCGATCAAGTCGCGCAATGCCTGCATGGCCCGACTTTCCGCGCCTATACCGGCAACGACATGATCGGTGCCGAACTGGGCGGCGCCATGAAGAACGTGCTTGCGGTCGCGACCGGTGTCGCCGATGGCATGCAGCTCGGTTTGAATGCCCGCGCCGGCCTGATCACGCGCGGCTTGAACGAGATGTTGCGCGTGTGCGTCGCCATCGGCGGCAAGCCCGAAACCATCATGGGACTGGCCGGCGTCGGAGACCTGGTGCTCACCTGCACCGGCGACCTGTCGCGCAATCGCCGGCTTGGCCTCGCGCTCGGGCGCGGCATCGGCCTGAAGGAGGCGGTGCGCGAGATCGGCCAGGTCGTCGAATCGGTGCAGACCGTGAACGAAGTGATGCGCATCGCGCAGCGCCATCGCATCGAGTTGCCGATCACCGAGCAGGTGCAGCGCGTGCTCGCCGAAGAGATCACGCCGCAGGAAGGTCTGCAGACGCTGCTGTCGCGCGAGCAGAAACCGGAGTATCCGGAATACTTGTTCCGTTGATGCCTGAAACGAACAAGCCCGGCCTCGCGACCGGGCTTGCCGCTTCCGGCGAGATGGCCGCGATCAGAAGCTGATGCGCGGACCGATGAAGATCTCGTTGCCGTCGTCGCTGATGTTCAGCGTTCCGACCAGCCCCCATTCGCCGAACTTGTACTGGCCGTAGAGTTCGAGGCCGGTGTTGTTGTCGTCCTCGATGTCGATGTACTTCAGCGAGGCACCGGCTTCGAACTGGTCGGTGAACGCATTGCGCACGCCGGCTTCGATGCCCCAGCCGTTGGCATCGACGATGTCGGCATCGACTTTCTCGTAGGACACGCGACCGAAGAAGTCGGCGCTGTCGCTGATGCCCATGTTGTAACCGAGGCCGACATTCCAGCCATCGACGTCGAAGTCGGTGCCCAGCACGTTGACGTCGTACGAACGATAGTTGCCGAACACGTGCCAGTTCTCGGTCAGGGCGCCCGCGCCGCCGAAGCCGAAGCCATTTTCGGCACCACCGTCATCCGGATTGACGCGGGTGACGCCGGCCTGCAGGTACGAGTAGCTGAGATCGCCGGCGCTGGCCGCGAACGGCAGCGCCAGCACGAGCGCGAATGCGAGCTTCTTGAGGTTCATGATGATTCTCCTTGGTTGGGTTTCGCCATACGGCGACGGGGCAAGATCCGAGTGTCGTTCACTTTTACGCAGTCTGACCGCCGGGCGTCTCACGCCGGATGCGGTCCATTCAGCGCGGCGCCAGCAAAGCCGGTCTGGCGCCAGGCTTCATAGACGACGACCGCGACCGCATTCGACAGGTTCAGGCTGCGATTGCCGGGCTGCATCGGCAGGCGCAGTCGCCGTGATTCCGGCAGCGCGTCGATGATCGGGTCGGGCAGGCCGCGGGTTTCGCAGCCGAACACGAAGGCGTCACCTGCCGCGAATGCGACTTCGGCGTAGCCGCGCCGACCGCGGGTGGACAGCGCGAAGACGCGGGGCGGTGCCACTTCGCGCAGAAAGGCGTCGAAGTCGGCGTGCACTTTGACGCGTGCGAACTCGTGGTAGTCGAGGCCGGCACGCCGCAATTTGGCGTGGTCGAGATCGAAGCCGAGCGGTTCGATCAGGTGCAGGGCCGCACCGCTGTTCGCGCACAGCCGGATCACATTGCCGGTATTCGGCGGAATTTCGGGTTCGAACAGCACGACATGCCACATCGCAGCAGGATAGTGGCGCGAACGCGCGACTCAAGATGGCCGTGCGCGCCGCACCAGGATCATCGCTGGCAACTGGTCGCGCCAGGCGCGCCGCGAGGTCGCCGCAGCGCGCGCATTCGCTTCGACCGATTCCGCCACCGGCGACGCGAGGTCATTGCCGGCCAGATCGAGGATCGGCAGCGGTTCAGCCGTCGCCATCAGGGCAAGGCCGAGCACGGTGAACGCGGCGGCGGCCACCTGGATGCGTTTGAAAGGATGTACTCGGGACATTGCAGCCTCCATGGTCGTCATGGGCACCATCAATGCAGGTCCTGTGCCAATCCGTTTGTCGTCAATTCGCATTGATTTTCCTACATATTTTCGCGACGTCCGGCGCCGTGCGGTGTCCGCCGGCGAGGACTGTCCGGCTTCGGACATCCGCGCGGACAGCCTCGATGACACTGGATGCACGGACGCGACCGAGGGTTGCATCCCCTGTTGCCATCGTTTGCGACGGCGCTGCGGCGGCAGGATTACTCTCGCGGTGGTACGGGGAACATGGGGTTGATGGCAGCCATGGCGGGACGATCGAAACGGGGACCGGTCAAGGTCAGCGCGATCATCGACGCGCGTGGACGCATGCCCGACGGCGCCCTGATTGCCGGGCTCAAGCTCGGCCAGGAACACTTGCTCGATCGTCAGTTGCGATTGATGCCGAGCGAAGTCGATGAATGCTGCGTCCTCGGGGCGGACGATCTGAGCCTGTCGGAGACGTTCCAGGACCGTGGCGTGCAGCGGGTGCCTGAGGCAGCGGGCATGGTGGCGCTTGCCGCGGCGCTTGCGGCGACGCGCGGTGCCACGGTGTTGCTGTTCAGTGCCGCGCAGCCGTTTCCCGATGTTGCCGAGGGCCGTCGCGTCTTGGCGGCATTGCGCAAGCGCGCCGCTGCTGGGGTGTTCCAGAGCGGGCGCATGAGCCTCGCACGCGCGCAAGGCGAGACCGTGTTGTCGTCGACACCGCCGGATCACTACTGGACCACGCAGTGGCCGTTGGGTTTCGAACGGCGCCTGCTGGAAGAAGTGCTGGGGGCTGCCCCATACACGGTCGGGGCTGACACAATGACCGTCTGCGAGCTGACCTTGCGCCTTGGCCATGCCATTGGTCTGGTCGAGGGCAGCCGCAGCGGCTTCCCGATCCGGGATGCCTACGACTGGACCCTGGCGCAGGCGCTGGCGGCGCAGCAGCGCACGGCGGCGTGATTCAGGGCTGCGGCGGGTTCGCGTTCTTCGCCGAGAGTTCGTGCCAGCGCGCGAGCTTCGCCTCGTAGTCCTTGCGGACGATGTCCTTCGCGCCTTCGCGCTCGACCAGCGTTTTCTGCTGCGCTTCGATCTGGGCGCGGACGTGCGCGATCGAGTCGTTGACCGCTGGCGGCACCGGCTTCTTGTTGCGCTCGAAATCGGCTGCGTGCGCAAGCAGGTCGGACAGGTTCTTTTCCTGGCTGGCCATCGTCAGCTTGGCGGTGGCGAGGTTCGAGTCGATCACGCCGAGTTCCTGTTCGCGCGCCCGGATCAAGTCTTCTTCGGTCGTGTAGGACAGCATCAAGGCGCGATCGGCCTGTGCCTGCGCCTCGGCGACCTTGCGCAATTCCTCGTCCTTCACTTTCTGCGCGGTTTCGGCGGCGAGTTCTTCCTGGGTCTTGGCGCGCGCGACTTCCTTCACGGTCACGCCGGACTGGTTCATTTCCTCGCGCGCCAGCTTGGCGGCTTCCGGCGGCACCTTGTCGCTGAAGTGGACATTGCCCTTTTCATCCACCCACTTGTACAGCTTGCCGGCCGATGCCGGTGCGACAACGGACAGACCGAGCACGAACACCGACACCCAAACCGACAGACGCATGATCGACTCCGAAAGCGGCCTCAAGCCGCGACACCGTGCCGATTACGATAGTCCAAAAGCGCGCCCCGGTGCTGAATCAGCGTCGAATCCTCGCCCGCGAATTGCAACAGTTCCGCGAGTCCGGCGATCGCCAGCACCGGAAGGCCGAACTCGGCACGAACATCCTCGACCGCCGAGCGATCGCCTTGACCGCGCTCCTGGCGATCCAGCGCAATCAGCACGCCGGCGGGTTCGCCGCCGTGGCTGCGGATCAGGTCGATGGCCTCACGGACCGCGGTCCCGGCGGTGATCACGTCGTCGACGATCAGGACCCGGCCGGCCACGGGCGCGCCGATGATCATGCCGCCTTCGCCGTGTGACTTGGCTTCCTTGCGGTTGAAGGCGAGCGGCACGTTGCGCTGATGCTGCTCGGCGAGTGCAATGGCGACGGTCGTGGCCAGGGCGATGCCCTTGTAGGCGGGGCCGAACAGCATGTCGAAGCCGAGGCCGCTGTCCATCAGGGTCGTGGCGTAGGCGCGGCCGAGCGCCGCCAGTGCGGCGCCGTCGTTGAACAGGCCGGCATTGAAGAAGTACGGGCTGACGCGGCCCGACTTGAGGGTGAATTCACCGAATCGCAGTACCTGGTGGTGCAGCGCGAGGCGAAAGAATTCGCGTTGGTGGTCGCGCATGGTCGGCTCCTGGAATCGAGGCGCGCAGTCTAGCGACGCACGCGCTCGGCAGGATGCGCGGCTTCGGTTATGGTGCGGGCCGATTCCGGACACGGGCAGACGATGCGCATCATCAGTTTCAATGCCAACGGCATTCGCGCGGCGGCCACGAAAGGGTTCTTCGACTGGTTCGCGACGCAGCGGCCGGACGTGCTCTGCGTGCAGGAAATGAAGGCGCAAGCGGATCAGCTCGGCGATGCCGTGTTCGCGCCGGCCGGCTACCAGCGCCATGTCCGCGAAGCGACCACGAAAAAGGGCTACAGCGGCGTCGCGATCTACGCTCGGCGCGCGCCCGACGAAGTGCGTACGGGTCTCGGCTGGGACGCGTTCGACGAGGAGGGTCGGTACATCGAAGCCCGCTACGGGAATCTCAGTGTCGTGTCGATGTATCTGCCGTCGGGTTCGTCCGGCGACGAGCGCCAGCAATTCAAGTTCAAGGTCATGGACTGGATCGCACCGATCTTTGCCGAATGGCTGTCCAGCGGTCGCGATTACGTGCTGTGCGGCGACTGGAACATCGTGCGTTCCAAGCTCGACATCCGCAACTGGACCTCGAACCAGAAGAATTCCGGTTGCCTGCCGGAAGAACGCGCTTGGCTCAACGGGCTGTGCGAGCGCGGTTGGGTCGATGCCTATCGCCATCTCGAGCCGGAAGGCGAGGCATATTCCTGGTGGTCGCAGCGCGGCGCAGCGCGGGCGAAAAACGTTGGCTGGCGCATCGACTACCAGATGGTCACGCCCGGCTTGCGCGATCGGCTCCGTGCGTGCGCGATCCACGCCGAGCCGAAATTCTCCGACCACGCCCCGGTGGTGGTCGACTACGCCGACTGACGGGCGGCGTGCTGCGACGCGGCCGTCTGGTCGGCCAGTCCCGAGCGCATCATCCAGACGAACAGGAGGATGCCGGGAAGCGCCGCGACGGTGGTGAACAGGTAGAACTCGACGTAGCCGAAGGCTTCGATCAAGGCGCCGGCCGTCGTTCCGGTGAGGATGCGGCCGGCGATCGATGCGGCGGCGGACAACAACGCGAATTGCGTCGCGGTGAACGCGAGGTTGCACAGGGACGACAGGTAGGCGACGACCGCGACGCCGCCGATGCCGCTGGCGAAGTTCTCGAAGCCGAGCGTGAACGCGAGCAGGCCGTTGTGATGGCCGACATGCGCAAGCACGGCGAAGCTGAGGTTGGACACCGCCATCAGGATCAGGCTGGCCAGCACGGCGCGTTTCATGCCGAAGCGCGCATACAGCACGCCGCCCGCGAAGATGCCGACCATCAGCGCGATGAAACCGACGCCGACATCATAAGTCGCGATCTCGTCGTTGCTGAAACCCAGGTCATTCAGCAGCAGGCGCAAGGTCAGGTTGGCAAGGGTGTCGCCGATCTTGTGCAGCAGCACGAACAACAGGACCAGAAATGCGCCGCGGCGGCGCAGGAATTCCGACAGCGGCGCGACCACGGCGTCCACGGCGGACGACACCGATCCGACGCCGCTGCGCACGACATGGCGTACCGGTTCTCCGAGCCAAAGCGACGCGATCACCGCCGGCAGCACGAACAGCGCGCACAGCGCGTAGGCGACGCCCCAGCCGGCGGTACCGGCCACGACCAGGGACAGGCTCGCGGCTGCGGTGGAGCCAATGCGCCAACCATACTGCGACATGCCGGAGCCGGTCCCGAGCTGATGCGGCGCCAGCGTCTCGATGCGATAGGCGTCGATGACGATGTCGAAGGTCGCGCCGGCGACACCGACCAGGATCGCCGCGATCGCGACCGATTGCAGGTTGGCGGACGGATCGACCGCGCCGAGCGCCAACACGGCCGTCGCGACCATCACCGCGGACAGCCACAGCCACGAGCGGCGTTGTCCGAAGCGCGACAACCACGGCAGCGGTGCGCGATCGATCAACGGCGCCCACAACACCTTGAAGTTGTAGACCAGGAACGCGAGCGAGAACGCCGTGACGCTCTTCTTGTCGATGCCGTCCTGCGCCAATCGCGTGGTCAACGTCGCGCCGATCATCGCGTACGGGAACCCGGAGGAAATGCCGAACAGCAAGGCACCGAGTGGCCCGCGTTCGAAGTAGGCGCGAAAGGAGTGGGTGGTGTCTGGGGCGGCAGCGGATTCGGTCATCCGGCCATGCTAGCGGAGCCATGCTGGCGCATCGACACCTTCGGTTGCAGTCGCCGAAAGCACCCGGCTAGCATGTCGGCGGGATCGAGGTTCACGCTGTGCCAGACATCGTCATCCGCGGCATCGACAACGACGTGGCCGAGCGCATCAAGGAGATCGCGCGGCTCAACCACATGCCGATCAACGACGTGTTGCTGAGGTTGTTGCGCCAGTCGCTGAAGCTCGACGCCGAGACCTTGATCGTCTCGAATCCGCGACAGGACATCGCGCGTCTGGCCGGGGCCTGGGGGCAGGACGAAACCGAAGCCTTGCGTGCCGCGATCGCGGCGATCGAACGACTGCCCTGAACTTCAGGCCGGCCAGATCGCGCCGAGGATGCGCGGGCCGCGTGCGCCGGTGACTTCCGGGCGATTGCCGGGGCGACCCGCCAGGGTTTCATTCGCCAGCCAGGCAAAGGCGATGGCCTCGACATAATCGGGATCGATGCCGTGCTGCGCCGTCGTGTCGAGGCGCACCGGCGCGATGGCCGCACGCAACGCGGCCATCAGTCGCCCGTTGTGCACGCCGCCACCACAGGCGATCACGCACGTGGCGCGCGGACTTTCGCGGAGAAGGGCATCGGCGACCGTGCGCGCGGTCAGCGCGAGCAGGGTGGCTTGCACGTCCTCGACCGCTTCGTCGCCGCGCAGCTGCGCGCGCAACCATTGCAGCTGAAAGGTCTCGCGGCCCGTGCTCTTCGGCGCCGGGCGCGTGAAGTATGGATCGGCCAGCCAGCGTCCGAGCAGGTCCGCATCGACGCGGCCACGCCCGGCCATCTCGCCATTTCGATCAAAGTCGGCGCCGGTGTGTTCGCGGCACCAGGCGTCCATCAAGCCGCTGGCGGGGCCGGTATCGAAGCCGCGCACGTCTTGGCCAGGTGCGAGGATCGAAAGATTCGCGATGCCGCCGAGATTGAGTATTGCGCGGGTCTCGTCGGGCGACGACAGGCAAGCGGCATGGAATGCGGGCGCCAAGGGTGCACCTTGCCCGCCCGCGGCGATGTCGCGGCGGCGAAAGTCGGCGACCGTGGTGATGCCCAGCCGCTCCGCGATCACATTCGGATCGCCGAGCTGGGTCGTGAACGGGTGCGTCGCCTCGGGCCGATGCCAGAGCGTCTGGCCATGCGAGCCGATCGCGCGGATGCGGGCGCGATCGATGCCGCTGCGCTTGATCAGCGTCTCGGCAGCGTCGGCAAAGGCGTGGCCGATCTCGACGTCGAGTTCGCCAATGCGGTCGAAGGACGCGGTTTCGCGGCCGAGCGCGAGGTCGAGGATGCGGACTCGCAACGCCGGCGCATAGGGGGTTGCCGTCGCAGCGACGCACTGCGGTCTCCGGTCATCGAATGCGACCAGGGCAGCGTCGATGGCATCGGCGCTGGTGCCGGAAATCAGCCCGAGGTAAAGCGGCGCATCGGCCATCAACGTTGCGCGATGGCGGTACTGCGCAGTTCGGCTTGGGCGAGTTGCCTGATGTACGGCGCGGTGACCGCACGGAACTTCGCCATCAGGCTGCCCGGCAGCGGCTCCGGCGGTGGCAGCGTGACCTTGAGCGGATCGCGGTGCACGCCGTTGATGCGGAACTCGTAGTGCAGGTGCGGTGCGGTGGCCAAACCGGTCATGCCGACATAGCCGATGTTGTCGCCCTGGCGCACGCGCGCACCGACCTTGGCGGACTTGCCGAAACCCGACATGTGCGCATACAGCGTCGAATGTCCGCGGTTGTGGTCGACGATCACGACGCGACCGTAGCCCGACTTCCAGCCGGCGAAACTGACGCGACCGTCGGCGGCCGCCATGATCGGCGTGCCGGAAGGTGCGGCGTAGTCGACGCCCTTGTGCGCGCGCACGGTGCCGAGGATCGGATGGCGACGCGCCGAACTGAAGCGCGAACTGATGCGGGAGAACTCGACCGGCGTGCGGATGAACGCCTTGCGCAGCGGTCGGCCGGACTGGTCGTAGTACTCGATGCTTCCATCGGCCTTCTCGAAGCGCAGCGCATCGAAGCGACGGCCGCGATTCATGAAGGTGGCAGCGATGATGTCGCCGCCCGGCACCACTTCGCCATCGCGGTACATTTCCTCGAACACCACCGAGAACTGGTCGCCGCGGCGAAGGTCCTGGGCGAAATCGATGTCATAGCCGAACACCTTCGCGAGCTTGATGATGGTGCCGTCATCGAGTCCAGCCTCTTCTCCGGCGCCGAACAGCGATCCCACGATCTGGCCGCTGGCGACACGCATGCGCTTCTCGACCGGACGCTCGATGGTGCGTTCGGTCACCTGGTTGTCGTCGATCTCGACGATGCGGCGGGTGTCGCTGTCGACATCGAGTTGCAATGCGGTCAATGCCCCGGACTCGTCGCGGCGAATGCCGATGCGGTCGCCGGGGCGCAGGCGCGTGAAGCTGTCGGCACTCGGCGCGGCGGCAACGAGTCGTGCCAGTTGTCGCGATGAAATACCGAATGTCGCGAAGATCTCGCCGAGCGTCTGTCCGCGCTCGATCGTGACCGACGTCCACAGGGCGGTCTCCGACAGCGGCACATAGATGCCATTGATGAGTGCGACGCGGTCGTCATCGCGACCTGGCACGAAAGTTTCGATCGGCGTCGCCGGAAGGCTCAGCCGCTGCACGTCCGTGGCATTGGCGCCCTCGTCGTGGAAGATCGAAGCGAACGACGGCATCACGATCATGCTGAACATCGCGACCAGCAAGGTGGCGGCGGCGATGACCCAAGGCTTGCGACGCCAATCGATGTCGACCAGCGACCAGTTCCGGAACAGGGTCCAGTCCGAATGCAGTTGATAGAAGTGCGCGTGGCGGCGCTGTGCGTGCCGGCGCAAGGCATGGCGGTGCGGCGTGGCGTGTTTGAAGAGACGAACCGGAAACCAGGCCATGGGGCGTACCGCGGACAATTCGGCGGCTACGGTAACGGCCGCAGCTTTCACGTGTCAAACCCTTGAACACAATGAAGTTTTTGTCTGTGCCATTTAACGGACTCTTAACGTCACGTTGCCTTGGCTGCCGCGTTTCCCGCCGCTCCGCTATGGTAATGCGCTCATTTTCGCCGCACACGGGTTCGTCATGTCGTCACTGCAGGAATCGCTGGACCTGATCGGTCGTGGCGCCGAAGAAATCATCAAGATCGAGGATCTCGAGGCTCGCCTGAAGTTGGGGCGTCCGCTTCGCATCAAAGCCGGGTTTGATCCGACCGCGCCGGACCTTCATCTGGGTCATACGGTCCTGCTCAACAAGATGCGGCAGTTCCAGGAGCTCGGGCATCAGGTCATCTTCCTGATCGGAGACTTCACCGGAATGATCGGTGACCCGACCGGCAAGAATGCCACCCGCAAACCGCTGACGGAGGCCGATGTCGCGGAAAACGCCAAGACCTACGCGTCGCAGGTGTTCAAGGTGCTTGATCGCGAACACACCGAATTGCGCTTCAATTCCGAATGGTTCGGCAAGATGAGTGCGGCCGACATGATTCGCCTCGCCGCCAAGCATACGGTCGCGCGCATGCTCGAGCGCGACGACTTCCACAAGCGCTACGCCGGCCAGCAACCGATCGCGATCCACGAGTTCCTGTACCCGTTGGTGCAGGGGTACGACTCGGTGGCGCTGAAATCCGACGTCGAGCTCGGGGGCACCGACCAGAAGTTCAACTTGCTGGTTGGTCGGCAACTGCAGGCCGAAGTCGGGCAGTCGCCGCAGATCGTCATCACCATGCCTTTGCTGGAAGGTCTGGATGGCGTCAACAAGATGTCGAAGTCGCTCGGCAACTACATCGGCATCAACGAGGCGCCGAACGAGATCTTCGGAAAGACCATGCGCATCTCCGATGACTTGATGTGGCGCTACTTCGAATTGCTTTCATTCGCGAAATCGCTCGGCGACATCGCAGGCATGAAGCAGGATGTGGGTTCGGGGCTGGCCAATCCGCGTGATTTCAAGATTGCGCTCGCGCTGGAGCTGGTCGAGCGCTTCCACGGCAAGTCGGCAGCGGACGATTCATTGCGTTACTGGAATGACACGGTCAAGGGTGGGGCGCTTCCGACCGAAATCGAGCAGCGCGAAATTGCCGTGACGGCCGAGGGCATCAAGTTGCCGCAACTGTTGAAGCAGAGCGGCTTGCTCGCCAGCACATCGGAAGCCATACGCAAGATCGGCGAGCGCGGCGTCCGCATCGACGGGGAGGTCGTCGAAAACAAGGACATGATGTTCCTGGCCGGTACGTCGTTCATCTTGCAGGTCGGGAAACGCTCGTTCCTGCGCGTGTCTCTGCGCTGAACCTGAACGGATTGTGCGTTCGCACAACCCGGGGCTTCACAAGTCGAAGGTCGGTGGCTAGAGTTCGCGCCCCTTCCGAGAGGAGGGGGGGCTGGAGGCGGCGAGACGACGAAAAATCTCACCGCGAACAGTTGACAGCCACGAAAACCGCTCTATAATGCGCGGCTCACTTCGACGAAATGTTGAGGTGAAGCGGACGGAAGTCTGCGGTGGGAAGAGATCTTTGACAGCGTGCACAGGTATTTTGAATGGGCGCCTGGTGGGTGAGCAA
>DATMVT010000047.1:0-4800 GCA_035562895.1 Patescibacteria group bacterium | reverse complement strand
CGGACCGATCACGACGTCGGTGGCGGTCCAGCTCGTCACGCCGGCTTGCGGCGCGATGATCACGCCATTGTCCGTGGTTGCGCCCGAGCCGTTGGAAGACGCGAAGAAATTGTTGAAACCGCTCCCGTTCGATGCAGCGGTCGCGCCATAGCCGGAAATCCAGTACGTGGTCCCGCCGTCAAGCACCAGATCGACCGGCGTGAAGCTGGCCTCGAAAATGGACGTACCCGCGCCGAACGCACCCAACGAGACCTGGCTGGCCTCGGCGATCGTGGCGATGGGCGTGATGGCATCCGCCGGCGAGGGCCCCGTGCCGGCACCATCGTCGGCAAAGAGATCGATCGCAAACGGTTGCGCGGCCGAGTCCGACTGCACCATCTGGACGCGGATCTGGGTGATGTCGAACTGGTTGCTGGGACAGTTTGCACCGTCGATCACGAAGTCATCGGCCGAACGCGCAGTGAACGTGGCCGAACTGTTCTGGGAAGCCAGCGAGGTCAAACCGTTGCTCTGCTCGTTGTCGTACAGCGTGCCGGCCGGCACGAACGGACCACCGGCAGGAATGCCGCGCCCGGCGCTGGCATCACTGCGCATGGCTTCTGCAGAAACCAGCGAGGTGGCGCCAACCACGGCGACGAAAAGCAGACTGCGGGCAAAAGGAATGGACATGTCGAGACCTCAAGACAGAATTGAACGGAACACGGGCGAAACGCCTCGCCCATGCATGGCAGTGTTCACCGAACAGCATAACAGCAGGGTCGATGGCGCCTCGTTGCCCGGCCCGACCCTGCGGCTACGGGCGGTAGCGGCGCTGGGCGCGGCGTTCGACGTCTTCCCGATAGAAGGCCACGTCCTTGAACTGGCGGGCGGCATAACGTTCGGCCTGGTCGGCGAAATGCGGTGACCGGGGGTCGCCACTCTGCCCGCCCGCCAGCAGGGACTTCGCGCGCAATCGCGGTCCGAACTCGACCACCGCGACGAAGCTGTTCCCCTTTTGGCCATAGATGCGCTTCGTGCCCGCGCCCGGCACGGCGCCGAACGCGGCTAGTGCACCCCAACTGCCCGAGGCCATGGCCACCGGCAGGCTCGGCTGGGCATCGTCGTACCCTTGTTCGATCGCGCCATCGAGGCGCTGGTACCGATTGACCTCGCGCCACGGCACCGCCCAAGTCCCGAAATCCGCCTGCAGCTTCGACAGCGTCGCCGCGAACGCCGCCAGTCGAACTTCCGGGGCACTGTCACGCCCGGCCCATTCGACGTCCGCCATCGCGACCGGTCGCGTCAGGTGTTCGAACATGGCGACGCCGTAGAAATGCGCGAGCGTCATCGCCACCGAGTCGAGCGCGACCTTGCGATCCCAGCGCCGCAGCAACGCGATCGGTGCTTCCAGTTGCGGCCATCGCTTGCGATCGTGGTCGTAGGCGGTGAACAGCCCGGGGAGCAGCACTTCGAAAGCCGGCAGCTCGGGGTCGTAGGCGAGCTCGATCAGGCCATCCAGGGTCAGATCGTTCGCGTCCTTCAACAGGCGCACGGCATGGATGGCGCGATAAGTTTCCGCATCCGGTGCCATGTAGGCCGGATAGTCCTCGCGCTTCGGACTGTGCTCCAGCGCGGCGGTGAACGGTGTCGAATTGCTGTTCTGCAGCCAGCCATTCTCCGGATTCAGCAGGGTGATCATTTCGTCGAGCGCATGCACACCTTGCCAGTCGGTGCGCGGGTCGCTGCCCTCCACCGGCTTCGCATAGTCGAAGGCCGGATCGCGCTTCGGCATGAAGTTGCCGTGGAAGTAGGCGATGTTCCCGGACGCATCGGCGAACACGGTGTTGTTCGAGGAGTTGCTGCGGATCTGCATGACCTCGCGGAAGCCGGCGTAATCCGATTGCTTCATGCGCAGCCAGGACTGACGCAGGGCATCGACCGGATGCCAATTGATGCGGGTCGTCGCCCAACGCCCGCCGAGCGCATGCGTGATCGGCCCCTGGTGCGTGCGATAGACCGGAAAGCTGCGGCTGCGCAGCGTGTCGCCGTCGCGGTACTTCAGTGTCACGTCGAAACTTTCGAGCGGACGCAGCTCGGTGCCGTAGCGGTACTTCAGCGCGTCGCCGTCGCGCACGACCTGTTGCACGTAGTCATCCATGAAATCGGCACGGGTGGTCGTGTGCATCCAGCCGGTCGTCTCGTTGAAGCCCTGGTAGACGAAGAACTGGCCCCAAGTCACGGCACCGTAGACATTCAGACCTTCCTCGCTGACCACATGGACCTCGCCACGGAAGAAGAACGAGGTGTGCGGATTGATCAGCAGCAGCGGGTGGCCCGATTGCGAACGGCTGCCGGAAATCGCCCAGCCATTGGAACCCGACGGCTCTGCGAACTCCGGCTTCGCCATGGTCGCGGGCGCTGGCACGGCCGGCGTGTTCGCGGCCGCGGCTTGCGCCATCGGCAGCTCTGCCTCATTCGCGCGACCGCGACCGTAGAACGCCGCGATGCCGTCGAGCGGAACCGATTCGATGTCGCCGCCGATCGAACCTTCAAAGAAATAGAACGGCATCCACGGCTCGAAGCGCGTCAGCAGCAGCGGCTTCACCTCGGGGTGCGTCGCGAGATAGTGGTTCAGGCCATCGGCGAAGGCGCGGCACAGTTCGCGCAGCCACTCCGGCGCCGTCGCATAGGCGGAATCGGCCTCGGCGCGGGTCATGTACAGGTTCGCGCGCAGGTCACTGTAAAGCGCGGCTTCGCCCTGCACTTCCGACAGACGCCCCATCGCCCACAGGTAGTTGCGCTCGATGCGCGGAAAGTCGTCCTCGGCCTGCGCGTACAGGAGCCCGAACACCGCATCGGCGTCGGTCTTGCCGTAGATGTGCGGCACCCCGAAGTCGTCGCGGAGGATCTCGACGCGTTGGGCTCGTGCCTGCAAGCGCGCGGACTCGGACATCGCGACCTCGTGCTTGGCCATCGTTGCAGGTGCCGGTGCCGTCGCACACCCCGCCATGCCGAGGTTCACGACCAGGACGAGCATCAACAATCGCAAACGGCGCATGGCCCAACTCCCGGGTTTCCTGAAGATGCACACGATAGCCGTTCGTCACCCCCGCGTTCACGGGGTTGGGGCGGACCGCGGCATGGCCGAAGCTGACGACGTCCAATCGGGGGTTCCATGTCCATCGTCCGTACCGCCGGCCTGCTGGCCGCATTCGCCTGCGCCGGGTCCATCGACGCGGCCACGTTCATCGTCGACAACACCTCGGCCGACGCCGGCATCTCCCTTTGCGACGATGCCATGGGCAACGATTGCTCGCTCGCCGGCGCCATCGCCAAGGCGCATGCCAGCGTCGGCGTGAACGATGCGATCCACTTCCTGATCCCGACCAGCGATCCGGGCTGCCATCCGACGCAGGGCTGGTGCGTGATCGCAGGCAGCGGCGACGTGACGATCAACGAGGCGCTGAGCATCGACGGCTTCACCCAGCCCGGCGCCGTGGCGAACACCATCGCGGCGAGTGCCGGCGGCCTCGACGCGGTGCACAAGATCCAGATCAACCCGGCGCTGAAGTTCACCGCGCCAGGCACCGTGCGCGGCCTGGTGTTGAACGGGCGCGGCAACAATCAGGTGTACCCGCTGAAGTACAGCAACGCGAACCCCACGACGGACGAATTCGTGATCGAGGGCAATGCCTTCGGCGAGGCGCTCGATGGCGGCACCAGCACGGTGACGTGGGCCTTCGTGCTCGAATCGCGCCAGCCGGTGCGCGTCGGCGGGCTGACACCGGCCAGCCGCAACCTGTTCTGCAAGGCCGGGGCGAGCATCGTCAACCACACCAACAGCGGCAAGCTGCGCGTCTACGGCAACCTGTTCGGAGTCGACGCCAGCGGCAACAGCATGGCCGGATGCAGCTCTGCCGAGGCGATCGACGGCAACTTCCCGTACTACGACGATGACTACGTGTACTTCGGTTCGAACGATCCGAACGGTCGCAACATCGTCGCGCGCCAGGGTCTCGACATCACGCCGAAAAACGCCGGTTTCAACATCCTGTCGCTGGCGCCCGTGGTCGTGCAGGGCAATCATTTCGGACTCGGCGCGGACGGCGTCACGCCACTGGCACTCGAGTACGCGTACTACGCCAGCAACGTCTCCGCGTTGATGTTCGGCGGCGAGCAGCCCGGCGACGGCAACTGGGTGGTCGGACCGACGACGGGCAACTTCGCCGCGATCGACACCGGCGGCAGCAGCCGCGGCGCCGTGTTCGGCAACCACTTCGTCGGCACGCATCTGAAGCCCTGGTACCTGCGCTGGCCCGTCGGCGACGGACCGCTGCTGCGACGCCCGAACGATCCCGGCGATGCCGACGGCAGCAACGGCGGTCGCGATGCCGGCGCGCAGAATCACCCCGAGATCGTGTCGTTCTCGGTCGAAGCAGATGGCCTGCACATCGGCTATCGCATCGACTCGAGCGTCGCCCATGCGCGCTATCCGCTGCAGGTCGAGTTCTATGCGTCGATCACCCAGTCGCCGCTCGATCGCCTCGGCAGCGACGTCTACGCGGCCGCCGATGCGCAGTCGATCCGGAGCATCGTGCTGCCGCTGCCGCCGGGTGGCTGGCCGCAGGACGCGGTGGTCGTGGCCTCGACACTGGGGGCGATGCCGCCGGCACCGTCCGCGCGCGAATCGAGCGAGATCGGCTGGCATCCGCTGACGCTGACATTCGCTCCCGGCACCAGCACGACGCAGATCAGCAACACCGCCAAGACCGTGACCGTGAACGTCGCCGGACCGGCACCGTTTCCACCGCGTGGCGTCGT
>DATMVT010000046.1:0-34209 GCA_035562895.1 Patescibacteria group bacterium | reverse complement strand
CGAATCTTGACCATGATTTGGGATCTCTTGACGAACAGGCCGGCGGACCGGTGGTGAAAGAAAGCGCGCGACTTTATCCGGTCTTCCACAAAAAAGAAAGCAGGAGCCCATTTCGCTCCACTGCCCTTTCGGGGGATGTACCGTCACGACGAGTCGAACGGGGCGATCCGTTGCCCGAAGGCGCGAGATCTCGGATCACGCCTCGGGTTTCAGAAGATCCTCGAGGCGCTTGTCCATGTTCGCATACTTGTAGGCAGGAAGCACGTACAACCAACCGCGGGTAAGCCGATTGAGGGTCTCGGCCTCGGATTCGATGGCCTTGCGACGCTCGTCCTGGAACGCGATCGGGTCGGTGACGGCCAGTGGTGCCGGAACAACATCGTTCGACTGGGCTGGATCCTTGTCGGCGCCTGCTTCCGGCGATTCCGGCGTATCGACCCGCTCGTGCTCGGCCACGGCATTCAATTGCGCAGCCTTGGCGGCGATCTCGGCGCGGCTCGCATCGACCGAGGCCTTGAAGGTCGCGTAGCGCTTGCCTTCCGAAGCAAACCCGGTGATCTCGATGATCAGGCCATCGAAGGTCCGGAACGTCGCCACGACCATGGAGGTCGGATCCGGCACGGCCGATTCGACCTTGGCGACATCATCGAATTTCAGCCCGGCAAGCACCGAGGCAATCCCGTTGGCTTCGTATTCGGACAACAGTTCACGGCCGGCCGGCAGGTTCTCGACACTGTAATTGCTTGCTTCGGGTGACGACTTGACCACCGCAAAGGACTTGCCGTCGCGCAGCACCTCGACGCGCATGATGCGATCCGACGCGATATCGACAATGTCCTTCGCGAGCCAATTCGACACCTGGCGGTCCGCGACCAGGTTTCCCTTGGCCAACCACGACTGCGCTTCGTCATTGCGGCGCACGAAACTGCCATCACCCTGCATGCTGTAGGTGCCGACCACGAGCTTGGCCGCAACCTTGCCGTCGATCTCGACACGAATGCCCTTCGCATCCGGCTTCGCGACATCCTCGAGCCCCAGGACGGCATGCCGCTCCGGACTGGCTGTCTTGGCTTCGATCAGGATCGCTTCGGCGAACCGGATCAGTGTCTCGCGCACTTTGGCGATATCCGCGGGATGACCGCTGCGCTCGGCCACGGTCCAGCCGTCGGCGGCGCGCTGCAAGGTCACGACAGCCTTGTCGCCCGCCTCGACGACACGCAATTGCGTGACTTCGTTGATCGATTCCCGAAGCCCCTTCACCAAAGGTTCGCCGACCTCGGCGACTTCATCCGTCGGCCCTCGCGACGTGCTGGCCCACAGTGCCAGCACGACTGCCACGGCCGTGCCAACGGCCAATTTGACCAAGGTATGTCTCGTCATGGCTTCTCCTCAGGCTTTCACGCGTTCGCGACGACGCCACCACAACACGCCCAGCGCTCCGATCGTCAACAACAGAGGCATCAAGCCGATGTTGACGAGCTTGAGTTTGCTGCCGAGCGATTCGATGTCGGCATCGAGCTGGCGGCGCACCTGGCGCAGATCCTTGCGGATGCGCACCTTGTCATCGCGGAAGCGTGCCAACTCCGCCTGCTGCTCCGGCGTCAGGATGGCCGCACTCTCGGCGGACTTGCCCTGCTGCAGGTCATTGAGTTTCTGTTCGGTGTCGGCAAGCTGCTTCTGCAGCTCTTGTTCTTTCTGGCGGAAGCGCTGGTCGGCCTGACGCTTGATCGCCTCGACCGTGGAGAACGGACGTGCCGAAGTCGCACGACCACGGATGCCGATCAAGTCGGCAGAGCCAGCGAGGTTGTCGACGATGTTGATGACCAAGTCGCCGTTGTTCGCGAATGCGTTCATCAGCTTCTGTCCGAAGAAGTTCTGCACTTGCACCCACAGGCGGTCGCTCAGCATGTCGGTGTCGGCGACCAGCACGATATTGGCTGCCCCCTTGGAATCGGCGATGTGTCCTTCGTCGCTGCGATCCGGAAAGGCGCTCTTCAGCTTGCCTTCCAGACGACCTGCGACCACGTAGTGCTCCTTGGTCGCCACGAAGTTCTCGTGCAGTTGTTCCGGATCGGGCATGAACTTGAGCTGCTCGGCCTCGTACAACATCGCATCGCCGCTGCTCTGCACGAACGGAATCAGCTTGAGCGTCGATCCTTCGGCGAGCTTGAACTGGCCGGCAGTCGAAAAATTGATGCTTTCCAGTTGCGCGGTCGGGATCTCGTCCTGACTGAGGCTGTCCTTGCCCAACCCGAGGATGGCGAGATGGCGCGTCGGCGGCGCGTTCGGCGTGGTCTGGACCGGCAGTGCATTCGCCGCGTCGAGCACGACTTTCGCCGGGTCGTAGTCGATCCCCCAGGCCTCGAACAAGCCCGGCAGATCGGAATCGCGCTTGGCGAACATCGCGGCCTGCGGATTCTCGGGATCGTTGCCGGAATCGTCGCGCTCGGCATAGGGATCGACGAACACGACCAGGCGTCCGCCGCGCATCACGAACTGATCGACGGCGTAGTTCAATTCGTCGCTGAACTCCTTGGGATGGATCAGCAGCAAGGTGCCGATCTCCTCATCGATCTTCGTCGTCGCCGCAGGATTGATCTGACGCAGATCGAACAGGTCGCCGAGTTCCTGATAGAAGGCCCAGCCATCGCGCATCTGGCGAGTCGCCGGATCGAAACCCGGCGCGACGTTCAATCCCGAGATCACCCCGACCGCCGGCTTCTTGCCGACGACCAGACTGTGCACGAGCTTGGCGATGTCGTATTCGAGGAAGACTTCCTTGTCGGGCTGAAAGAACGGGATCACGCTCTGTCCGTCCGTGCTGTTGGTGCCGGCCAACCCGAAGAACACCGACTCGCCGGCGGCACCGACCGGCAACGCCTGCAGACCGAAGCCCGAAGCCCGATCTTCGTCTTCCGAGAAAGGCAGCGGATCGATCACGTTCAGTCGCAGCTTGCCGCCGCTCTTCGCCGACATCTCTTCCAGCAGTTCGCGCACGCGCACCGAATAGTTGCGCAGCAGCGGAATATCCTGAGTCGCACGGTCGGAGTAGTAGAAGTAGAGATTGATCGGTTCGTCGATGTCGGCGAGGATGTTTTTCGTGCCCTGCGACAGCGTGTACAGGCGATTTCCGGTCAGGTCGATGCGCGCGCCACGCAGCACGACATTGCCGATCACCAGTACAGCGATCAGCAACACGCCGAGCAGCGCCAGCGAACCGCCGGTGAGGGTGCGTCGATTCAATGAAAACATGGGTCGGCCTCCTCAGTCCGCTTTCTTGAGGTCGATGACGATGGTCGTGGCGTACAGCCAGAAACCGATCATCAGCCCGAAATAGAACAGGTCACGCAGATCGAGCACGCCCTTGCTGATCGCATTGAAATGCGTCAGGAACGACAGGCCCGAGATCGCATCGATCACGCCTTGCGCGAACCCGAGCCCGCGGAAGAAATCGAGCACCATCGGGAAACCCGCGAGCAACAACACGAAGCAGGCGACTACGGTCAGGATGAAGGCGACGACCTGGTTGCGAGTCATCGCCGACAGGCAGGAGCCGACCGCGAGGAAGGCGCCGGCCATCAGCAGCGAGCCAAGATAGCTCGCGACGATCACGCCGTTGTCCGGGTCGCCGAGATAGTTCACGGTGATCCAGATCGGGAAGGTCAATGCCAGCGCGATGCCGACGAAGGCCCAAGCCGCGAGAAATTTGCCGAGCACGGCTTGGCCCATGGTCACCGGCAGGGTCAGCAGCAATTCGATGCTGCCGGACTTGCGCTCTTCCGCCCACAGCCGCATCGCCACCGCCGGAATGAGGAACAGGTACAGCCATGGGTGAAAGCCGAAGAACGGCTGCAGATCGGCCTGGCCACGTTCGTAGAATCCGCCCATGTAGAAAGTGAATGCGCCCGAAAGCAGCAGGAAAATCACGATGAACACGTAGGCGACCGGCGTCGCGAAATAACTCGCGAGTTCGCGCCGGAACAGGATGCGGGTCGGGTTCATGCGGCCTCCTTCGGCCGGGTCGTGATCTGGCGGAAGACCTCGTCGAGTCGCCCTTGTTCGAGCGCGATTTCGCGCACCTGAATGCCGCTCGAGGTCAATGCATCGACGACGGCGCCGAAGATGGCCTTGCCCGGGCGCGGGAACGCCGTCACGCGCTGGTCCTGCGCGTCGATCTCGACTGCGGCGACATCGCCGATCCGCACCAGCACGTCACGCGCGGCTTGCGCGTTGTCGGTGCTCAGGGACACCGCCTGGTGGAAGCGCGAACGTGCTTCAAGCGCGGCTGGCGTGTCATCGGCCAGCACCTTGCCGCGCGCGATGATGATGGCGCGGTTGCAGACTGCATGGACTTCTTCAAGGATGTGCGTCGAGACGATGATGGTCTTGTCCTTGGCCATCGCCTGGATCAAGGCTCGCACCTCGTGCTTCTGGTTCGGATCGAGGCCATCGGTCGGTTCGTCGAGCACCAGCACCTTGGGATCGTGCAGGATCGCCTGGGCCAGCCCGACGCGACGCTTGAAGCCCTTGGACAGCGTGTCGATCGACTGTTGCACGACACCCTGCAGGCTTAGCCGGCCGATCGTGTCGTCGAGCTGGCGACGACGCAGTTCACCGGTCAGCCCGCGGATATCGGCGATGAAGCCGAGGAAGCCGATCACCGACATTTCGCCGTAGCTCGGCGCGCCTTCCGGCAAGTAGCCGACCAAGCGCTTGGCCGCGAGCGCCGAATCGACCACGTCGTGTCCGCAAATCGACGCGCCGCCGGCGCTCGGCGTGAGGAAGCCCGCCAACATCTTCATGGTGGTCGACTTGCCGGCGCCGTTGGGGCCAAGGAAACCGAGCACCTGCCCGGGCTCGACCTTGAAGCTGATGCCGTCCACGGCGACGAAATCGCCGTAGCGCTTGCTGAGGTTTCTGGTTTCGATCATCGGAACGACTCGCGATGGTTGAACTGGGACTGCGCGCGACCGTTTAGGGCCGCCACAGCGAATTTCAAGCCGGACTGAGTCCGCGACTGGAAGAAAAAGTTCCTGCACAAACGAATCGCCCCGGACGTGCCGGGGCGATCGAATTCTGGACGCTGGCGAATTACTTCAGCAGAGGCAGATAGACGTTGGTCAATGGATAGCCGGTATTCGGATCGTCGCCGATCCATTCGTCGTACTGGCCCGAACCGTCCCACGGATAGACGCGGCCATGCGTCATCGCCCAAGCCTTGAGCGCCTCGCGCGGACCGCGCGGCACGCCGATCGCGAGGCGATCGCCGACGAACTGCAGCTTGAGCGCCTTGCCCGCATAGGACCGGCCGATACGAACATTGTTCTTGACGGCGATGCTGGCGGATTCCACCGGATAGGCCATCGAGAAGTCGTTGAATTCTTCGCCGAGGACATTGACCACGCGCAATTTCGGGCCGGTCGGCGTGATGTTGTTCGCCTTCATGAAGTCTTCGACCTGCTGCCACGACTTCGCCATCAGTTCCTGGGCTTCGTCCCACTTGCGCGGCGCCGCCGGGATGCCGCCGCCGACGTAGAGGATGTTCTGGCCCGGCAAGTCGACTTCCTCGACCACCATTTGGCTGTAATCGACCATCGGCACCGTGGCCATGTTCGTGGCGAAGCGCGCGAGCGCGATCTCCAGGTCTTCGCCGATGCGGCCATCGAGATACAAACCGGCATAACGACCCAGCACGTTCCATCCGTACTGGACCTCGTATTCGGCAGTGACGCCGACGCTGCGGGTTTTCGGGTCCTGCCTGAGGCGGAACACCAGTTCCTTTTCCGTGCCAAACCAGTCGTTGTCGACCGCAAAACGGATCACGCCGTCTTCTTCGAGTGCGCTCTGGACGATCTGCAGCGATCCGCTGCCGACGCGCTTTTCCGTACTCTGGTAGTCGAGCCGTGCGCCGACGCCGAAGGCTTCGCCGCTCACCGTCTTGGTCATGTTCGGATCGACATGCTGCCAGGGGTTCCACTGGTTCAGGTTGTGGAAGCCGTTCAGGCTGTCATAGACCTGGGTGATCGGGTTGCCGACTTCGACCGAACGCGTGATGCGCGCATCCTTGCCGAAGAACAGGCCAAGCACGATGAAGAACAGCGCGGCAACAATGACCGCCAGGATGATTTCGACGATTCGCAACATGGGCAGGGACTTCGTTCCGGGACGCAAAGGTGGGCGATGGTACTGGTTTCAGCCGGCGGTTTGCTACCGCCGGATGAGGACGAAGTCACACGATGCCGATTTCAAAGGCCTTGAGGACCGCCCGCGTTCGATCGCGCACGCCCAGTTTGGACAGGATATTGGAGACATGATTCTTCACCGTTCCTTCGGCCACACCGAGGGAATTGGCGATTTCCTTGTTGCTGTAGCCGCCCGCCATCAGCCGCAGGATCTCGGTTTCGCGCTCGGTCAGCGGATCCGGCTGTTCGAGGCTGGCGAACTGGTTGTGCATGTGCTCGAGGCCGGCCAGCAGCCGCTGTGTCACGGCCGGCTTGACCAGAGATCCACCGCCGGCAACGGTCTTCACGGCATCGACGAGCTGGTCGAGGGTGACATCCTTGAGCAGATAGCCGCGCGCGCCGGCCTTGAGACCGGCCAGCACGAGCTGGTCGTCGTCGAAAGTGGTCAGGATGATCGTCGGCGGCAGCTGACTGCGCGCCGTCAACGTCTTGAGCACGTCCAGGCCGGACAGGTTGGGCATGCGCATGTCGAGCAGGACGACATCGGGCTTGAGCCGCGGAATGATGTCGATCGCCTGCGCCCCGTCGGCCGCCTCGGCGACGACGCGGATCGAGTCCGAGAGTTCGAGCAGGTTTCGCACGCCCTGGCGCACCAGGGTCTGGTCATCAACGAGTACGACGGAAATCATGGTTTCGTCTCCATGGGCAGGGTGGCCGCCAGCGCAAAGCCGCGACCCGGGGCGGTATCGATTTCCAGCGAACCGCCGAATTCCTTGAGCCGTTCGCGCATGCCGGACAAGCCGTTGCCGGCCGCAACGGCATCGACGCCGATTCCGTCGTCACGCGAACGCAAAGTGAGGGAGCCATCGGCCTCGCGCGCGAAACGCAGCCACAGCGTTTCGGCGCGCGCGTGGCGGATGGTGTTGGTGAGGATTTCCTGGGTGCACCGCAGCAGCACATGGGCGCGGCGCGCATCTTCGATCCGGAAGTCGTCGGGCAAGTCCATCACCACCCTAGGCGATGGCACGCCCTCGATCAGCGATCGCAAGGCGTTGCCGAGGTCGACCTCGGCTTCATCGCGCATCTGCCCCACGACTTCGCGCACGTCGGACAGCAACAACTTCGCCACCGACTGCGCCTGGCGCACCTTGTCCTTGGCGTTGCCTTCGACCAGATGACTGGCCACTTCCAGGTTCAGCGTCAGGGCGGTCAGGTGGTGGCCGACCAGGTCATGCAATTCGCGGGCGATGCGCACGCGCTCGGCGATCCGGGTCGACTCCGCCAGCAGCGCGCGGGTCGCGCGCAACTCCGAGTTGAGCCGGCGCTGATCCTCGCGCGCGTCGGCCTGGCCACGCGCGACCAGCGAAGTGACGAAGGTGAAACTGGAAAACCCGAGATAGAGAAAGCTCTGGAGGATCGCATCGAACCAGCCGTACAGCGGCTCGCCGGTCAGGTCACGCAGGCCGACGAACACCGGCAACAGGCTCAGGTTCTGGACGATGGCCGAAACCACCGCCGCCTTCGGCGACAGCAACCATGGCAAGACACCCGCCATCACCAGCAACAGGATGCCGGATAGTCCGCTTTGACTAAACCAGCTGATCGCCACCGCGGCCAGCGTCATCACGATCAGCAGCGGCAGGCGCACCGTGCGCGGCCGCACCCGCGACAGATCCTTGGTCAACCACCAATAGGACACCCCGAACGCGACATAGGCGAGCCACCAGCCGGTCAGGTTGCGCAATTCGTCCGGGCTGAATCCGTCCGGGACAATCCGGCGCAACAACCACGCGAGCAAATCGACATCCTGCGCCAAGAGCCAGGTTTCGCGCAGCAGCGGCACGCCCACGCAGGCATAGGTGAACAACCCCGCGTAGCGCAGCCAGCTCACATGATCGATGCGGGAAAATGCCATAGCGCCATCATAGGCGCCCGTCCAGTGCCGGCGCACGCCACGAAAGTCATGGATCGGTCACGCGACAGGACGGCCGGCTCTGCCATAATCGGCGTCCGACTCCCCTGCCCTGCGCCGAACTCATGACGCTACGTCTGCGCGAGGTTCGCGAAAGCGAACTCGAACACGTTCTTGCCCTGAACAACGGCGCCGGCCCCACGATCCTGCCGATGGATGCCGAGCGCGCACGGCTGTTTCATCGCGAGGCCAGCTATTTCCGCGTCGCCGAAGTGGACGGTCATCTCGCCGGATTCCTGATCGCGCTGACGCCGGAAGCGGGCTACCACAGCCCGAATTTCCGCTGGTTCCAGGACGCATACGACGACTTCGTGTACATCGATCGCATTGTCGTCGCCGGGGCCTATCGTCGCCATGGACTGGGCCGCATTTTCTATGCCGACGTGCAGAGCTTCGCCGAGGTGCGCAGCCCGCGTCTTTGCTGTGAAGTCCTGCTCGAACCACGCGACGATGCCTCGGTGCTGTTTCACGGCACCTACGGCTTCCGCGAGGCCGGACAGCAGGTCGTTCCCGGTTACGGCCACGTCAGCCTGCTCGCGAAAGACCTGTGCAGCTATCCCTGGGTGCACGACACCTATCTTGCCGATGGCCAGAGCCGCTTGCCGTCGGTGTCGTGGTTGGCCGAGCGGGAGCGCCCGATCGCACCGACGCTCGCGGTCAAGCACGGCTGAGTCACCGCGATGGCGGGCGCAGTACTCGAACTCGGGAGGCTCGCCCGCCACGACCTCGAAAGCCTGCTCGGACGCTACGAACTGCATCTCGAATGGATCGACGACGACCAACCGATTCCCGGCAGCTACTGGGGCGAACCCGAGGCCGGCATCATCGGAACGACGATCTTCGCGCGTGCCGACACGCCGCTGCATTCATTGCTGCATGAAGCCTGCCACGTGATCTGTGCGCCGTCGCAAAAGCGCGCCTCGATCCACACCGACGCCAGCGACTGCCAGTTCGAGGAAGATGCCACCTGCTACCTGCAGATCCTGCTCGGCGACGCGATTCCCGGCGCAGGTCGCGACCGCGTGATGCAGGACATGGACCTCTGGGGTTACAGCTTCCGGCTGGGTTCGACACGCGACTGGTTCGAACGGGACGCGGATGACGCCCGCGCCTGGCTGGCAGCTCGCGGATTGCTGCCGCTCGCGATCGATGCTGCAGGCTCACTTGCCGCGAGCGACGACGGCCACTAGCCTGCGCGCCCGCTGTTTTACGTCCACCGTCATCCGTTGACGCACTCCCGGAGTTCTTCGTGACCCTGACCCGTACCCTGCTCGCCGGCGCCATCGCGCTCGGCCTTGCCGCCTGCCAGAACCAGCCTGCGCAACCGATCGCCGATGCGGCCAAGCCCGACGCCGCCTCGGCCGACCGCTTCGTCGCCGACGTCAACGCCAAGATCAAGGCCGATTATCCCGCGCTCACCGCAGCGCAGTGGCTGGCGGTCACCTACATCAACGACGACAGCCAGTTGCTGGCCGCGAAAGCGAACGAGAAGTTCCTCGGCGACCTCAAGGCCAATGTCGACCAGGCGACGCAGTTCAACGGCGTCGAACTGAAGCCGGAAACGCGACGCGCGCTCGACCTGCTGAAACTGTCAACGGCCATGCCGGCCCCGAAAGACCCGGCCAAGCTCGGTGAACTGACCGCGATCGCGACCAAGATGGAAGGCATGTACGGCGCCGGCAAGTACTGCCGCGAGGGCGAGAAGGACGGCCAGTGCCGCGACCTCGTCGTGCTTTCCGACGTGCTCGCCAAGAGTCGCGACTACGACGCCCAGCTCGACGCCTGGAACGGCTGGCACACGATCTCGAAGCCGATGCGGGCCGACTACCAGCGCTTCGCGGGCCTGATCAACGAGGGCGCCAAGGAACTCGGTTACGCCGACGTCGGCGAAATGTGGCGTTCCGGCTACGACATGGATCCGGCCGCGTTCGAGCAGGAAACCGACCGACTTTGGGATCAGGTCAAGCCGCTGTACGAGCAATTGCATTGCTACGTGAAGTCCGAACTGACCGAGAAGTACGGCGACAAGGGTCAGGTCAACGGCATGATCCCGGCACACCTCACCGGCAACATGTGGGCGCAGCAGTGGGGCAACATCTGGGATCTGGTCGAGCCGTACCCGGGCGTGTCCAGCCTCGACGTGAACAAGGGCCTGGAAGCCCGCCGCAACCAGGAATTCGACGCGCTGATGAAGGCCGCCGGTCAGGTCGATGCGGCCAAGCAGGTCGCGCTCGGCCGCGAGGCCGATCTCGCCAGTGCCAAGCAGATGACCACGCTGGCCGAGGACTTCTACGCGTCGCTCGGCATGCCCAAGCTGCCGGCCTCGTTCTGGACCCACTCGCAGCTCGTGCAACCGCGCGACCGCGATGTGGTCTGCCATGCCAGCGCGTGGGACATGAACTACGCCGGCGACGTGCGCATCAAGATGTGCATCGCGCCGACCGAAGACGAATTGACGACGATCTACCACGAGCTCGGCCACGTCTATTACTACATGGCCTACAACCATCTGCCGCCGCTGTTCCAGAGCGGCGCGCACGACGGCTTCCACGAGGCCATCGGCGACACCGTGGTGCTGTCGCTGACGCCGAAATACCTGAACTCGATCGGCCTGATCGGCGAACCCAAGGTCAGTCAGGAAGCCTTGATCAACGAGCAGATGAAGATGGCGCTCGACAAGGTCGCCTTCCTCCCCTTCGGCAAGATGATCGACCAGTGGCGCTGGGGCGTGTTTTCCGGCCGCATCTCGCCGGAAAATTACAATCAGGCCTGGTGGGATCTGCGCATGAAGTACCAAGGCGTGGCCGCTCCGAACGCACGCAGCGAAGCCGACTTCGATCCGGGCGCGAAATACCACGTGCCCGGCAATACGCCGTACACGCGTTACTTCCTCGCCCACATCCTGCAGTTCCAGTTCCACAAGGCGCTGTGCGATGCCGCAGGATTCAAGGGCCCGCTCAACGAATGCTCGATCTACGGCAACAAGGAAGCCGGCCAGCGCTTCTGGGCGATGCTGCAGAAGGGCCAGGGCCAGCCGTGGCCGGCGACGCTGAAGGAGCTCACCGGCACCGAGCAGATGGACGCCAGCGCCATCCTCGACTACTTCGCCCCGCTGCACGCCTGGCTGAAGGAAAAGAACCAGGGCCAGCAGTGCTCGTGGACGCCGCCGGCGGCGTGATCCGCATCGTGGCCTGACGTGAACGAAAAACGGGCTTCGGCCCGTTTTTCGTGTCTGCCCTCAGCGGGGTGCGCGCAGATGCAGATCGAACGGCGGCGCATCGATGCGTGATCCGCCCTCGGAGACATCGCCGAAGCGGCGATGCGCCACCCAGTCGTCGCGCGCTGCGGCGATCTCGGCGTGGCCGCGGGCGACGAAGTTCCACCACATCAGAGGGGTCTCCGAGAACGGTGCGCCGCCGATCAGCACGGCGCGGGTGCCAGCGGCCAATTCGATGGGCACGGCATCCGTCGCCCCCGACAGCACCAGCAGGCGCTGCGCCGGCACGTCGATGCCCTGGCATCGCGCATGACCGTCTGCGACATACAACGCGTGCTCGAAGCCGCGGTCGAGCGGCAATGCCAGCGACTGCGGTGCAGCCGCATGGAGCTCCAGCCCGAGCAGCGGCGAGTGCACCTGCGCCGGCGATCGTCGTCCGGCGAAATCGCCGATGAACAGCCGCTGCGACACGCCGCCCTCATGCCAGTGCGGCAGATCGGCGTGATGTTCGAAGCGCGGTGCGATGTCGCGCGCGGCATCGGGCAACGCGATCCAGAACTGCAGGCCATGCAGGCGCGTCGCATCGGCGCCCAGATGCTCGCTGTGCGCAATGCCGCTTCCGGCCGTCATCAAGTTGAGTTCGCCGGCGCGGATCGACTGCACCGAACCGAGCGAATCACGATGCAGCAACGATCCTTCGAACAGCCAGGTCGCGGTCTGCAAGCCGATGTGCGGATGCACGCCGACATCGAAGGCGCGCATCGCGTCGCCTGCAACCGGACCGAAATGATCGAGAAAACACCAGGCGCCGACGAGTCGCCGCGCGCGCGTCGGCAACGCCCGCAGCACCGCCACGCCGGGCGCGATCTCGCTGCGCCGAGGTTCAACCAACAAGCTTGCATGGATCATCACCGTGCTCCTCAAACCGGCTCTTCAAGCTCCGCGATGGCTGCATCTTCGCGCGTCGGTGCGTTCAGGAAAACGACCTGCGGCCCCAGCCACAGGCACATGGCACCGGCGATCCAGAACGCGAACGAAGCCAACGCCAGGTGCATCGGCGTGTCGTGCACGAGGGGCGCGGCGAAACCGGAAACGAACACCATCATCAGGCTCCACAAGGCCGACTGCACCGACGCCGCGGCGCCGCGATGCAGCGGATGCCGGTCCAGCGTGGCGACATTGATCGGCGGCGTCGCCAGCGACACGCCGCAGCCGTAAAGCGCGAACGGCAACACCGCCCAAGGCACTTCGGGTTGATCGGTGACTGCGTTGTAGGCCAGATTGATCGCCTGCCCGGCGACCATCACCAGCAATCCGATGTTCGCGCAGCGCGACGGACTGGTGTGCGCGGCGAGGCGCGCCGACAAGGCTGAACCGGCGGTCATGCCGAGGATCGTCGGCACGAAATACCACGCATATCCGAAATCGCCGAGATGCAGAAAGCGCTCGATGAATACCGGTGCAGAACTGATGTAGATGAACTGGCCACCGAAGAACATCCCGGTCGCGCCAACCCAGAGCATGAACGCGCGATCCATGCCGATGCGTCGATAGGTCGCGAGCAAGGACAGTGGCCGCAACGGCACGCGTCGCTCGGGCGGATGCGTCTCCGGCAACACGCGCAGGCAGGCCCAGAGCATCATCGCGCCGTAGACGACCATGAACGCGAAGATCGCGCGCCAACTGGCGACACTGTGGATGAGCGCACCGACCAGCGGCGCCAGCGCCGGCGCGATGCCGAACAACATCGAGACCCAGGCCATGACGCGTTGCGCGTCGCCGCCGTGGAAGCGATCACGGATGATGGCGCGCCCGACGATCATGCCGGCGCCGGTCGAGCAGCCCTGCCAGAAGCGTGCCGCGAGCAGGGTTTCGATGTTCGGCGCGACGGTGCAGACGATGGACGCGACGATGTAGCTGCCGACCCCGAACAGGATCACGAGGCGGCGTCCGTGCGCGTCGGACACCGGTCCGTGCACGAAGGACATCAGCGCATAGCCGAGCAGATAGGCGCTGATCGTCTGCTGCATCTGCCACGGGTTGGCGTGCAGGCTCGACGCCACTTCCGCGAAGGCGGGAAAGAACGTGTCGATGGTGAACGGCCCGAACATCGCCAGGGCGGCGAGCAGCGGCACCACGGCGCGCGGGCGCAATTCGGCGTTGCTTGGATTCATGCCTGCGGAAACGAAAAAGCCGCTGGCAGCATATCGCCGCCAGCGGCTTCGGACCACGTCGATCAGTCCTCGAAACCGTCCGTGAACAGCGGGATCAGCTGCGAAGCGTCGATGGTGTAGAACTCGGTGCCGACCAGCCCGTTGCCGAGCGGATTGGTCGCGATGTCGGTGATCGTGTCGTCGTCGAGCAGGTCGAGCCCGAGCGTGCCGCTGGCGAGGCCGGTGTAAGCCAGCACCGTCCAGGTCGTGCCGCTGCCACTGACGTCGATCACCAGCGCATCGACGATGCCGCCGCCCATCACGAGGTTGAAGTCGCTCGGGTCGAGGCCGGTCACGGCCTCGCCAAACACGACTTCGAAGCGCACGAACGGAATGATCGGCAGGTCGGCATCGAGTTTGCCGATCGAGGTCGGCAGTGGCGCGATGCGATCGATCGTGTAGTCGACCCACGCCGTCGATGACGCCACGACGTTTCCGGCGATGTCCTGCACGCTGGGCGCGCCAGTCAATCCGAGCGCGACCATGCCATTGCCGCTGCCGGTGTTGACGGTGACCGTCCAATCGCTCCCCGAGCCGCTGACGCTCGCGATCGTCGCACCGCTGATGCCGCTGCTCCCCAGGGTGAAATCGCCCGCATCGACCGCGACGACGGCTTCCGAGAACGCCAGCGTGTACGCGACCTCGGCGGCATTGGTCGGATTGGCCGAGGCGCGCGCGAGGGTCACCAGTGTCGGAGCCACCGCGTCGACGCTCAGCGTGTCGTCATCGCTGAACGGTGCGTTCACCGCCATCGCGAAGGTGTCGAACACTTCGCCGGTCAGGCTGATCTGGAAGCTGCCGCCGGACGTCGCGGTGACCGCCACGCGCACCGTGTCCGCATCGACCTGAGTCACGCCGTCAATGGTTGTGGACGCGTCGCCGCTGATGGTGAAATCACCGGCCGACACCGAGCTGAAATCGATGGCGCGGCTGAAGTCGACATCGAAATTCACGCTGCCGTTCAGCGGCAACAGATTGTCGGCGTCGTCATCGCCGATGGCACTGACGGTCGCCGGCTGCAAGGGTGGCTCGACGGTGATGGTGAAGGACTGCACCGCGGACGTATCGACGCCGCCATCCCCCGTGCCGCCATCATCATGGATCTGCACGCTGACAGTGGCCACGCCGGTCAGACTCGGATTCGCCGCATAGGTCAGCGTGCCGTCCGCGGCGATCGACGGCTGCGAGACGAAGAGTGCGTTGTGGTCATTGCCGACCAGGAAATCGATCGACTGCAAGGATTCATTCGCCGGACCGGGCGACAGGTTGGTGGCGAATGCGGCCACCGTCTGCACACCGGCATCGGCGTTCACCGTCTGATCGGCACCGACCGTGAATGACGGCGCGTCGTTCACGGGACGCACGTTGATGGTCAACGAATCGGCATCGGACTTGGCACCGTCCGTGCCCGAGTTGCCGAGGTCATCGGTCGTGATCGTCAGCGTGGCGTCACCGAAGAAGTCGGCCGGCGGGGTGAACTGCAGCCCGTTCAATGCCGCATTCAACTGCGACAGGGTGCCACTGAAGGTCACATTCGGACTGCCGTCGGCGCCGGCATCGATGCTGACGCCGGCCAGGTTGCCGAGGCTGAGCACGCCGCTGTCGACCGAGAGCGCGACCGATTCGATCGCGCCGGCGGCATCGCTGTCGCTGACCGAGATCGCATTGGCATTCGCGGTCGAGAAGCCCAGCGGCGCGTCTTCCGGCGCGTTCGCGCTCACGGGCAGGCTGTTCACCGGCGCGGCATTCGCCCAGACATTGCTGGATCCGACATGGTTCAACGGTTTGTTGGCGACCCCCAGCGGCACGGCGTTCGCGGCAAGCAGCCAGGTCGGATTGCTGCCGGCCAGAACCCCGCTTTGCGCCCAGGCCGATGCCGAACTGCCGAAAGAATCGCCGAACCGACCGACATAGAACGGTCGCGAGGTCACCGTGACGGTCGATCCGACCAGACTGGCGCCGACGCGGAAATTGATCGCACCGTACGTCCGGTCCTTGTTGTTGTCGGCGATGCCCACTGAATCAAGGATGGTCCAGCCGGCATGGGCACCATCCGGCGCGCCGTCGTTGTTGCCGTCGATGTCGCTGCCCGGCACCGGCGCCGAAGCTGCGGAAATCAGAAAGAAGGTCGTGCTCGGGCGCTCGAAGAAATCGACGTTGCCATTGCCGCTCCATCCGGCGATGCCCGAAAAGCCGGCGCTGCCGCTCAATTCGGTCGTCGCACCGGGATGCGACGTGTACAGGTTGCCATTCGGCAACATCACCAGGAAGCCGTTGTTGCCGATGGTCTTGCCGGACAGGTCGAGGACCACGTCGACCGTGCCGGATCCCTGATTGAAATCGCCGTCCACCGCGACGAAGTATGTCCCGGAGGGGATGGTGCTGCCGGCCGGGCCGCGAAACTCGAGGTACTGCACCGTGCGCCGGAAGGTCGGACTGCCGCTGTAGTACGGCTGGACTTCATTGAGGCAGAGGTCGGCGGGCGTCGTGCACGCAAAGGCACTGGTCACGGACGACATCAGGACGGCGGCGGCGAGCACCGGGGTTCGGTTGAACATGTTGTCTCCAGTCGACAAGCGGTTTCGACCATTTCAGCAAAATGTGATCCAAGTCACACTTTCATATTGTGAAACATCGTCTCACGATACCGAAGCGGGCCGCTTGCCCAATCCCGTGCAGCCCGCATAATGGCCGGCTCGACGAAGGACGCCGCATGACCGACCCCGCCCGCCCCAGCTTCCACGGCTTCGAAACGATCCCGCTGAAGGACTACGCCGAACGCGCCTACCTCGACTACTCGATGTACGTCGTCCTCGACCGCGCCCTCCCCTTCGTCGGCGATGGGCTGAAGCCGGTGCAGCGCCGCATCATCTACGCGATGAGCGAACTCGGTCTCGATGCCGGCGCGAAGCCGAAGAAATCGGCACGCACCATCGGCGATGTGATCGGCAAGTTCCACCCGCACGGCGACTCCGCCGCGTACGAAGCCATGGTGCTGATGGCGCAGCCGTTCTCGTTCCGCTATCCGCTGATCGAAGGCCAGGGAAATTTCGGCTCGTCCGACGACCCGAAGAGCTTCGCGGCGATGCGTTACACCGAATCGAAGCTGACCAAGCTCGCGGCCGTCCTGCTTGACGAGATCGGCCAGGGCACGGTCGACTGGGGCCCGAACTTCGACGGCACCCTGGAAGAACCGAACTGGCTGCCGGCGCGCCTGCCGCACGTGCTGCTGAACGGCACCACCGGCATCGCGGTCGGACTCGCGACCGACATCCCGCCGCACAACCTGCGCGAAGTCGTGGCGGCGTGCATGCGCCTGATCGACGACCCCGATGCCACGACGCGCGATCTCTGCGAGCACATCAAGGGCCCGGACTATCCGACCGAAGCCGAGATCATCACGCCGCGTGCCGACCTGCTGGCGATGTACGAGACCGGCAACGGCGCCGTGCGCGCGCGTGCCGTGTACACGCGCGAGGACGTCAACATCGTCATCACGGCGTTGCCGCACCAGGTTTCTCCGGCCAAGGTGCTGGAGCAGATCGCGAACCAGATGCGCGCAAAGAAATTGCCGCTGGTCGAAGACCTGCGCGACGAGTCCGACCACGAACACCCGGTGCGACTGGTGATCGTGCCGCGTTCGAATCGCGTCGATGCCGAAGAATTGATGGGGCACCTGTTCGCGACCACCGATCTCGAGAAGAGCTTCCGCGTCAACATGAACGTGATCGGCCTCGATGGCCGGCCACAATTGAAGCCGCTGAAGACCATCCTGACGGAATGGCTGACGTTCCGTACCGACACGGTACGGCGCCGCCTGCAGTTTCGCCTCGACAAGGTCGAGCGACGCCTGCACCTGCTCGAAGGCCTGCGCATCGCCTATCTCAACCTCGACGAGGTGATCCGCATCATCCGCAGCGAAGACGAGCCGAAGGCGGTGCTGATGGCACGCTTCAAGCTCAGCGACACGCAGGCCGACTACATTCTCGACACGCGCCTGAAACAGCTCGCGCGCCTCGAAGAGATGAAGATCCGCGGCGAAATGGACGAACTCGAGGAAGAGCGTGCACGCATCGTCAGCACGCTGAAGTCGAAGGATCGGCTGCGTGCGATGGTCAAGGACGAGTTGAAGAAGGATGCCGAGACCTTTGGCGACAAGCGTCGCTCGCCGCTGATCGAGCGCGGCGCCGCACAGGCACTGTCGGAATCAGATCTCGTCGCCGCCGAACCGGTGACGGTCGTGCTGTCGGAGAAAGGCTGGGTGCGCTCGGCCAAGGGCCATGACGTCGATGCCGCGAACCTGTCGTACCGCGAGGGCGACGGCATGCTCGCCTATGCGCGCGGAAAGTCGAACCAGCAAGTCGTGTTCATCGATTCGGAGGGCCGCGCCTACACCACGCCGGCGCATTCCCTGCCCTCGGCGCGCGGCAACGGCGAACCGCTGACCGGCCGCTTCACGCCGCCCGCAGGCGCGCGTTTCGACGCGGTCGCGATCGCCGATGCCGAACAGAAGCTGGTGATCGCCACCGACTTCGGCTACGGCTTCGTCACCCGCCACGAGACGGTGATCTCGCGCAACAAGGCCGGCAAGGCACTGGTGTCGCTGTCCGATGGCGCAAAGGTCGCGTCGGTCGCCGTATGCAACGACTCCGCGCGCGATCGCATCGTCGCCGTGACCAGTGCCGGCTACATCCTGATGTGCTCGGTCGCGGAACTTCCGGAACTCGACAAGGGCGGCAAGGGCAACAAGCTGATCGACATCCCGCGCAAGAGCTTCGCGACCGGGGAACGCCTGATCGACCTGGTCGTGATTCCCGAAGGCGCGGACGTGATCGTCACCGCCGGCGGCCGTGCGCTGAAGCGCGCGTGGTCGGATCTGGTCGAGATCGCCGCTGCCCGCGCCACCCGCGGATCCTTGCTGCCTCGCGGTTACCAGAAGGTCGAGGCGATCGCGCGCGCTTGATCGCGACGCGATCCGGGATGTGACAAAGCGACAGCGCCACGACATGGCGCTGTCATCGACGCCGATTAGGGTGCCCGGTATCACGCGTCATTCGACGCAGACGCCGAGGCCGCCATGTCCTTCGACTTCCGCAAGTCTCTCCTGATGCTGGCGCTGCTGACCGCACTGTCGGCCTGCAGCGATGCACCGCAGACCACGGCGCCGGCCAAGCCCGACGCCGCCGCGCGCGTGGTGGCACCCACCGCCGACGCACCGATCGTCGACAGCACGCCGGAGCTGATGCGTCGCGCGAACCAGGCCTTTCGCGACGACCGCATCGTCGATCCGGCGGGCGACAACGCGACCGAACTGTTCCTCGCCGTGCGCGAGCGCGATCCCGCTTACCCGGGACTGTCCGAGGCGCTGGTGGAAATCATGCCGCTGGCGAACTTCGCGTTCGACAGCGCGATCCGCAATCGCGACGCCGCCGAAGCGGCACGACTGCATGGCTTGATCGCGCGCATCGACGCGAACTCGGCGATCACGCAGATCGCGTCGTCGCGGCTGGCCGGGTTGACGCAATCCATCGCCGACGAGCAGGCCGATGCCGAAGCCGCGCGGGTTGCGACGAATGCCGCGAAGCGCACGCGCGTCGCCGATGCATCGCCGTCACCGAGCCATGCAGTGACCGGCAGCACGTCGTCGGCCTCCGCACCGGCGAGCAATGCGACGCGAGCGGCGTCATCCTCGTCATTGGCTTCGCCAGTCCGTCCCGCGGCTGCGACTCCCGTCCCGCCTCCGGTCGCTGGAACGCCGGTGCCGGCGACCACGATCGCGGCGACGACGGCGACCGCCATCCGTCCGCCGCAACCGATCGCCAAAATCGCCCCCGACTATCCGCCGCAGGCACGCAGCCGCAAGATCGAAGGCTTCGTCGAACTCGAATTCCGCGTCACAGTGAACGGCGGCACCGAGGACATCCGCGTCGTGCGCAGCGAACCCGAGGGCCTGTTCGACCGCAACGCCGTGCGCGCGCTGATGCGCTGGAAGTTCAAGCCGGCCGAACGCAACGGCGTGCCGGAAGCGGCGACGACGCGCACGACGATGAACTTCCGGCAGAGTTGATCGACGCGCTCATCCGCCCCATCTGGAGCAGCGTCGCATCCGCTACGCTGCCGCCGATGAAAATCCGCCCAAGCCTCGCCCTGCTCGCCTTCGCGATTGCCGCGTGTTCGAAGGATGCAGCGAATCCGCCGTCCGCATCGACCGATGCGGATGCGGTCGTCGCGGCGGCGGCACCGATCGCCGATCGGATGCTGCGCGCCCGGATCGGCATGGTCTTCACCGACACCGATCCATGGATGGCCGGCGCCGTGCTCGAACGCGGCACGCTGCGCGTCGGCGACCACGCGATTCTGCTCGCGAGCAATGCTTCATCCATTCCGGTCACGATCACCGCGATTCGCGACGATGCCACGCAAACCGATGTTGCCGAAGCCACGGCGCCGCAAGGTGTTTTCCTCAGCTTCCGCCCGGCATCGACGAAGGCAACCCTGGATGCGGGCTCGGAAGCGGTTCTGGTCGGTGATCAGTCCAGCAACACCCGTTCCGCAACGCCCTGATAGAGCGCGCCGAGGACGTCGAGATCGGCGAGCCGGACGTGTTCGTCGACCTTGTGGATGCTGGCGTTGACCGGTCCGAGTTCGACGATCTGGCTGCCGAGCGTGGCGATGAAGCGGCCATCGGAGGTGCCGCCGCCGGTGTCGGCCACGGTGTGCGGGATGCCCTGCGCTTGCAACGCCGCGCGCGTGGCGTCGCGCAACGCGCCGTCCTCCGTCAGGAATGGCGCGCCGGAGATTTCCCAGACGATGCGGTAGTCGAGGCCGTGCTTCACGAACACCGCTTCGGTCGCGCGCATCAGGTCTTCGGTACGGGACGCGGTGCCGAAGCGGAAATTGAAATCGATGCGCACCTCGCCCGGAATCACGTTCCAGGCACCGGTGCCGCCGTGGATGTTCGAGATCTGGAAGCCGGTCGGCGGAAAATGGGCATTGCCCTCGTCCCAGCGGATCGCGGCCAGTTCCGCCAGCGCCGGCGCAGCGGCATGGATCGGATTCAGCGCCTTCTCCGGAAAGGCGACGTGGCCCTGCACCCCGCGCACCTTGAGATGTCCGTGCAGCGAGCCGCGCCGGCCGATGCGGATGCGGTCGCCGAGCGTGTTCTCGCTCGACGGCTCGCCGACGACGCAATGATCGATGCGCTGGCCGCGACGCAGGAATTCGTCGACGACATGGCGGATGCCATGCACGGCCTCGCCTTCCTCGTCGCTCGTGAGCAGCAAGCCGATCACGCCCGGATGCGCCGGATGCGTGGCGACGAAGCGCTCCAGCGCGACCACCATCGCGGCCACGCTGCCCTTCATGTCGGCGGCGCCGCGTGCATACAGCAGCCCATCGCGAACCTGCGGCTCGAACGGCGGCGAGGTCCACGCCGCAAGATCACCGGTCGGCACCACGTCGGTATGACCGAGGAACGCGAACACCGGCCCGACGCTGCCATGCCATGCCCACAGGTTGCGCACGCCGCCGGCATCGATCGGCTCGACCACGAAGCCGGCATGTTGCAGCCGCGATGCGATCAGATCCTGGCAGCCCGCATCGTCCGGCGTCAGCGAGATACGACGGCACAGGTCGATGGTCAGGGCGGCGATCTCCGACATCTCGCTCATGCCGATGCCTTGGCCGCGAGGAAACGTTTCTGGTACAGGCCGCCGGTGAAGCCGAGCATCACCTCGCCATCGACCACGGCCACCGGACGCCGAACCAGACTCGGATATTCGCGCACCAGCAGCACATATTCGGCGTCCGTCTGCGGATCCTTGCGGTTGGGCGGCAAGCCACGCCAGGTCGTGCCGGAGCGATTGATCAGCGTGTCCCAGCCGAGTTGCTTCGCCCAAGCCTTCAAGGCATCACCCGGGATGGGATTGATCTTGTAATCGATGAACTGATGCGCGACGCCTTCGCGCTCCAGCCACTTGCGCGCCTTCTTGCAGGTGTCGCAGTTCGCCAGGCCGTAGAGGATCGGCGCGGCCATCAGTCGATGCCACGCAACAGATCGTTGAGACTGGTCTTGGACCGCGTCTTCGCATCGACCTTCTTGACGATGACCGCGGCGTAAAGACTGTGCGAACCATCCTTCGCCGGCAACGAACCGGAGACGACGACACTGCCGGCCGGCACGCGTCCGTGATGGATCTCGCCGGTTTCGCGATCGTAGATGCGCGTGCTCGATCCGAGGAATACGCCCATGCCGATCACCGAGCCGCGTTCGACGATCACGCCTTCGACCACTTCCGAACGCGCGCCGATGAAGCAGTCGTCCTCGATGATGGTCGGATTCGCCTGCAAGGGCTCGAGGACGCCGCCGATGCCGGCACCCCCGGACAGATGCACGTTCGCGCCGACCTGCGCGCAGGACCCGACCGTGGCCCAGGTATCGACCATGGTGCCGGCGCCGACGTGCGCGCCGATGTTGACGAAGCTCGGCATCAGCACCACGTCCTTCGCGATGTGCGCACCACGGCGCACGATCGCACCCGGCACGACGCGCGCGCCGGCACTCCGGAACGCGGCATCGTCGTAACCGTCGTAGCGCAGCGGCACCTTGTCGAAATACGGCGCCGGCGCGCCGTCCATCACGCGGTTCGGCTCGATGCGGAAAGACAGCAGCACCGCCTTCTTGATCCACTGGTGCACGATCCAGCCGGCATCCGTCGGTTCGGCGACGCGCAGTTCACCGGTTTCAAGCGCGGCCATGACGGCATCGACGGCAGGTCGCACGACCGCATCGACGTCGGTCGGCGCGAGGTCCATGCGCCGCTCGAACGCGGCCTCGATCGTGTGTTGCAGGCTCGGGGTCATCATCGCAGCGGGGCCAGTTCGTGGGCGAGCGTGCGCTCCAGCGATTGCGTGGCCGGCGCGTCCAGCGCACGGTCATGTTCATCGGAGAGCACGAAGAAATCCTCGACGCGTTCGCCGAAGGTGGCGATGCGCGCATCATGGACGCGCACGCCGCAGGCACGGAAAGCCTGCGCGACATGCGCGAGCAGGCCGGGACGGTCGGAACAGACCAGTGCCAGTTGCGTGCGTGCGCCGCCGTCGCGTTCGCCGAACTCGACGCGCAACGGCACGTGAAAATGCTTCTGCTGGCGCGACCAGGCACGACGCGCCGGCGTCAGGTTCAATGCCGGCTTGCCGAGCTCGTCGGTGATGCGCCGGCACAGGTCGGCGCCGAGCGCGGCGTCCGCCAGCGGCAGGCCCTGCGCATCGAGGACCTGGAAGGTGTCGAGCACGCGACCGTCGCGCGTGGTGACGATGCGCGCGTCGTGCACGTTGATCTGCATGCGGTCGAGCACTGCCGTGATCGTCGCGAACAGGCCGTCCCGATCACGCGACACCACCAGCAATTCGGTGCCGCCACTGCCGTCGTTGCGAATGGCGACGCGCGCGACATCGGCGCCGTCGTGCGCCAGCACCTGCTCGGCCTGCCACGCCAGTTGCGTCGGCGAGAATCGCAGCACGCTGTCTTCGGGATAGTCGGCCCAGACCCGCTCGGCGCCGGCGACATCGCCATGCCGCGCCTGCAACAGTTCACGCGCCTGTCCGAGCGTCTCGGCGACGCGTTCGCGACTGTGCACCGGATGTTCGAGGCCGCGCCGCAAGGCGAAGCGCGTCGCATCGTAGAGATCGGCAAGCAGCCGGTCTTTCCAGGTATTCCAGAGTTTCGGACTGGTCCCGGAAATGTCGGCGACGGTCAGCAGGTACAGATAGTCGAGTCGTTCCCAGTCCGCGACCAGCGTCGCAAAGCGGTGCACGACCGCAGGATCGCCGATGTCCTGCTTCTGCGCGGTGATCGACATGTCGAGGTGATGGCGGACCAGCCAGGCGACAAGATCGGCATCGGCCTGCGACAAGCCGAGCCAGCGCACGAAGTCGCGCGCATCGCGCTCGCCCAGTTCGGAGTGGTCGCCGCCCCGCCCCTTGGCGATGTCGTGGAACAGACCGGCAAGCAGCAGCAGTTCCGGCTTGCGCAGACGCGCACGTACCTCGACCGCGAGGGGCAAGGTCGCCGCCGTCGCGGCGTCGGCGAAACGCGCGATGTGGTCGAGCACGCGCAGGGTGTGCTGATCGACCGTGTAAGCATGGAACATGTCGTATTGCATGCGTCCGGTGACCCGCTCGAACGCCGGGATCATGCGCCCGAGCAGATCGAGTTCGGACATCACGCGCAGCACCTTCACCGCCCGCAACGGCTGTTTCAGGATCGACAGGAAGTGTCCGACGCATTCGCTCGATTCTTCGGCGCACTGATAGTTCGGCACGGCGGCCTGGATCGCGGTCGCCAGTTCCGGATTGAGTCCGTCCGCGGCCGGCATCGTTGCAAGGCGATGGCAGACCGCGATCGCACCGACCATGCGCGCGGCGATGCCCGCCGGATCACGGTGCGCGAGGCGACCACGGCGCAGGCCGAAGCCGTCTTCGTACCAGATCGTCGGCGAAGGTTCCGGCGCGAGGCGCTCTTCCCAGTCGAGCAGCAGGCGCTGCGTGATCAGGCGCACGCTGGACGCGGCACGGAAGAAGCCCTGCATCAATTGCTCGACGGCCAAATTCTCGCGGTGCTGGTCGGCGTAGCCGAACAAGCGCGCGAGTTCGCGCTGGTGGTCGAACAGCAGGCGCTCTTCACGCCGCTGGACGGCGCGATGCAAGCCGTAGCGCAGGCGTGAAAGCTTGGCGCGCGCCTGATCGAGCGCCGCCTGATCGACCGCACTCGCAAGTCCGTTCACCGCCAACGCCTGGACACGGGTCACGCCGAAGCAGCGGCGCGCCATCCAGCCCAGCGTGTCGAGGTCGCGGATCGCACCCGGACCTTCCTTCACGTTGGGTTCGAGATTGAACGACGTGTCGTTGAAGCGAACGTGGCGGGCCCGCAGCTCGTCGCGCTTGGCCTCGAAGAAGGCGCGCGCCGGCCACACCTGGTGCGCATCCAGCGATGCCAGCGTCGCGGCGAGCAAGTCCTGGGCGCCCGCGAGATAGCGCGACTCGAACATCGCCGTGGCCGACGACAAGTCCTCGGCACCGATGCGCAGGCATTGTTCCGGCGTGCGGGTGATGTGACTGACACTGAGCCCGATGTTCCAGATCGAGGCCAGAAAGCGCTCGATCGCCACCTGCGTCGCGTGGTCGTCGCGATCAATGATCAGCAACAGGTCGATGTCGGACTGCGGATACAGCTCGCCGCGACCGTAGCCGCCGGTGGCTGCGAGCACCAATCCGTCACGGCTCGCGAGTTCGGCCGCGTAGGCAGCGCGCAACGCCTCGTCGACGCGACGAGCACGCGCGGCGATCAATTCTTCGGCCGGCGTACCCAGCGCAAATGCCGCTTCGTCCTCGAACTGGGCCTTGCGCAGGCGCTCGCGCCACTGCGAGGCGATGAAGGCCGCCGGCGCGGCAGGATCGTTGCCGCGCGTGTCGCTCATGCCGCTGCCCGATCCGCAGCACCGAGGGTCAGGACCTCGAAACCGTCGCCGGTCACCGCGATCGTGTGCTCCCACTGCGCCGACAAGGACCGATCACGCGTGACCACCGTCCAGCCATCCGGCATCAGGCGCGTGCCGGGCGCACCGGCGTTGATCATCGGCTCGATCGTGAAGGTCATGCCTTCGCGCAGGACCGGCCCGGTGCCGGGCTTGCCGTAATGCAGGACCTGCGGGTCCTCGTGATAGACCTGACCGATGCCGTGCCCGCAGTATTCGCGGACCACCGAGAAACGCTGGGCCTCGGCGAAACTCTGGATGGCGTGGCCGATGTCGCCGAGCGTGCTGCCCGGCCGTACCGTGCGGATGCCGCGCCACATCGCCTCGAACGTCACGTCGACCAGTCGTTTGGCCAGCACCGGCGGCGTGCCGGCGTAGTACATGCGACTGGTGTCGCCATGCCAGCCATCGCGGATCACGGTGACGTCGATGTTGATGATGTCGCCGTCCTTCAGCACTTTCGAGGCGCTCGGGATGCCGTGGCAGATGACGTTGTTGACCGAGGTGCAGATGACCTTCGGGAAGCCCTTGTAGCCGAGGTTCGCCGGCACCGCTTTCTGCACGTTCACGATGTACTCGTGGCAGAGGCGATCGAGCTCCTCGGTGCTGATGCCGGGCTTGACGTGTTCGCCGATCATGTCGAGCACGTCGGCGGCCAAGCGGCCGGCCTCGCGCATCCGGGCGACGTCGGCGGCCGACTTCAGGGTGAACTTGGTACTGCGTGCGGGCGTTTCCATCCCGCGAGTTTAGCGAAGCGGGACGCGCCCTGCGCGCCCCGCTCATGACCGGAATGAATGTCGATTCAGCTGTTCACTCGATCGGCAGTTCCAGCATCATCTGGCGCACGTAACGCCCCGGGGGCGAGCCGAAGGACAGCACGGTGTCGTTGTACTTGCGCAGGTCGAACCGGTCGCCGTCGCGTTCACGCACCGCCTTCTCCAGGTCCAGGTGTTCCTGGAAACCGACGAAATAGGTCGGCAACTGGGTCGAGGTCAGTTGCGCGCGCACCCACTTGCCGGCCGCCTCGCGTTCCTGCTGGAAGCCCTGCACCGTCATCAGCGCCATCGCGTCTTCGCGGGTCATGCCGTCGACGTGGATGGCCTGATCCATCAGCGCATTGGTGATGACGCGCAGATACCACTTCAAATTGATCAGCTTGAACAACGGGTCGTTGTCGAGATAACCGGCATCGACCATCATCTTCTCCGAATACACCGCCCAGCCTTCGACGAAGGAACCCGACGAGAGCACCGCGCGCAAGGTCGAAGGATGCTTGTTCGAATGCGCGATCTGCAGGAAGTGGCCGGGCATCGCCTCGTGGATGCTCAGTTCCTCGATCGAGCGCGTGTTGTACTCGCGCAGGAAGGAATCGACCTGCTCGTCGCTCCAGTCGTCCGGAATCGGCGATACCGCGTAGAAGGTGTCGAGGTGCTTGTCGAGCGGCCCCGGCGAATCGCAATAGGCAACGGACACGCCGCGCTGGAACTCCGGCATCAGGATGATCTTGACCGGCGATTCCGGCAAGGTGATCAGGCCCTTTTCACGCACGAATGCGGTCGCGCGCTCGGTGCTGGCGGTCGCCAACTCAACCACCTTGTCGCGCGCCGGACGATCGGCGTAGGCCAGTTCGAGCGCGGCGGCGATCGCGGCCTGTTGCTGTTCCGGCGTCGGCGCATCGGGCATCTCGGGCGCCTTCGGCTGACCAACCAGCACGGCACGCGCGATGTCGTACATCTCGGCACGCACGCGGCTCAACTCGGCTTCGGCACGTTGCTTGATTTCGCCCCGACCCAGCGGCGAATTCAGCGCGAATGCCAGCTTCTGGTCATACAGCGCGGCCCCGATCCGGAAATCGCCTTTGGCGTTCGGCAACAGCGTTTCATCCAGCCATTTTTGATGCTCGGCCACCGCGATCTTGAGGTTGCCGATGGCGTTTTCAGCGCGCTCGCGGTCCTCGTCACCCAGCTGGCCAAGATTCGGCGTGATGAATTGATCGATCAGCCCGAGGATGCCCCCGTGCTGCTTGGCGACGGTCTCGGCATGAATCAGCGGCACCCGCGCCGGATCGAGATTCTCGCGCGCCTGGGCAAACAGGATCGGCAGCTTCTCGATGCGCAGGGTGGCCGACTTGAGTCGATCGGGCAACGGCGCGAATTCGCGCGCCATCAGCGAATAGATCGCGCCGCCGGCGAGCTGGCTGTAGATCTGCGGATCCCAGGCCCAGCTTTGCAGCGTCTCGGCGTTCCAGAGGTCGCTCTTCAGTTGATTGCGCAGGATCGCGTAGTCGATCTGGTTTTCGCGCGACAACGCCTTCGCATCGATCGCGTCGATGCCGACCAGCGTCCGGCGCGCGAGGTCCAGACTCGCGGCCCGCCCCTTGACGCCGAAATCTTCGATCTCGCCATCGACGATATGGCTGCCGATCTGCGTCGCCGACACCGGATTCAGGCGGAACCAGTCGCTCAACCAGGAACGCGTCAGCGCCTCGAACTGCTGGTCATGGTTCATCGCCGCCGCCTTCGGCGCTTCCGCGACCGGCGCGGGCGTCTGGTTGCACGCGGAGATCAGGGGCAGGCCCACGCAGAGGGCAATCGCAAACGCAAGACGGGTGGCGGACATGACGGGCTCCGGACAAAGGGAGCGCAGACTAGCAGCGGCGAACCCGCCCGCCATCTGCCGAACGGCGGCCAGTCACGGCCGGGCCACGGCTCAATGCAACAGTGCCGCCCACGACTCGCGCGTCTTCGCATCCGGCAGGGCACCGAAGCCGGCACCCAGATTGTCCTGCAGGTTCTTCGGCTTCGACGTCGCCGGGATCACGCAGGTCACGGCGGGATGCGCGATCACGAACTTCAGGAACAATTGCGCCCACGACGTGACGCCGAACTCGACCGCGGATGGCGGCAAGGCACGATCGTGCACTGCGCCGAACAAGCGCCCGTCCTCGAAGGCACGATTGACGATCACGGCGATGCCGAGGTCCTGCGCAAGCGGATGGATCGTGTGCTCGGCCTGTCGCGACACGATCGAATGATTGACCTGCACGAAGTCGGGCTTGCCGATCTTCATCGCCTCGGCGAGCTCATCGTGCGCGCTGTCGAGGTAGTGCGTGAGACCGACGTACCGCACGTCGCCGCGCGCCTTCAGTTCCCTGGCGAGGTCCAACTGCACACGCCAGTCGCGCAGGTTGTGGACCTGCAACAGATCGATGCGCTGCGTCTTCAGGCGCCGCTGGCTGTCGGCGAATTGGGCGAGGCCGGCCTCGCGCCCGCTGGCCGCGAGCTTGGTCGCGACGAAGAGTCGGTCGCGCAGACCGAGGTCGGCCATCAAGTCGCCGAACACGCTTTCGGCACTGCCGTAGTTCGGCGAAGTGTCGACGAGCGTCCCCTGTCCCGCGACGAAGGCGGACAGCACCTCGCGCAACGGCGCACGCGCCGCACCATCCGCACCGACTTCGAAACTGCCCGAGGTGCCCATGCCGATCACCGGAAGCGACTCGGTCGTGCCGGGAATCGGGCGACGCAGGATCGTCCGCGACAACGGCGTCAACGCCCGCACCCACGCGGGCAACCCGGCGCTGGCAGCCAGCGCCAGCATCAACTCACGGCGACGGATCATGCGACTTCCTCCCTGCAATTGCGATGAGGAAACCATGACCTCGCGCGCGCGGCAATGCTCAGGAGGTCATGCGGTCCCAGAACGACTTGACGCCATCCACCCACGAGGTCTGGCGCGGCATGTGGTCCTTGCCGTCGTCGAAGGTGCCCTCGAATTCCTCCAGCAATTCGCGCTGTCGCTTGCTCAGGCGCACCGGAGTTTCGACGACGACGCGGCACAGCAGGTCACCGTGTTCATGGCCGCGCACCGACTTCACGCCCTTGCCGCGCAGGCGGAACAGCTTGCCGGTCTGGGTCTCGGCCGGCACCTTGATCCTGGCATCGCCGTCGAGCGTCGGGATGATCACTTCGCCGCCGAGCGCCGCCTGCGAGAAACGGATCGGCACTTCGCAGTACAGGTCGTTGCCTTCGCGCTGAAAGATCTTGTGTTCGCGCACCATCATTTCAACGAACAGGTCGCCGCTCGGCGTGCCCGGCGGGCCGGCATGACCTTCTCCGCCCAGGCGCACGCGATCGCCGGTGTCGACGCCCGCGGGAATCTTCACCGCCAGCGTCTTTTCCTTCTGGATGCGGCCGTGGCCGCGACAGCTCTTGCACGGATTCTCGATCTGCTTGCCGCTGCCGCTGCAGGTCGGGCATGCCTGCTCGACGTGGAAGATGCCGCGCTGCGCGACCACGCGACCGCGACCGCGGCACATTGAACAGGTGCTGCTCTTCTTGTCCTGCGACCCGGTGCCGTCGCAGTCGTCGCAATTGACGACGGCGGGCACGTCGATTTCCTTGGTGGCGCCGAACACCGCCTCTTCGAGGTCGAGTTCGACGACGATGCGCGCGTCGGCGCCGCGTCGCGGCTGGCCACCGCCGCGACGACCGCCACCGAACAGGTCGCTGAAGATGTCGCCGAAGATGTCACCGACATCCGAATACCCACCGCCACCGCCCATGCCCTGCTCGAACGCGGCGTGGCCATGCTGGTCATAGGCGCGACGCTTGGCCGGGTCCGACAGGACCTCCCAGGCCTCTTTCGCTTCCTTGAACTTGACCTCGGCTTCCTTGTCGCCGTCGTTGCGATCCGGATGATGCTTCATCGCCAGCCGGCGATAGGCCTTCTTCAGATCGTCCTCCGACGCCGACTTCTCGACACCAAGCACTTCGTAGTAGTCGCGTTTGCTCATGCGGCTGGGTTCTTCTGCATCTTCGACACGTCGGGAAAAGCAAACCCGGACTGCTCGCACAATCCGGGTTGCGGGTTCAGATCACATCTCGCGACTTACTTGTTGTCGTCCTTGACCTCGGTGAACTCGGCGTCGACGACGTCGTCGTTCTTCTGGGCCTGGGCGCCGGCCGCGGCGTCCGGGCCCGGCTGAGCGCCGCCCTGGGCTGCGGCGGCGAGGCTCTGGGCGGCGGCTTCGAGTGCGGCGATCTTGGCCTCGATCTTGGCCTTGTCGTCGCCCTTCATCACCGACTCCAGATCCTTGGTGGCTTCCTCGATGCGACCGATCTGGTCGCCCGGGACCTTGGCGCCGTGTTCCTTGAGGGTCGAGCGCACGCTGTGCACCAGTTGGTCGGCCTTGTTGCGGACCTCGACCAGTTCCTGGAAACGCTTGTCGTCCTCGCGATGCGCCTCCGCATCGCGCACCATCTGCTCGATCTCGGCTTCCGACAGACCCGAACCGGCCTTGATCTCGATCTTCTGTTCCTTGCCGGTTTTCTTGTCCTTGGCCGACACGTGCAGGATGCCGTTGGCGTCGATGTCGAAGGTCACCTCGACCTGCGGCATGCCGCGCGGTGCGGCGTCGATGCCGGCGAGATCGAACTTGGCCAGCGATTTGTTGTAGCGGGCTTCCTTGCGTTCGCCTTGCAGCACGTGCACGGTCACGGCGGTCTGGTTGTCCTCGGCGGTCGAAAAGATCTGCGAGGCCTTGGTCGGCACCGTGGTGTTCTTCTCGATCAGTTTGGTGAACACGCCACCCATGGTCTCGATGCCGAGCGACAGCGGGGTCACGTCGAGCAGCAGCACGTCCTTGACCGCACCCGACAGCACGCCCGCTTGGATCGCGGCACCGACGGCCACGGCTTCATCCGGGTTGACGTCCTTGCGCGGTTCCTTGCCGAAGAACTCGGTCACCGCCGCCTGCACGCGCGGCATGCGCGTCATGCCGCCGACGAGGATCACCTCGGTGATGTCGGACGGGCTGACCTTGGCGTCGGCCATCGCGGTACGGCACGGTTCGATCGTCTTCTTGACCAGATCGTCGACCAGCGACTCCAGCTTGGCGCGCGTCAGCTTCACCGTCAGGTGCTTCGGGCCGGACGCGTCCGCCGTGATGTAGGGCAGGCTCACGTCGGTCTGCTGCAGCGACGACAATTCGATCTTGGCGCGCTCGGCCGCGTCCTTCAGGCGCTGCAGCGCCAGCGGATCCTTGCGCAGGTCGATGCCCTGCTCCTTCTTGAATTCCTCGACCAGGAAGTCGATGACGCGGGTGTCGAAGTCTTCGCCGCCGAGGAAGGTGTCGCCATTCGTCGCCAGCACTTCGAACTGCTTCTCGCCATCGACTTCGGCGATCTCGATGATCGACACGTCGAAGGTGCCGCCGCCGAGGTCGTACACGGCGATCTTGCGGTCCTTGCCGCCGGACTTGTCGAGGCCGTAGGCGAGCGCGGCCGCGGTCGGCTCGTTGATGATGCGCTTGACGTCCAGACCGGCGATGCGACCGGCGTCCTTGGTCGCCTGGCGCTGCGAGTCGTTGAAGTAGGCCGGCACCGTGATGACCGCTTCGGTCACCGGCTCGCCGAGGAAGTCTTCGGCGGTCTTCTTCATCTTCATCAGCACCTTGGCCGAAATCTCCGGCGGTGCCATGCGCTTGCCGTCGCTGGTCGCGACCCAGGCATCGCCATTCTCGTGGGCGAGGATGCCGTAAGGCACCAGGTCGAGATCCTTCTTGACTTCGGCGTCGGTGAACTTACGGCCGATCAGGCGCTTCACCGCGAAGAAGGTGTTCTTCGGATTGGTCACGGCCTGGCGCTTCGCGGCCGCACCGACGATCACTTCGCCGTCCTTCGCGAACGCGACGATCGACGGCGTGGTGCGATCACCTTCGGCGTTTTCGATCACGCGGACCGTTCCGCCGTCCATGATCGCGACGCAGCTGTTGGTGGTGCCGAGGTCGATACCGATGATCTTGCCCATTGTCTCTCTCCGGAAAACTTGAATGCCTTGCGGCGGATGACGCTGTTATGAGGATGTGAATGCAGGGTTCAAGGGGAACGACTACGCGTCTTCAGGCGGTAGCGGGTCGGACGCGATCGTGACCATGGCCGGGCGGATCAAGCGCTCGTGCAAGCGATACCCGGTCTGGAACACGTCGAGCACGGTGCCGGCGGGCTGGTTGCCGGTCGGCACCATCGCCATCGCCTGATGCCATTCCGGATTGAAGGCTTCGCCGACCGGATTCAGTCGCGTCAATCCGTGCTGTTCGCTGGCCTTGAGCAACAGTTTCAAGGTCAGGTCCATGCCTTCGCGCAACTTGAGCGGATCGCTGCCGCCCTGGCTCAGTCCCATTTCCAGACCGTCGCAGACCGGCATCAGGTCGTTCAGCAATTTCTCGACCCCGAACTTGCGCGCGGAATCGACGTCGCGCGCCGCCCGCTTGCGCAAGTTGTCCATCTCGGCGAGCAGGCGCACCTGCTCGTCCCGGGCAGCACCCAACTGGTTGGCCAGTTCGCGGATGCGTGCTTCCAGCTCTTCGGCCGGCAGCGTGCCGAATTCGTCGCCGTCGACCGGCGTCGTGTCCTGACTCATCGAGTTCTCCAGTCTTCGGCCAATCGGCCGGTTTGCCCCGGCCGGCTTATGGGGCCAGTCCGGCGTTCTTCAAGGTGCCCGACAAGATCCGGGCGGTGGTCTGGACGACCGGAATGACACGGTCGTAGTCCATGCGGGTCGGGCCGATCACGCCGATCACGCCCAGGACCCGGCCGTCGGCGCCGTAGGGCGCGGCGACGACGCTGCAATCCCCGAGCGGGGCGAAGCCGGACTCGTCGCCGATGAACAGGCGCACGCCTTCCGCATGCGCGCAACCTTCGAGCAGTCGTGCCAGTTCGCGTTTGCGGTTGAAGGCATCGAACAGGTCGCGCAGACGCTCGACGCTGGCCATCTCGGACAGGCCCATGAGGTTGGTCTGGCCCGATACCACGACGTCCTCGCGCGACTCGACGCGGAACGAGGCATTGGCGAGTTCGATCGAGGTGCGCAACAGTCGATCGATCGAATCGCGTGCCGCGTCCATCTCGGCGACGATGCGGCGGCGGATCTCGTCCAGCTGCAACCCGGAAAAATTCTGGTTCAGGTAGTTCGCGACCTGCTCCAGCTCGCCCGGCGCGTAGGCACGCGGCAGGTCGAGCACGCGGTTCTGCACCTCGTTGTCGGTGAACACCAGAATCACCAGGACACGGCTCGGGGCGATCTGCACGAAGTCGATCTGGCGGAACGCGAACTGTTCCCGCTTCGGCACCGTCACCAGTCCGACGAAATGGGTCAACTGGCTGAGCACGCCGGACACCCGCCCGAGCAGGTCGTGGGTGCTGCCGCCTGACGGGATCTCGCGCTGCATCGCGTCCAGCTCGTCCGGCCTGGGTGCCTGCAGCTGCAGCAGCGAATCGACGAACAGGCGATAGCCCTGGGCCGTCGGCACGCGCCCCGCCGAGGTGTGCGGTGCTGCGATCAGCCCGACCTCCTCGAGGTCGGACAGCACGTTGCGGACCGTCGCCGGGCTCAGGTCGAGGCCGCTTTGCTTTGCCAGCGTGCGCGAACCCACGGGCTCGCCGTCGCGGATGTACTGCGCGATCAGCGTTCGCAACAGGTGTCGCGAGCGGGCATCGAGGTGGTCGGCGTGGCGGCGCATCATGCCTTCGAGATGGGGATCCGGCGCACGCTATCAATGCGTCCGGTCCGGGGTCAATGACGCGACGGCATCGGCTTTGCTAGCCTGTCGCCCATGCTGCGTACCCTGTTCGTCAAAGATTTCGCGATCATCGATGGCGCCGACGTGAACTTCACGGCCGGCATGAGCGTGCTCACCGGCGAAACCGGTGCCGGCAAGTCGCTGCTGGTCGATGCCCTGATGCTGCTCGCCGGCGGCCGCGGCGATGCCGGCGTCGTCCGCCATGGCGCCGAGCGCGCCGAAATGTCCGCCGAATTCGACGTTCGCGCGCAGACCGCGGCCCGCGCCTGGCTGCGCGAACAGGAACTCGATGACGACGAACAACTGCGCCTGCGACGCGTCATTCGCGCCGACGGCAGTTCGCGCGCCTGGATCAACGACCGGCCGGTGTCGTTGTCGGTGTTGCGCGAAGCCGCCGGTTTCCTGGTCGAGATCCACGGCCAGCACGAGCACCAGGCGCTGCTGTCGCGCAAGCACCAGCTCGCCCTGCTCGATGCGTTCGCGCAGCATCCGGAACGTCTCGACGATGTGCAG
>DATMVT010000045.1:0-6002 GCA_035562895.1 Patescibacteria group bacterium | reverse complement strand
ATGTTCCGCATCCAGCTCGGACGCCAGATCATCCAGCAGCAATACCGGCCATTCCCCGACGCGATCACGGAAATGCGCGACCTGCGCCAGTTCCATCGACAGCGCCGCCAACTTCTCCTGCCCGCGAGACAGGTGCTCTTTTCGTGGAGCCTCGGCAAAACTCAGCGACCAGTCGGCCCGTTGTGCCCCGAAACGCGTGTGTCCGCGCTCACGGTCCAGACTCCGCGCCGACGCATAGGCCGCCACGATCGCCGCGGCATCATCGACGTCACGGTCACCAAAGCCGGAACCCAGGGACAGGCGCGCATCACCCAATTCAGGCAGGAACGCCCCCACTTTCTCCGACACCCGCGGCCGCAATTCATCGATCACGCGACTTCGGGCCGCGGCAATCACCCGTCCCGAATCGGCCAGCTCGTGCTCCCAAGGTTCGAGCAAGCGGTCCGCCCACCCCGCGCGCAGGCCGGCGTTGCGTTGCTTGAGCGCGCGCTGGTGCCGCCGCCACGCCGAAAGAAAGTCCGGTTCCACGTGGAACACGGACCAATCGAGGTAGGCACGACGCAATTCGGATGCCCCGGCGATCAAGGCGTGCGAGCCAGGCTCGAAGCACACCACCGGACACACCCGGAACAGATCGACCAGGCCGGCCACATCGGATTCATCGATTCGTGCCGACCACACCGATGCGGCACGACGCAACCCGACGCGACTACGCCCGCCCCGCTCGCGCTCGACATCGGCGAACACGATGCTTTCCTGCGCCCCGCGCTGAATCACCGCATCGCGCTGACCCGTGCGAAAACTGCGGCCGTAACCCAGCAGATGCAGCGCTTCGAGGACGGTGGTCTTGCCCGCACCGTTGGCCCCGAGCAGGAACTGCACGCCACCCCCCGCCTCGATGCGCTCGTGCCGAATGCAGCGCAATCCGTCGATGTCGAGCCGGAGAATCTTCATCGGCCACAAACACAACGGCCCCGGGGTTGCCGGGGCCGCAAGCGTTGCACCGAATGTCGCTTGCGCGTCACAGCCGCAACGGCATCACGACATGACGCGAACGTTCGTTGTCGGCGTCACGCACCAGGCAGCTCGAATTGCCGTCGCGCAGGCACAGCATCACGTTGACGCCACGCAGCGACGCCAGCGCATCCTGCAGATAGTTGACGTTGAAACCGACACTGAGATTGTCGATCACGGTCTGCACTTCGAGTACTTCGGTCGCCTCTTCCTGCTCCGGATTGTGCGCGACGATGGTGAGCTTGCCCGGTGCCACATCCAGCTTCACGCCGCGGTACTTCTCGTTCGAGAGAATCGCGACACGCTGCAGGGCCATGCGCAGCTCGTCACGGGGCAACTGCACGATCTTGTCGGCGCCGATCGGAATCACCGCTTCGTAGTCCGGGAAGCGCCCGTCGATGAGCTTGGTCGTGAACACGAAGTCCGAGCGGGTCACGCGCAGGTGGTTCTTGCCGAATTCCAGCTCGAGCTCGCCTTCGCCGTCGAGCAGGCGTTGCAGCTCGTTCACGCCCTTGCGCGGAATGATGATCTGGCGCTTGGCCTTGATCGCGACCTCGGTCATCGTTTCGCACAAGGCCAGACGATGGCCATCGGTGGCGACGCAGCGCAGCGCGCCCTCGCGCAAGTCCAGCAACATGCCGTTGAGGTAATAGCGCACGTCCTGATGCGCCATCGCGAACGCGGTGCGGTCGATCAGTTCCTTCAGCGTCGCCTCGGTCAGGGTCACGCGCTCGAGCACGTCGATGTCGTCAACGGTCGGGAATTCGGAGGCCGGCAACGTCGACAAGGTGAACCGGCTGCGACCGGCCTTCAGCGTCACGCGCTCGCCGCTGAGGCTGAGATCGACGCGGCTGCCGTCGGGCAAGGCACGCACGATGTCGAACAACTTGCGCGCCGGCAAGGTCGTCACGCCATCGACGCTGTCATCCACCGAACAACGCGCGGACAGTTCGACCTCGAGATCGGATCCGGTGAAACCGGCCGAGCCATTGGTGACTTCCACCAGGACATTGGACAGAACCGGCAATGTCTGGCGTCGTTCCACCACGCCCACGACCTGGGTCAAGGGTTTGAGCAGGGCTTCCCGCTGAATGCTGAAGCGCATGGGCCTCCCTCTTTCATCTTCTTGTTTATATGAAGATGGTGATGATGATAGGCGTTGGGGATAACTGCAAGATACAGCCACAACCTGTTGTGCCCGTAGTGCTGCAGGGACAGCAAATCTTGTGGGTGAAGCACCCTGAGCGCCGTGGATCATTTGTGGATAACTTCGATCCAGAGGTTGTCCACAGGGCTTGCCGGCGTTCATCCCCAAGGTTGTGCGCCGTGGCGGCGGCGCACGGGATCGATCAGCCGGTCAAGGCCCGGATCAACTTGTCCCAGTCCTCGCGGATCTTGCCGTCGGTCTCGCGCAGTTCGGTGATCAGTCGGCAGGCATGCAGCACCGTGGTGTGGTCGCGACCGCCATAGCCGTCGCCGATCTCCGGCAACGAATGCGAGGTCAGCTCCTTGGTCAGCGCCATCGCCATCTGCCGGGCGCGGGCGAGCTGGCGGGTGCGTCGCTTCGACAACAGGTCGGCGACGCGCAACTGGTAGTAGTCCGCGGTGAGCTTCTGGATGTTCGGGATGCTGAGCGTGCGCTCCTGCACCGTCATCAGGTCGCGCAAGGCTTCCTGGGCGAATTCGATGGTGATCGCGCGGCCGGTGAAATGGGCGCGTGCCGCCAGCGTGTTCAATGCACCTTCGAGGTCGCGCACGTGCGAACGCATGCGCCGCGCGATCATGAACGCGACATCTTCCGGCAGCACGAGACCCTTCAGTTCGGCCTTGCGCAGCAGGATGGCGGCGCGGGTCTCGAAGTCCGGCGGTTCGATCGCGACCGGCAGACCCCAGCCGAGGCGCGAGGTCAGGCGCGGCTCCAGGTTCTCGACTTCCTTCGGATAGCGGTCGCAGGTCAGGATGATCTGCTGGTTCGACTCGAACAGCGCGTTGAAGGTGTGGAAAAACTCTTCCTGGGTGCGGTCCTTGCCGGCGAAGAACTGGATGTCGTCGATCAGCAGCGCATCGACCGTGCGGTAGCGGTTCTTGAACTCGTCGATGTTCTTGCTCTGCAGCGCCTTGATCATGGCGCTGACGAACTGCTCCGAGCGCTGGTACAGCACGCGGAAGCCCGGGTTGTTGGTGCGCATCAGGTTGCCGGCGGCGTACATCAGGTGGGTCTTGCCGAGACCGGTACCGCCATAGAGCAGCAGCGGATTCGATTCGCGCCGGCCCGGGTTCAAGGCCACCTGGTAGGCGGCGGCGCGGCCCAACTGGTTCGACTTGCCTTCGACGAAGTTGTCGAAGGTGTAGTGCGGGTCCAGGTTCGCCTCGAATTCGGGATCGAAGGCGACGGCGTTCGCGCCATGGCCGGCGGTCGGTGTCCGGCTCGGCTCGGCGGCACGTGCATTCGATCCGACGTCGAGCCGCACCTGCAGCTCGCCACCGGCGAGGTGCTGCGCCACGGCTTCGATCCGGGCCAGAAAGCGCTCGCGCACGACATCCAGCACGAAGGCGTTCGGCGCCAGCAGCCGCAGCACGCCGTCGCCACCGCCCACCTGCAGGGGCTTCAGCCAGGTCAGAATGTCCTGCTCGCTGTACTCGGATTCGAGTCGTTCGAGCAGGCGTTCCCAAAGTGATCGCATCGAGGCCGCGCGCGTGTATAGCGACGCTGGGCGCGTCGGGCCGGCCAGTGTACCAGCGCCGGTTGCGGCGCCGGACAGCCACCGCTCAGCCTGCGCCTTGACGCGCGGCCGCGATCTGCATAAGATTCGCGCCCTTTTTTCAATCCCGGACGACGGTGCTGTCATGGCGACGAAGCGCACATTCCAACCGAGCAATCTCAAGCGCGCCCGCGATCACGGTTTCCGTGCACGCATGGCGACCAAGAGCGGCCGCAAGATCCTCAATGCCCGTCGTGCCAAGGGCCGCGTCCGCCTGATCCCGTAATCAGGCCGGTCGAGATGTCCGTCGCGGGTTTCCCGCGTACCGCGCGCATCCTGTCCAAGCCCGAGTTTGATCTTGCCTTTCGAGCCGGCCTCAGTGCCGGCTCGAAGCTTTTCCGGGGTCTGGTCGTCGCCGATGCCGCGCCACGACTCGGCATCACCGTGCCCAAGCGCGCCGTGCCGCTGGCGAGCAGCCGCAATCGCATCAAGCGCATCGTGCGCGAAGCCTTTCGGCTGCGCCGTATCGGCCTGCCTGCGTTCGGATTCGTCGTCGTTGCCCGCGGCGACATCGCTCAAGCCGACGCCAAGGCCATCCGCAGCGACGTCGAAAAGCTGTTCGACCGACTCGCCGCGTTGAAGCCGGCGCCCGCGACCGGCACAATCGCCGACCTTTCCCGGGCCGCGACCGACGCGCCCTGAGCCTTCTTCCTTTCGTAGCGAATCCCAAATGAACAATGCGCGCAGTTTTCTCTGGATCGCGCTGGCGGCCCTCGGCTTCCTGCTGTGGAACGCCTGGCAGAACGATTACCACCGCATCCAGCCGATGCCGGTTCCTGCCGCCACCGACATCGATCGCCCCGCGACCAGCAGCCGTTCCGCCGACTTGCCGAGCGCCGACAGTGCACCGGTCGTGGCCGCGCCGGGTGACGTCGAGGCACCGACCACGGTGGTCGACGCACCCAGTCGCATCATCCGCGTCGTCAGCGACGTGCTGGAACTGGACATCGACACGCGCGGCGGCACCGTTCGCAAGGCCAACCTGCGCCACTATCCGGTCAAGGCCGGAGAAGCCACGCCGAGCGTGCAGATCTTCGACGGCGAGGGCGAACATTTCTTCGTCGCGCAATCCGGGCTGGTCTCGAGCACGTCCGCCGCGCCCGATCATCGCGCCGTCTTCGCCGCCGCGCAGGACGAATACCGTCTCGGCGAAGGCCAGGATCGCATCGAAATCCCGCTGACCTGGACCCGCGATGGCGTCACCGTCACCAAGACATTCGCGCTGAAGCGTGGCGACTACACCGTCGATGTCGCCACTCGGGTCGACAACGCCTCGGCCGCCGAATGGTCGGCGAGCGCCTACACCCAGCTGACGCGCACCTCGCCGATCGTGAACCGCAAGTTCTCGTTCACCAACCCGGAGCAGTACAGCTTCGTCGGTGCGGCCTGGTACAGCGAAGAAGAAAAGTTCGAAAAGCTGGCGTTCGACGATTTCGCCAGCGAACCCTTGAACCGGACCATCACCGGTGGCTGGGCGGCGCAGCAGCAGCACTACTTCTTCGCCGCGTGGATTCCCGAAGTCACCGAAGCACAGGCCTACAGCACGGCCGTCATCACCGACCAGGGCGCGCCGCGGTACCTGATCCGCCAGATGGGACCCGGCTTCAAGGTCGCACCCGGTGCGAACGTCACGCGCGCAGCGCGCCTGTACGTCGGTCCGAAGGAACAGAAAAAGCTCGACGACATCGCGCCGGGTCTCGGCCTGACCATCGACTACGGCATGGTCACGATCGTCGCCAAGCCGGTGTTCTGGCTGCTCAACGCCTTGCACGGCCTCGTCGGCAACTGGGGTTTCGCGATCATCCTGACCACCCTGCTGGTCAAGCTGCTGCTCTATCCGCTGTCGGAAACCCAGTACCGCTCGATGGCCAAGATGCGCAAGGTGCAGCCGCGCATCGAGGCCTTGAAGCAGCGCTACGGCGAAGATCGCCAGAAGTTCAACCAGGCGATGATGGAGCTGTATTCGAAAGAGAAGATCAATCCGGTCGGTGGCTGCTTCCCGCTGCTGTTGCAGTTCCCGGTGTTCATCGCCTTGTACTGGGTGTTGCTGGAATCGGTGGAACTGCGCCATGCGCCCTTCATCGGCTGGCTGACCAACCTGTCGGCGCGCGATCCCTACTTCGTGCTGCCGGTCGCCAATGCCGCGATCATGTGGATCACCCAGAAGATGTCGCCGTCGCCGGCCGGCATGGATCCGATGCAGCAGAAGGTCTTGCAGTACATGCC
>DATMVT010000044.1:0-2599 GCA_035562895.1 Patescibacteria group bacterium | reverse complement strand
GGCGAGTTGCTGATCGCGACCACGCACACGCAGGCGCGCTATGTGCTGCCTCGCCCGCTCGCGGCGCTGAAGCAGCGGTTTCCGCAGGTCGCGCTGCATGTCGCGCCCGGCGGCGATGCCGAAACCGTCGCGCGCCACGAGAACGGCGAAGCCGACATCGCCATCGTCAGCAGCTCCGGCACGCCACCGCAGGCCGACCTGACGCTGCCGATCTACTGTTGGGAGCGCGTCGTGCTGGTGCCGCGCGGGCATCCGCTGACCGAACTCGGTCGCGCGCTGACGCTGGCCGATCTCGCGGCGTTTCCATTGATCTCGTACGAATCGAGCCGCGCGCCGGATTCCTCGTTGCGGCGCGCCTTCCATGACGCCGGCCTGACGCCCGAGATCGGCGTGACCGCGCGCGATGCCGACTTGATCAAGGCCTATGTGCGCACCGGCATGGGCGTCGGCATCCTCGCCGAAATGGCCGTCGATGCCGGAGACGCCGATCTGGTCGCCCTGCCCGCCCACGGCCTGTTTCCGGAATGCACGACCTGGCTGCTGATCCGCAAGGATCGCGTCTTGCGCGACTACGCCGAAGCCTTGATCCGCACGCTGATTCCCGACATCGATCTGCGCGACCTGCGCCGCGCGCTCGCCGACGGCGAACCCCTGCCGCTGACGCCGCAATCCTGGCGTGAACGCGAAGACCTGTCGAAACCGGCGCCGGTGGGCGAATTCCAGATCTGAACGCGAAACGCCCGCGCTGGGCGGGCGTCCGGATCGATGCGTCGACGAACGCGATCACTTCGCAGCGACGGTCATCTGCTCGTGGTTCTTGTCGACGGTCTTCAGACCGATGCCCTTGACGTTGGCCAGTTCATCGACCGACTTGAAGGCACCGTGTTCCTTGCGATAGTCGACGATGGCTTCGGCTTTCGAGGCACCGATGCCGTTCAACGTTTCCAGCTGCGCCGCACTGGCGGTGTTGAGATTGATCTGCGCAGCGAAGGCGGCGAGCGAAGCCAGCGTCAGCGCGAGGCCGAGGACGAGGGACTTGATCAGGTTCATGGCGTGGTTTCCTTTGCGTGGTGGGAGTGTGTGCCGGTGTGCTCACCGGACAGGGACCATTCTCGGCATCGGGACATCGCGCCGCCTGCGTGCGCTTCGGAAACGCCGCTGCGCGTTCGACCTGCGCCGGGCTGCGAAATTTCCGAAGCCCGCGTCCTGCCTGGTCAGACGTGCAACGCGCCCGCCATCATCACCACCGCACCGCCACCGACATGCACGCGGGTGACCTCGCCCGCTTCTCGCACGCTGCGGCCCGACAATCGGCTCGGGCGACCCATGTCCTCGCCCTGGTGGATCAACCACGCCTGTTCGCCGTCGCCTGCGTTCGGCAATGATGCACGCAGCGCGATCATCGCCGCGGTGGCGCTGCCGGTGGCCGGGTCCTCGGGCATGTCGTCGAGTGGTGCAAACATGCGCGCGTGCCAATCGCCTTCGCTGGCGCCGCGCACGTAGGCATAGACACCGTCGATGCCGATCGGCCGAAGCACGCGTTCATGCACCGATCGTTCGCCATGAGCGCGGCGAAGCGCCTCGCGCGAGGCGAGTTCGACGATCAGGAACGGCAACCCGACCGAGGCGATGCACGGCGCATGATCGTCGGCACGCAGGTCGCCGGCCGCGAGCCCCAGGCAATCCGCGGCATCGGCAAGCGACACGGCCGCACCCACGGACAATCGTTCCGGCGCACGCAGTTCAGCGGCCACCACCACGCCGTCGCGTACCTGCAAGGCCACCGGCACCAGCCCTGCGCCTTCCTCGAACAGGAACCGATCCGGCAGGGCCCGGCCCATGCGTGCCCACTCGCGCGCCAGCACCACCGCCGTACCGACATTCGGATGTCCCGCGAACGGCACCTCGCGCGTCGGCGTGAAAATCCGCACCCGCGCCGTGTGCACGGCATCGCGCGGCGGCAGCACGAAGGTCGATTCCGAATACCCGAACTCGCGCGTGATCGCCTGCATCTGCGCGTCCGTCAATCCTTCCGCGTCCAGCACCACGGCCAGCGGATTGCCGCCGAACGGCACATCGGTGAACACATCGGCAGTGACATAACGACGCGGCATGGCGGACTCCGGATTCAACGAAGCCCGAATGCTCCCGCACAACATCACCCCACGTCCACGCAGCAGAGGGGCCGCCAACTCGCTCCGAGGATCAATTGCCGACGTCATATGCGGGCAATACCATCAAGCGATGCCGCCAGACCATGCTTCCAGACTATCGGCGAGGATCGAACGGGCATTCGCTTCGGCCGCCATGCCCAAGGGTTCAATCACCGCCAGCGATCACGATGAGGGAACCACCAGGCTGTTCCTCGGCACATCATGGCGAGAACACAATGCCGCCACGCTTGCGGGCGAGACACACACGCTGAACTACTTCACGCCGGAAGCGTTGGCGTACTTTCTGCCATCGTTCATGCTCGCGGCCATTCGTGCTCCGACATCGGGCGTCTTCGACGCCTTGTTCAACCGCATTCGTCCACCAAAGGACGACTCATCCAGACCGAGCTTTCAGGCTTGGTGGCAACTGCTCTCATTCGACCAAA
>DATMVT010000043.1:0-1814 GCA_035562895.1 Patescibacteria group bacterium | reverse complement strand
ATGTCGTCCACCACCACCGCGAAGTTGTAGGTGGCGTAGCCGTCGCTGCGGAAGATCACGAGATCGTCGAGTTCGCTGTTGGCGATCTCGATGCGGCCCTTGACCTTGTCCTCCCAGGCGACCACGCCATCCGGAGGATTGCGGAATCGGATCACCCGGTTCGGGTCATCGCGCCAGCCGGCGTTGGCGTCGCGGTAGGCGCCGTTGTAGCGCGGCTTTTCGCCTGCGGCCATCGCCGCCTCGCGCATCGCTTCGAGGTCTTCCTTGGTCTCGTAGGCGTAGTACGCATGGCCCGAAGCGACCAATTGCTCGGCGACTTCCTTGTAACGGTCGAGGCGATGGGTCTGGTAGATCGGGCCTTCGTCGTAGTCCAGGCCCAGCCAGTCCATCGCCTGCAGGATGGCGTCGATCGCGGCCTGGGTGCTGCGCTCGCGGTCGGTGTCCTCGATGCGCAGGATGAACTGCCCGCCCTTGCGGCGGGCTTCCAGCCAGCAGTAGAGCGCGGTGCGCGCGCCACCGATGTGCAGGTAACCGGTGGGACTGGGGGCGAAGCGGGTGCGGACGGTCATGGGCGGGCTATCGAACGGAATGCGCACATTTTAGCCGGGTGACGACACAGACCAGCCTTCATGACGCGGCGAGGACGGCGGGCAGGCCGCTCGGCGGCTCGAAATGCCGCTGGCGCGGCCTGCCCGCCGCCCTCGCCGCCCGCAGATTTCCGCATGTCGTCGGCGCCGTGCGGCCGATTACACTGCGGCGATGACCACGCTGTTCATTTCCGACCTGCACCTGGACCCCGAACGCCCGGCGATCACGGAGTTGTTCGGTGACTTCCTCGATGGCGAGGCGCGCGGGGCGCACGCGCTGTACATCTTGGGCGACCTGTTCGAGGCGTGGGTCGGCGACGACGATCCCTCCGCAGCCGGCGCCTTCGTGGCCGACAAGCTGCGCGCACTCACCGCTTCGGGCGTGCCGACGTATTTCATCCGCGGCAACCGCGACTTCCTGCTCGGCGATACATACGCGCGGCGCGCTGGCATGACGATCCTGCCCGACCCGGCGGTGGTCATGCTGCACGGCGAACCGACGCTGGTCCTGCATGGCGATTTGCTGTGCACGGACGACGCGGCCTACCAGCAGTTCCGCGCGCAGACCCGGGATCCGCGCTGGCAACACCAGTTCCTGTCGCAACCGCTAGCCGCGCGGCTGGCGTTCGCGGCGCAGGCGCGGGCGGCGAGCAAGGCGCGCCATGGCGAATTGCTGGCCAGCGGCCTGTCCGAGTCGATCACCGACGTCACGCCCGCCACGGTGCAGGCATGGTTCGCGCGCTACGGCGTGCGCCGGATGATCCACGGGCATACGCATCGACCGGCGATCCATCACGAAGGCGCCGGCCACACGCGCATCGTGCTGGGCGACTGGTACGAACAGGGATCGGTGCTGCGGGTCAGCGACGACGGTTTCGATCTCGCTTCGTTGTAGGACGTCGCGTGCTACTTCGCCGCTTCGCCGCAGCCCTTGTAATCGATGTCGCCGACACGGAAGGTCGACACCATCGTGTACTGGTTGTCGGACATGCCGTCGCTGCAGTCGCCGGCGGTGACCGTCAGCGTGAACGGCTTGCCGGCGTGGTTGCCGCTGAGTTCGACGCCGTTTTTCAGTGCGCGGCGCTTGCCCTGCATGACCTGCCCGGCCTGGTCCTCGGGCGTGGTGTAGGTCAGCGTCGTGTCCTCGACATTGACGTTCCAGAACGGCTCGGTGCCGAACGCGCGGAAGACCTGCAGCGGCTCCGCGTTTTCCTGGCCCGGTGCGCG
>DATMVT010000042.1:0-2394 GCA_035562895.1 Patescibacteria group bacterium | reverse complement strand
TGTCCGGACTGATCGCCGACGCGTTCGGCCTGCCTGCCGCGATCGCCTGCGTCGCCGCAATCACCTTCCTGTCGGGCGTCGTGGTCGCGCTGCGCATGCGTGAAACCCTGGCGCCGGCGCATCGACCCAAGGAAAACGGATGAAACTGCATCGAACGATGATGATCCTGATCGCGTTGCTCGGCGGCGTCGCCGGCACCGGCGCGCGCGCCGACGAGGCGGCAGTCGAGGAAATGGCGGCCTATTTCGACTTCGTCGACTATGGCGGCGGCGTGATCTTCGCCGATCAGATCGGCGCCGGCGACCTCGAGAAGTTCCTGGTCATCGATACCCGCGATGCCGGCCAGTTCGCGCAGGATCATCTGCCCGGTGCGATCCACATCGAATGGCGCCAACTGTTGTCGAGGCGTGCCGAAATCCCCAAGGACAAGCCGGTGCTGGTCTACTGCAACACGGGTTCGCTCTCGGCCCAGGCCGGCTTCGCGATGCGGGTGGCCGGTTGGGAAAACGTGCTGATCCTCCAGGGCGGACTGGCGGCTTGGCGGGCCCGTCATGGCGCCGCACCCGAGGACGACGTCCCCGAAGCCGCCGACGCGTCCGCGCCGACGCAGCCGGAGTGACGCCGTCGCCTGCGACATTTCGCAGGCGTGATTCCGACTTCGCCCGAGGCCGCCGTCCGGCGATGCGCCTAGCCTGTCCTTGCGACTTCCGCGGAGCAGGCCATGATGAGCGGCGAACAACTGTGTGCGACCTTGCGCTGGCTGGAATCGGCGCGGTGTGCCCTGGCGCGATGCGAAGAGGCTGGACATGACCGCGAGGCGGCGGCGCTCGCGATCGTGTTGCGCGCCGCCATCCACGCCAAGAACGAAGCGATGCGGGCGCACATGCGCGCGAAGCTGGCCGCGTGCGATGCCGCGCAGGAGACCATCGCCTGAATTCGTCTAGGCGCCGCGCGCCGCGATCGGATGCGCGTCGTGCGCGGCGCCCGTCTGCGTCGCTGGTTCGATCTCCGGGTGGCTCGGGAACGCATGTCGGACGATGCGCCACAGCACCTGGCTGAACTGCCGGGGCAGCGAGCCGGTGTTGTAGTGCTGGCCGTAGCGTGCACAGATCGCGCGCACCTCGACGGCCATCCCGGCGTAACGATTGCCGGGCACGTCGGGGAACAGGTGGTGCTCGATCTGGTGGCTCAGATTGCCCGACATCAGGTCGAGCACGCGGCCGCCGGCCAGGTTGGAAGATCCGCGCAGCTGTCGCAGGTACCAGCGGCCGCGCGATTCGCCCTGCACGGAATCCTTCGCGAAGGTCTCGGCGTCGGCGGTGAAGTGGCCGCAGAAGATGATCATGTACGTCCACAGATTGCGCAGCACGTTGGCGGCGATGCTGCCGAGCAGCACCGGCAGGAAGCCGGAACCGGCGAGCAGCGGGAAGGCGATGTAGTCGCGAACGACCTGGCGCGCCATCTTCCGGCCGACGGGACGGAATTGTTCGCGCAGCTCCGAGGTCTTCGTGCGTCCGCCGAGCCAGCGGCCGAGGCGCAGTTCCTGCACCGCGATGCCCCACTCGAACAGGATCGCGAAGATCACCGCGACGAACGGCTGCAGCAGATGGAACGGCTTCCAGCGCTGCTCCGGGAACAGGCGCAGCAGACCGTAGCCGACGTCGTCGTCCATGCCGCGCACATTGGTCCAGGTGTGGTGCTGGTAGTTGTGCGTCTTGCGCCAATTGTCGCTGGTGCCGGCGATGTCCCATTCGTAGCGGCGGCCGTCGAGATGCGGGTCGCGCATCCAGTCGTACTGGCCGTGCATCACGTTGTGTCCGAGCTCCATGTTCTCGAGGATCTTGGACAAGGCCAGCAACAGCACGCCGAGCAACCATCCGGGCAGCAGCAGCGCAGGCCACCAGAACGAGGCGATCGCGCTGCCGATCAGCAGGGCGCGACCGCCGAGGCCGCAATGGCGAATTGCGCGAATGACGGCGCGGATGTAGTCCGCATCGGCTTGACCGAGCGAGGCGACGGTGCGGGTGCGCAGCGCGTCGAGTTCGCGCGCGAAGTCGTCCAGTTCGGCGTTGGAGAGAACGCGATTGGCGGGGCGGGTCATGGGCTCAGAGCTCCAGAACGAGGTCGGTGGCGGCGGCGCTGACGCACAGGCGCAGCGCCGAGACGGCGTCGTGGGTGCTCGTGCCGGTCAGCAGATCGAGCGAGGTGCCGGAACGCTTCTCGCAGGCGCAGGTGTTGCAGATGCCACGGCGGCAACCCGAGGCGACCGATACGCCGAGCGCTTCCAGTGCGGCGAGCAGCGGCGTGCCGCGCGGCACCGTCAGCGTGCGTTGGCTGGCCGCCATCGTCACTGACACATCTCCGTCGTCCTCGCTGCGGGCCGTGATCGGCGTG
>DATMVT010000041.1:0-4620 GCA_035562895.1 Patescibacteria group bacterium | reverse complement strand
GCCAGGGCGACGGCTCGCGCGTACGGTTTGGCCGCGGGTTCTGGTCGGTCCAATGGCGAGTTCACGCTGCATGCGTCACACGCTGGCCGTCTGACCGAAGATTCCTTCGTGGTCGGCGAACGCATCGAACCAGGCCGCACCCTGTTCCGGCTCGTCGACGAATCCACGGTCTGGGTCGACGCGAAGCTACCGGCGGATGTCGCGCGTCGTGTCGCCGTCGGCAGTGCCGCGCGACTGGTACTCGGCGATGTGACCTTGCCCGGCAAGGTCGTGCAACGCGCGCATCGCACGTCCGAGAACACGCGCAATGCGCTGGTGCGCATCGAGGTCGTGAACACCGGTGACCAACTGCATGGTGGCGACTATGTCGAGGCCTATCTCGATGCCGGCAGCGATTCGGAACCGCAATTGGCGGTGCCGACCGCGGCGCTGTTGCAACTCGAAGGCGAATCGATCGTGTTTCGTCAGGATGCCGACGGCACCCTGACACCGGTCGCGGTGCGCATCGGTGCCGTGGTCGGCGCTCAGACGGTGATCAGTGATGGCGTCAGTGCCGGCGACGTCATCGTCGTCGAGGGTGCCTACGCACTCAAGGCGCAGATGCTGAAGTCGCAGTTGGGAGAAGGTCATGCGCATTGACACCCGCCTGCCGCGCGCCGGAGGGTCGCCATGCTGAATCGTCTGGTTGAACTCTCGCTGCGCTACAAGTTTCTGGTCCTGATCGTATTCGGAGTCATCGCGTTTCTCGGCGCGCAAGCCGTGCGCAACGTTCCGATCGATGCGTTCCCCGACGTCACGCCGGCCCAGGTCAACATCTACACCGAGTCACCCGGGCTCGCGGCCGAAGACGTCGAGCAACTCCTGACATTCCCGGTCGAGTCGGCGATGGCGGGTCTGCCGAAAGTGCAGGAGATCCGTTCGGTCAGCCTGTTCGGGTTGTCCTACGTCTCGGTGTATTTCGAAGACGACATGGATACCTACTTCGCGCGTCAGCTCGTCAACGAGCGGTTGCAGGAAGTGGGTGATCGATTGCCGGAAGGTTATGGCAAGCCGAGCATGGGTCCGAACAGCTCGGGTCTTGGTCAGGTGTTCTGGTACACGGTCGAGCGTGCACCCGGTGTCTCGAAAGACGAAATCACCGACATGGATCTGCGCACGTGGCAGGACTGGACGTTGCGGCTGATCCTGCGCACTGCACCCGGTGTCGACGACGTCACCTCCTGGGGCGGTGGTGAGCGCGAGTATCAGGTGCGCATCGATCCACAGCGGTTGTATGCGCGCGGCCTCAGCTTCGCCGACGTGATCAACGCGTTGCCAGCGAACAACGGCCAGGTCGGTGGCAATGTGATGGACGTCGGCCGCGAGCAGTATCTGGTGCGCGGCCTCGGCTTGCTGACCTCGGCCGAAGACATCGGTGGCATCGTGCTCAAGGCCGAGGACGGCGTGCCCGTCTACATCCGCGACATCGGTCGGGTGATCGAGTCGCCGGCGCCTCGCTTTGGCGCGGTGACGCGTGATGGAGAGGAAGTCGTGCTCGGCATGGCGCTGTCCCGCATCGGCGAGAACGCGAAGAATGTCGTCGAGGCAGTGAAAACGAAGTTGGCCGCGGTCAGCGGTGCGTTGCCTGAGGGCATGATCGTCAAGCCGGTCTATGAGCGCACCGACCTCGTCAACAAGGCCGTCGGCACCGCCACCAAAGCCCTCATCGAAGGTTCGATCCTGGTCGCGGTGGTCCTGTTCCTGTTTTTGGGCGAACTGCGCTCGGCGCTGGTCGTGATCGTCACGCTGCCACTCGCGATGCTGATCGCGTTCATCGGCATGGGCCAGTTCGGATTGTCGGCCAACCTGATGTCGCTCGCCGGCCTCGCGATCGGCATCGGCATGATGGTCGATGGTTCAGTCGTGATGGTCGAGAACGCGTTCCGAATCATGGCCGAGCGCAAGGCGCATGGAGAGACCGTGGATCGAACCTCGGCTGTCCTCGCTGCCGCGAGGGAAGTCGCCAATCCGGTCTCGTTCGCGATCCTGATCATCATCGTCGTGTTCCTGCCGCTGTTCAGCCTCGAAGGGCTGGAAGGCAAATTGTTCAAGCCGATGGCGTTCAACATCGCGTTCGCAATGGGCGGATCATTGCTGCTCAGTCTGACGCTGATCCCGGTGCTGGCGTCGATGATCCTCAAGCCGAAGGAGGAGAAAGACACGTGGCTGGTCGCGCAGCTCAAACGCGGCTACCAGCCGATGCTCGCCAAAGCACTCGCGCGCAAGGGCGTCGTTGTGGTCACTGCCGTCATCGCATTGATCGGCAGCCTCGCGCTGTTTCCATTCCTCGGCAAGGAGTTCATGCCGCAGTTGCAGGAAGGCTCGATCATGTGGCGCGTCACTGGCATTCCGTCGACGTCGCTCGACGAATCGATCCAGACCAGCAAGACCATTGCCGATGCCTTCAAAAAGTTTCCCGAGGTCGAGACCACGCTCGCGATGATCGGCCGCGCCGAGAAAGGCGAGACCGCCGACGTGAACTACATGGAGATCTACACCGCGCTGACACCCGAGAAGCAATGGAAGTCTGGGCGCACGATCAAGCAACTCGAAGTCGACATGCAGGAAACGCTGGAGAAAGTGGTGCCGAACGTGGTGCCGGGCTACACCCAGCCAATCCAGATGCGCGTCGAGGAGTTGATCTCTGGCGTGCGCGCAACGCTGGCGTTGAAACTCTACGGCGAGGATCTGAACGAGCTCGACCGGATCAGCGCGGAGATCAAGCCGATCCTGGCAGGCATCGCCGGCGTGGCGGACCTGTCACTCGAAGCCAATGTCGGCAAGCCGCAGATCCGCATCGAGGTCGATCGTGAGGAACTGGCGCGCCACGGCATGAACGCTGAGGACGTGCTGACGATCGTGCGCAACGGACTTGGTGGGGAACCGGTCAGTGTGTTGCTCGATGGCGTCAAACGTTTCGACATCGCCGTGCGGCTCGACGACGACGTGCGCACCTCGGTGGAATCGCTGCGCCGCATCCCGCTGAAGGCGGCGTCCGGTGCACTGGTGCCGTTGTCGGAAGTGGCCAACGTGACCGTGGCGGAGGGCTATTCGTTCGTACGCCGCGAACAGCTGCAACGCTATGCCGTGATCCAGATGGACGTTCGTGGCCGCGATGTCGACGGCTTCGTCAAGGAAGCCGGTGCCGCGATTGCGGCTCAGGTGAAGTTGCCGCCCGGATACTGGGTCGAATGGGGTGGCGCATTCGCCAACCAGCAACGTGCGTTGGCCAAGTTGAGCCTGATCGTGCCGATCACGATCTTCTTCATCTTCGTGCTGCTGTACACCGCGTTCAACTCGATCAAGTTCGCCGCACTGATCCTGGCCAATGTGCCATTCGCGACGATCGGCGGGCTGCTCGCGCTGTTTCTGACTGGGCAGTATTTGTCGGTGCCCTCAGCGATCGGCTTCATCGCCGTGTTTGGTGTGGCGATGTTGAACGGCATCGTGCTGGTGACATTCCTCAACGAGCAGCGCGAACGCGGTCTGTCGGTGCGTGAAGCGGTCGTGCAAGGCACCGCGCTGCGCCTGCGACCGGTGCTGATGACCGCAAGCGTCGCGATCCTCGGTCTGGTGCCGATGCTGGTTTCAAGCGGGGTTGGCGCCGAGACACAGCGCCCTCTTGCGACGGTCGTCGTCGGTGGCCTGATCAGTTCGACTTTCCTGACGCTGATCCTGTTGCCTGTGCTCTATGAGTGGCTGGAAACCCGCGCTGAACGACGTACCCAGGAGAAATCGCCATGAAACGCATCACTGCGCTACTGCATGCCCATCGCATGAGCGACATCGTCCACGCCCTCGAAGCCGCCGGTGAGCGTCGGATCAGCGTCGTCCATGCCGCCGGTTTGTTGCGCGCGTCAAACGCGCGCGAGCAGCAGTATTCGGTCGAACTGGGCGAACGGGTCACGCAGGAGATCCAGCTCGATGTGTTTTGCGAAGACGACCAACTCGACGCCGTGGTGACGCTGATCCGGCGCCATGGTCGGACGGGCCGCGAGAATTCGGGTTGGATCTTCGTCGCCGCGGTCGAACAGGGAATTGCCATCGAGGATGCTGCCGTTTCGAGTTGAGGACGACGGGGCGGCGGCTCTGCTGGGGTGCGCCGCTTCCGTGCTTTTCCGAACCGACCGTCGGCACGGTCGCTCGCGCGATGGCTCTCAGGAAATTCGATGCTCAGAATCCGCAAGATCGATCCACGTCGTCATGGCTAAACGCAAGCGCGCACGCGATCCGCGGATCTCGCTCTTGCGCGATGCGCGCAAGAGCGGTCCGCCGCTTTACGGGCGGCAGCGACTCGTTGGACTGCTGAGGGCGCGGCCGATCGTCAGCGTCGAGCTGCTCGCGCTCCTGGCGAGCCTCTTTTTTGCCCTCGTGAGCAACCGCGCGTTCTGGCATGCGACGCGGGACGCCGGTGCGTTCGAGGGAATCAACGGAGCAGCCGTTGCCGTCGCCGTGTTCATCCTGCTGGTGTGCGTGCATGTCGTCTTGCTCTACGTGGTGCTGCTTCGGGTGACCGCGAAGGTCGTGTTGACGTTGTTCCTGGTGGCCGGGGCGGTGATCAGCCACGCCGCTTCGGCGAAC
>DATMVT010000040.1:0-19111 GCA_035562895.1 Patescibacteria group bacterium | reverse complement strand
CGGCGGCTCGATCGTGGCGTTCCTGGTGGGCCAACTGATCGACGTCGGCATCTTCCACCGCATCCGCAAGGCGACCGGAGAGCGCTGGATCTGGCTGCGCGCCACCGGTTCCACGGCCGTTTCGCAGCTGGTGGACAGCTTCATCGTGCTCTACATCGCCTTCGTGCTCGGACCGCAGCAGTGGCCGGTGTCGCTGTTCCTCGCGGTCGGTCTGGTGAACTATGCCTACAAGGCCGGTTTCGCGATGGCCGCGACGCCGGTGCTCTACGGAATCCACCGATTGATCGACGGGTGGCTCGGGCACGATGTCGCCGAAGCGATGAAACGTCGTGCCGCCGAGCCCTGATGGACAGGGTGATTGAACGAGACAACTGAGGTGAGCATGAAACGTTTGATGTTGTTCTTGTTCCTGCTCGCGGCTGGCGTCGTCGAAGCCAAGCGCCTCGAAACGCCCGCGGAAGCGATGAAATTGCTGCGCACGCCCGATGCGGCCGCGACCTACGCCTTCATCGATCGGCTCGACGTGGCCAGCGATCGCATTGCCGTGCGCCGCTTCGGCACGACGCCGCAAGGGCGCAAGCTCGTCGCCGTCGTCGCCGGCGAATTCAAGTCCGACCGCGAAGTCGTGCTCGTGCAGGCCGGCATCCATGCCGGCGAGATCGAAGGCAAGGACGCAGGACTGATGCTGCTCGCCGACATCGCGGCGAACGATCAGCGTGCCATGCGCTGGCTCGACCACGCGACGCTGGTGTTCGTGCCGATCTTCAACCTCGACGGCCACGAGCGCCGTTCGACGTTCAATCGCATCAACCAGAACGGCCCGGTCGAGATGGGCTGGCGCGGCACCAGCCAGCGCATCAATCTCAATCGCGACTACATCAAGGCCGACGCGCCCGAGATGCGCGCGTTGCTCGCGCTGATCGACGAGGTGGATCCCGACCTGCTGATCGACACGCATACCACCAACGGTGCCGACTACCAGTACGACCTGACCTGGTTCCTCGAGGAGTGGGGCAACCAGCATCCGGCCATCCGCGATTGGCAGCGCGCGGCAATGATCGGTCGCGTGTTTCCGGCACTGGAAAAGCAGGGCCATCTGCTCGCGCCGTATCTGGAAATGAACGACGGCACCGATCCAACCAAGGGGTTCGCGAACTTCGGATCGGGGCCGCGCTTCTCGACCGGCTACGCCGCCGTCCGCAATCGCGCCGGACTGCTGGTCGAAACGCACATGCTGAAGTCGTATCCGGTGCGCGTGCGCGCGACCTACGACCTGCTGGCCGCAGTGCTCGACGACGTCGCTGCACATCCGGGGACGCTGCGCGCGGCAGTGAAGCGCGCCGATGCCGACACCGTCGCGCGCGCCGGGCGCATCGGCGCGACTTATCCGATCCAGATGGGCAATGCCGGCAAGGCCGAGGATTTCATGTTCAGGGGCTATGACTGGACGATCGTGGAGAGCGAAGTCAGCGGTGCGGAATGGATCCGCTATGACCCGTCGAAGCCGAAAACCATCACAGTACCCTTCCTGCGCGACCTCAAGGTGGCGCAATCGGTGAACGTGCCGGCTGCCTTCGTCGTGCCGCAGCAGTGGACCGCCGTGCTCGAACGCCTGCGCGCGCACGGCGTCGCGCTGCGCCGCGTCGAACGTGATGCCACGATCCGCGCCGAGGTGTCGCAACTCGAGAAGCCGAAGTTTGCACCGGCTTCGTTCGAAGGCCGGGTCGCGATCCAATCCTTCAAGCACCGTCGCGAATCGCGCGAAATGCCGCTGCGCGCGGGTGATTGGCTGGTGCCGATGGATCAGCCGCTCGCAAACGTCGCGATCCACCTCCTCGAACCGGACGCGCCCGATTCGGCCCTGCGCTGGGGCGACTTCAACCTCATCTTCGAGCAGCGCGAATACGCCGACGCCCGTGTCGCCGAACAACTGGCACGCGACCTGATGGCCAAGGACCCGAAGCTCAAGGCCGAGTTCGAGGCCAAGCTCGCGGCCGAATCCGAGTTCGCGAAGAATCCCTACGCGCGACTCGACTGGTTCTACCAACGATCGGACTGGCGTGAGCGGGACCTTGGACTCTATCCGGTGTTGCGCTTGGATGCTGCGGCGCTGAACGCGATGCGCGCGGAACCTTGAGGGCTGCGCGGGATCGATGCGTCACTACCCATCCAGCTCCGACCAGCGCGCATAGGCAGCGTCGAGCGTCGCCTGTTTCTCGGCGCGTTCATTGTTGGCGAGGGTGATCGTGGCAGCGGGCTGCTGATAGAACGCGGGATCGAGCATGCGCGCATCGAAGGCGGCCAGTTCGGCTTCGAGTTGCTCGATGCGCGCGGGCAGTTCGGCGAGTTCGCGTTGCTCTTTGTAGCCGAGGCGCTTCTTTGGAACACTCTCGACGGCAGCGGTCGCCGGCGCAGCAGGTATCGGCGTCGATGACTTCGCCGCCGCTGCGGCCGCGCGCTGGCGCAACCAGTCGCTGTAGCCGCCGACGTATTCCTGCACGCGGCCATCGCCCTCGAAGACCAGGGTGCTGGTGACGACCGAATCGAGGAAATCGCGGTCATGCGAGACCAGCAGCAAGGTGCCGGGCCAGCTCGCGAGCAATTCCTCGAGCAGTTCCAGGGTCTCGATGTCGAGGTCGTTGGTCGGTTCGTCCATGACGATCACGTTGGCCGGACGCGCGAACAGTTTGGCGAGCAGCAGGCGATTGCGTTCGCCGCCGGACAGTTTGGTGATCGGTGCGCGCGCGCGCTCCGGCGTGAACAGGAAGTCCTGCAGATAGCCGATGACGTGCTTGCGCTGGCCATTGATCTCGACGCTGTCGGATCCGCCGGCGACGTTGTCGAGGGCGTTCAGCGACTCGTTCAGGGCCATGCGGTGCTGGTCGAAGTAGGCGACTTCGAGATTGGTGCCGCGGATCACTTCGCCGGACGTCGGCTGCAGATCGCCGAGCAGCAGGCGGATCAGGGTGCTCTTGCCGGCGCCGTTCGGGCCGACGATGCCGACGCGATCGCCGCGCTGGATCATCGTCGTCAGGCCATCGACCAGCACGCGTTCGCCATAGGCGAAACGCAAGTCGCGGGCTTCGACCACGCGTTTGCCCGAAGGCGCCGCCTGGCTGACCGCGAGGCTGACCTTGCCTTGCTGTTCGCGCCGTTGCGCGCGTTCGCGGCGCATCGCCTCGAGCTCGCGCACGCGACCTTCGTTGCGGGTGCGGCGCGCCTTGATGCCTTGGCGGATCCACACCTCTTCTTCGGCCAGCTTGCGATCGAAGTGCGCATTCGCCTGCGCCTCGGCGTGCAGGCGCTCTTCGCGGCGGCGCAGGTAGTTGTCGTAGTCGCCGGGCCAGCTGGTGAGTTGGCCGCGGTCGATCTCGACGATGCGCGTCGCCAGTCGGCGCAGGAAACGGCGGTCGTGGGTGACGAAGATCAGACTGCCCGTGAAAGCCAGCAACGAGGCTTCGAGCGCGTCGATCGCCTCGAGGTCGAGATGGTTGGTCGGTTCGTCGAGCAACAGGATGTCCGGCTCCGTCACCAGCGCACGCGCCATCAGCACGCGTCGCTTCATGCCACCCGACAGCGACGAGAACGCGATGTCCGAGGGCAGTTCGAGGCGTTCCAGCAGGTTCGTCACGCGCTGGTCGAGCGACCAGCCGCCGCGCGCGTCGATCTGCGACTGCACCTCGGCGAAGCGAGCGCCCTCGGTTTCGCCGTGCTCGATCAGGTGGTGGAATTCAGCCACCAACGCGCCGACATCGCCCAAGGCCGCGGCGACGACATCGAAGACGTCGCCGTCGAGTCCGCGCGGCACTTCCTGGTCGAGCTTGGCGACGCGCACACCGTCGCTGACGCGGACTTCGCCATCGTCGGCGCGGATTTCGCCGGCGATCAGGCGCATCAGGGTGGTCTTGCCCATGCCGTTGCGACCGACGATGCAGACGCGCTCGCGCGGGTCGATGGTGAAATCGACGCCGTCGAGCAATTTGGGACCGCCGACCGCGAGATCGACCTTGAGCAGTTGCAGCAGGGGCATGGTGACTCCACGTCGGGTGCGGCCGCGTCCGTGACGGAAGTCACGACCGGTCTGCACAGCCGTGCACGTTATCATGCGCAGTCGATGCACGAGCTCGAGCGGCGGCGCATCACGCTGGCGCCGGCGCGGACGGGCACTCTCTTTCTCCGGATTCTGGATGTGATCATGGAATGTCGATGGATGGCCGCCACGATGGCGCTGGTGGTCGTGTTGTCCTTGTCGGCGTGCGGCGACGACCCGCAGGATGCGGCACGCAAGACCGCGCCGGCCTCGTCCGCGGCGTTGACGGTGCAATTGGCACAGGCGACGCAGGCACCTCTGTCCCGCACCGTCACGGTCTCCGGCACGATCGCCGCCTGGCAGGAGATGCAACTCGGGGTCGAGCTGAGCGGCGTTCGGATTGCCGATGTCCTGGTCGAAGTCGGTGATCAGGTCAGGCGCGGCGACGTTCTGGTCACGCTCGACGCGCGCACGCTGGACAGCGAGTTGCGCATGACCGAAGCGGCCCTGAACGAAGCCAGGGCCGGCATCCTGCTGGCCCGAAGCCAGCTGGATCGCGGCGATGCCCTGAAGGCAACGAAGTTGATCAGTGCCGCCGACCACGACCAGCTGCGCGCGGCGATGGTGCAGGCCGAGGCCAGGGCGCAGACCGCCGCGGCGCAACACGATGCCGCGAAGTTGCGTCGCGATTTCGCGACCTTGCGCGCTCCCGACGATGGCGTGATCGCGACGCGCACGGCCGAGCCGGGCAGCGTGGTGATGGCCGGTGCGCAGCTGTTGACGATGATTCGCAACGGCCGTCTCGAATGGCGTGCGGAATTGAGCGAGACCGATCTGCTCGACGTGCGCGTCGGCGCCGCGGTCGAGGTGCGCCAGCGCGACGGTGCGTTGGTGCAGGGCCGGGTGCGTGCGGTGTCGCCGGCGCTGGATGCGCGCACGCGCACCGGCAGCGTGCATGTCGACCTGCCGGACCCGGGACAGTTGCGCTCGGGCATGTTCGCCGAGGGCCGTATCCGGGTCGGCGAAGTCGAAGCCCTGACGGTGCCGGTCGCGGCGGTCGTGCGACGAGACGGTTACGCCTATGTCTTCACGATGAAGGGCAAGGACCGCGTCGAGCGCCGACGGGTGACGCTGGGACGCATCGAGGGCGACCGCATCGAGGTTCGTTCCGGCGTGCAGGCCGGCGAACGCGTGGTCAGCCGCGGCGGCGCCTTCCTGGCGGACGGCGATCTCGTTCGCGTGAGCAGCGGAGACTGACATGTTCAATGTCTCCGCCTGGGCGATCCGGCGGCCGCTGCCGGCGCTGATGATCTTCTTCGTGCTTTGCGTCGCCGGCATCTACGGGTTCATCAAGTTGCCGATCGCGCGTTTTCCGGACATCAGCTTTCCGATGGTGGCGACGACCATCAGCCTGCCGGGCGCGGCGCCGAGCCAGCTCGAAGCGGAAGTCACGCGCCGTGTGGAAGACGCGGTGGCCACGATCAGCGGCGTCAAGCGCGTGATGTCGAGCGTCAACGAGGGCGTATCGACGACGACGATCGAGTTCCAGCTCGAGGTTGACGTCCAGGTCGCGCTCGATGACGTGCGCGACGCGGTCAGCCGCATCCGCATGGACTTGCCCGTCGACATCGAGGAACCGGTCGTCGCGAAGATCGAAGTCGTCGGCGGCACGCTGCTGACCTACGCCGTCGAGTCCGAGCGCATGCAGGCCGACGAGCTGTCGTGGTTCGTCGACCGCACCGTCACCAAGGCGATGTACGGCATCCAGGGCATCGCCACGGTCAAGCGCGTCGGCGGCATCGAGCGCGAGGTCCGCATCGATCTCGATCCGCAGGCACTGAATGCCTTCGGCATCACTGCCGGCCAGGTGTCGCAGCAGCTGGCGCGCATCCAGGTCGAGCGCCCGGGTGGCCGCATGGAATGGGCGGGCGAACGCCAGGTGGTGCGCACGGTCGGCACCGTCGCCGACGCCGATGCCTTGCGCGCGTACTCGATCAGCCTGCCGGACGGGCGTTCGGTGCGACTCGACACGATCGCGACGATCCGGGACGCCGCCGCCGAGACCAGCCAGATCGCGCTGCTCGACGGCAAACCGGTGATCGGCTTCGACCTGTCGCGTTCGCGCGGCAGCAGCGAAGTCGAGGTCGCGCGGCAGGTGCGCGTGGCCTTGAAGCAACTGACGCAAGCCCATCCCGGCGTGAACTTCGTGCTGGTCAACTCGACCGTCGAGGAGGCCGAGCGCTCGTATTCCTCGTCGATGACGATGCTTTGGGAAGGTGCGCTGCTGGCGCTCGCCGTGGTCTACCTGTTCCTGCGCGACTGGCGCGCGACCTGGGTGAGCGCGGTGGCCTTGCCGTTGTCGATCATTCCGACTTTTGCCGTCATGCATCTGTTCGGTTTCAGCCTGAACATGATCACGCTGCTGGCGCTGTCGGTGGTGGTCGGCATTCTCGTCGACGACGCCATCGTCGAGGTCGAGAACATCGAACGCCACCTGCGCATGGGCAAGAAGCCGATCGACGCGGCGCGCGAAGCCGCGGACGAGATCGGCATCGCGGTGATCGCGACGTCGATGACGCTGGCCGCGGTGTTCGTGCCGGTCGCGTTCATGCCCGGCATCCCCGGAAAATTCTTCAGCGAGTTCGGCTGGACCGCGGCGACCGCGGTGCTGTTCTCGCTGCTCGTGGCACGCCTGTTGACGCCGATGATGGCCGCCTACCAGATGAAGGCGAAGCCGGCGCACGAGCGCGAAAGCGCGGTGATGACCTGGTATCTGGGTTGGGTCGACGCGGCGCTGCGCCATCGCTGGTGGACGCTGATCATCGCGACCGTGCTGTTCCTGCTCTCGCTCGCGATCGTGCCGCTGATTCCGGCCACTTTCATTCCGACCTCGGACCTGGGGCGCACCAACCTCAGCATCGAATTGCCGCCGGGCACGCGCATCGAGGAAACGTTCGACGTCGCCGAGGCGGCGCGCGCCAAGCTCGCGCCGATCAAGGAACTGAAGCAGGTGTACTCCTCGATCGGCGCAGTGCTCGATATCGGCGATCCGACCAAGACCGGCATCGGCGAGACGCGCAAGGCGACCTTGATCCTCGAGTGGGGCGAGGCGCGCCATCGCGAACGCAGCCAAAAGGCGCTCGAGGCTGAAGTTCGCGCGCGGCTGGCCGACATCGCCGGTGCGCGCATCAGCTTCCTCAGTTCCGAGCCGGGGGAACTGATGCAACTCGTGCTCTCCGGCGATGACGGAAAGTCGTTGAGCGAGGCGGCGGCCGCGCTGGAGCGCGATCTGCGCACGTTGCCGGGACTGGGCAGCATCACCTCGACCGCGGCCTTGCTGCGACCCGAAATCGTGATCGTCCCGGATCCGGCGCGTGCCGCCGACCTCGGGGTCGCGACATCGGACATCGCCGAAGCGGCGCGCATCGCGACGGCCGGCGATTTCTCGCAGCGGCTCGCGAAATTGAATCTTCCCGATCGCCAGGTGCCGATCCGCGTCGGCGTCGTGCCGTCGGCGCTGGCCAGCGAGTCGCTGATCGCCGAACTTCGGGTGCCCGGCAAACACGGCCCGGTGCCGCTGTCCGCGGTCGCGGACATCCGGCTCGACAGCGGCCCGGCGCAGATCGATCGCTACCAGCGCAGTCGCAACGTCACGCTGACCGCTGAACTCAACGGCCGCCCGCTCGGCGACGTGATGGCCGAAGTCGAGCGCTTGCCGAGCGTCGCGAAGTTGCCGCCGGGCGTGAGTTTCCTCAATACCGGCGACGCGGAAGTGTTCGTCGAACTGTTCGTCGGTTTCCTGATCGCGATGGCGGCCGGGATCGTCTGCATCTACATGGTGCTGATGCTGCTGTTCAACAGCGCGCTGCAGCCGCTCACGATTCTGACGGCGGTGCCGCTGTGCGCGGGTGGCGCATTCGGCATGTTGCTGCTGACGCAGAATTATCTGTCGCTGCCGGCATTGATCGGCTTGCTGATGCTGATCGGCATCGCCAGCAAGAACTCGATCCTGCTGGTCGACTACGCGGTGATGGCTGAGGACGAACACGGCCTGAGCCAGCACGATGCCTTGATCGATGCCTGCCGCAAGCGCGCGCAGCCGGTGGTGATGACGACGATCGCGATGGCGGCGGGCATGGCGCCGATCATGTTCGGGCTGAGCGCCGATTCGAGCTTCCGCGCGCCGATGGCGATCGCGGTGATCGGCGGGCTGATCACCTCGACCCTGCTCAGTCTGGTCGTGGTGCCCGCGGCCTACACGGTGGTCGATGACATGACCGAGTGGTTCCGCAAGCGCCGGCGCAAGTCATTGGCGCATTGAGCGGACCGGCACCGGGGTTCGGTCGAGGCGCTGCGTGCAAGCGTCTCGACGAGCAGGATCATTCCGAATCGATGACGCGCAGGGTGGCGTCGTCGATCCAGATCGTGCCCGCGTCTTCGAGCGTGACGGCCACGACCAGTTGCGTCGTGTATTCGGGGATCTCGAGGCGCAGCGACGACTTGGTCCAGTCATTGTCGCCGCCGACCGGTTCCGACTTCACGTGCTCCAGCAACGTGGCGTTGGCGGACGCGCCGAGCCAGGTCAAGAAGCCTTTCTTGCCGACCTTTTCGCTGCGCACCCAGACCTCGAACTCGACCGTTTTGCCGGCCATCGCGGGCGCGACCGGAACCAGTTGTTCGGTCTTGCCCCACACCTGCTGCTTGACCCGATGCAGTTTCAGGCTGTGCTTGTCGGCGCGCGCATGCTCGTCGACGACGCGGAATTCGTAGGCGCGGACGCCGGCATGCTGCTTGTTGATCCAGTTCGCCGGACCGCCACGTGCATTCAACGTTTCGAAACTGCCGTTCGCGAGCAGGGACGTGGTCTCGGCCTTGGGCGCCTCCGCGGCCTCGGGCTTGGCCTTGGCGAGGGCGACCGACATCGCGGCCATCAGCGATGTGGCGAGCAGGAGGAGAGGACGTGGCGTCATTCGATCGTTCCTTGGGGGAGAGGCGATGTTACCGAGGCGGGTTCCGGGCTGCACCAGGTGCCTTCCCAATGATGGACGCAATAGGTGTCCGGGGTGACGCATTCGGGCGTGTATCGCCCGGTCCACGGGAACGGGTAGAACGATTCGCAGGGCATCAGGGTCACGCCGTGAAGGACCTGGCGACCGTAGCGAACGAGGCCGGCGCGCCGCAGCACGGAAGTGAACAGTTCCGGGCCGCGCGGGATGTGGCCGGTCTGGGCATGGACGGCATGGAGGGCGCTCAGGCAATGCGCGAGAAACGGATGTCCGGGGCGGGCGCCGATGACCGCATTGTTGACCCAGTCGACGTCCGCCTCGCGCTGCTGGAAGCCGAGGAAGCAACCGAGTGACAGCAGTTCGTCGAAGCGTCGGACGACCTCGACGTCGGTGTCGAAATAGAGGCCGCCATGTCGGTGCAGGACGTCGAGGCGAACGAGGTTGGCGACCTTCGACCACAGGCCCCGGGCCAGGGTGGCACGGCCATAGTCGCTGTCGAGGTCGGCATTGTCCTCGTTCCATGCCACGAGGTCGTAGTCCGGCAGGACTCGCCGCCAGCTGTCGATGCAGCGACGGTTGAGCGCGCTCATCGGTCCACGGCCGAACCAGCAGTAATGGATCGTCTTGGGAATCATCGGAAGCCGCCCGTCATCGGGTCAGGGGTCGCGCGCGCCAAGTTCGAGCGAACTGGCTTCTTCGCGCAAGGCGCGACTCAGGTAGCCATGCGAACCGCACGCGGTGAAGCCGGCCTGCGCGAATGCCTTGCGATAGAACTTCGCGGTTCGGGCGATGAAGCCCTCGTGGTCGCCGACGAAGTCGTCGCCGCGGCACATCAGTTCGAGGAAGGCGAAACCTTGCGGGCACAGGTCGGCAAAGCCTTCGAGTCCGCGCAGCAGTTCCCGGGTCGGCACATAGTGCAGCACGTCCGAACAGATCAGCAGATCGAAGTCGCGATCGAAGCGCTGGTGTTCGAGGTCGCCGAATCGGCACAGGCGAATGTCGCGCGCGAGGCCGTAGCGACCGACGACGTAATCGCTGCTGTCGAGGCCGAAGTATTCGACCTTCGGACGCAGCAGCTTGAGAAAGCCGCGCCAGGGCGCCTCGCCGCAGCCGATGTCGATCACCGACCGGATCGGATGGCCGAGATAGTGCTCGGCCATCGCGACCGCCATCGCCACCTTGCGCTCCAGCACCAGCGGCGACTTCACGCGGTGCTTCGGATCGCGATACCAGCGATCGAAGTAGGCCTGGTCGTAGTGTTTGCTCACGATCGCGGCGCTGCGGCCGGCGTGGCGCGCACCGGCAAGGGCACGTTGCACAATTCGATGTGGCCCGACGGCAGCTTCGTCCATGGATCGCGGCGATTGCGCTTGGCTTCGACGATTTCGCCGAACGTCGCGGTATCGGTGCGCAGCACGTCGAGCGCGCTGCGCTCCGCCGCCGGCACGTCGGCGGCGACGCGCATCGCCCTGATCGGCGTGCGTTGTTCGGCCTTGTCGTAGAAACCCATCGGCGGTGCGCCGCGCGGCATCGTGCTCAGCAGATCGAGTCCCGACAGCACGCGGCCGACCAGGGTGATGTTGCGATCGAGATGGCGCGGCGCGTGGCCGCTGACGACGTAGAGCTGGGCACCGTTGCCGGAGTCGGACTCGTTGCCGCGCGCGACGCCGACGCTGCCGTAGCAGTGTGCCATCCAGATCTCCCGCGCCTTCGGATCGCGGCCGACCCAGAAGCCGTCGGACACGCCGACGACCGGTGCGTAGCCGTCGTCGTCGGGAATGCGCGTGAACGGCATGGCGTCCGTCCAAGGCACGGTGAACTCGCCCGCGACCTTCGCCTTGGCGGTCTTGAACGGTCGTGCCCGGGCGGGATCGTCGGCGTCGGGATCACCCCATTGCACGACGTAGTTGTCCTGCGAGCGCAGGATGGCGAGGCCATCGAAATAGCCATCGCGCACCAATGCACGGATGTTGGCGTCGTGGTTCGGCGCGAGCCAGGGCGCGAGTTCGATGACGACGCGGCCGCCGGGGAGTTCGAGATACAGCGTGTGCTCGGGATCGGGCTGGCGCCAGTCGGCGGGTGCGCTGGCGGCGATGATCTCGTTCACGGTGCGGTAGGTGGGAGCGTCGGCCGCCTGCGTGGCGACTGCGCCAAGCGCAAGCAGGAACAGGGCGATGCGCGACATGGAACCTCCGGATGTGCAGGTCGGAAGCCTAGCCGCCCTCCGCATCCTGCGGCAATCGCCATGGCTCAGCGTTCGTTCGACGTGAGTTGCGTCAGCCACTGCAGAAGTTGCGGCAAGGGCAGTGCGCCGGACACGCGGCCGAGTTCGCGACCGCCGCCGAACACCGCCAGTGTCGGGATGCTGCGAATCGCGAACGGTGCGGCGCCTTGCGGGTGGGCTTCGGTGTCGAGTTTGAGCAGCCGGAATTTGGGTTCGACGCGACGCGCGGCTTCGGCATACGTCGGAGCGAATTGCCGACACGGGCCGCACCACGGCGCCCAGAAGTCGACCACGACCGGCAGTTCGTCGCGCTGCAGATGTTTCGTCAATTGCGCGGCATCCACTTCGCGCGGCTTGCCGATGAACAGGGGCTGGTGGCAGCGCCCGCATTTCGGGGCCGCGGCCAGGCGCGCTTCGGGCAGGCGATTCACCGCGTCGCAATGCGGGCAGACGATGTGCAGGCCGGGTTCGTTCATGGGATCACCTCGCGCACCGAGATGTGGCCGACGAGCGCCGATTCAAGCAAGTTCAGGGCACGTCGCGGCGTGACCAGCGCCGCGCCGCGACCACCACCACGAAGACCGCAAGCACGGCAGCGACGCCGTAGGTCGCGACCGGCAGCTGGCGCTCCGCCGTCGCCTGCCCGGCCGAGACCGGGAAGAACCAGGGATATAACCGCATCCACTTCGAACTCGCCGCGATCACGAGGCCGATCATCGCGACGATGCCGCTGCCGAGCGATACCGCAATGGACGACCAGCGCGTCGCGATCGCGACGTGCAGCGCCACGATCAACGGGCTGGCGACAGCGACCTTGGCGAGCAACGCCAGGCTGTCGCGGCCCGGTGCGCCGGGCGGGAACTGCAGTGTCGGGACCGCGATCGCGATGATGTTGCCGAACACCAGCGTCCACGTCCACAACGCGACCAGGCTCGCCAGCACCAGGCCGAAAACGACCATGGCCTTCGCGGCAAGAACGCGTCGGGCATCGACCGGCGCGGCGAACAATCGTTTCCAGCCGCCGTGCTGGTGCTCGATGCCGACCACGAGCGCTGCCTCCAGTGCGACGAACAGGGTCAGGCCGAGCATCGTCCATCCCGACAGGTTGGCGTGGAACAGCGCGTCCCAGGCCTGTTGCGGCGGCCCGATGATCCCCTTGCCGCGCTGGACCATCATCAGCGCATAGAGCAGCGCAATCACGCCCGGCAGGACGAGCGCGACGAACAGGGCGAGGGTGCGGCGCAGCTTGAACAGCTCGACCGCGATCAGTCGGGACAGCGAAATCATGCGGCGTCTCCGTCACGGGTGAGTTCGAAGAACATGCGCGTCAGGTCGGCACGCACCGGATGCAGGGCGTGCACGGCAATGCCGGCGTTCACGAGGCAACGATTCACGCTCGCTGCGGGTACATCGTCGCGCAGCGGGACGCGCAAGGCGTCGCCCCCATCACGCACGGTCAGTCCCATGGCGACCAGCGTCGCCGTCGCCCGCTCGCGCTCGGCGCAGTCGATGCGGAGTTCCGGTGCGAACCGCTGCTGCAGTGTTGCGGCATCGCCTTGGAACAGCAGTCGGCCATCGCGGATGACGCCGACGTGGCTGGCGATCTGCTCCACCTCGTTGAGCATGTGGCTGGACAGCAACACGGTCAGCGGCATGCGCTTCGGCAGTTCCCGGACCAGTTCGCGCATCGCGACGATGCCGGCCGGATCGAGGCCATTGGTCGGTTCGTCGAGGATCAGCAGTTCAGGCTCCGCGAGCAGCGCGTGGGCCAGGCCGAGGCGCTGCTTCATGCCGAGCGAGTAGTCGCGCGCGACGCGCCCGGCATCGCCGCGCAGGTCGACGATGTCGAGCACGGTATCGATGCGCGAACGCGGCAAGTCGAGCAGGATCTGCGTTGCACGCAGGTTGTCGTAGCCGCTCAGGTGCGGGTAGAGACTCGGCGTCTCGATCAGGCTGCCGATGCGACGCAGGATCGAGGCGCGCTGCGTTGCGAGGTCCTGGTCAAAGATGCGGATGCGACCGCCACTCGGCCGCGTCAGCCCGAGCAGCATGCGCAACGTCGTGGTCTTGCCGGCGCCGTTCGGGCCGAGGAAGCCGTAGATGGCGCCGCGTTCGACGCGCAGGTCGATGGCATCGACGGCGACGTGGTTCGGAAAGCGCTTCGATAGCGCCATGGTTTCGATCAGTGCCGTCATGGTTCCTCCGCAGTGCGCATGCTCGGTGAATCGGTGCTTGCGTTCACTGGGCCAGACGTCACGCGTGGCGCATTCGTGTCGTCCTTGCCGTGGCGGAAAGGGGCAGAATTGCGGGCAGGCTCAGATCCGCGACACGGTCCATGACTGCATGCGCCCGTCGCGATACGGCATCACGCCGTGAAACGGACGCGGGTCGGCGTCGAAGACCAGCGGCAGGAAATGGCGGTCGCCGTCCCACAGCGGCAGGTCCAGGATGCGGTCGACCGGTACCCATTCGAGGTCGCCCTCGGGATTGCGGGCAGGTGGCGTGCCGGCGTGGCGCGTGATCAGGAAGATGAATCCGAACCAGTCCTCGCCGTGCTTGCCGAAACCCGGCCACGAAATCGTGCCGCGCAAGCGCAGTTCTTCGCAGTCGATCTGCGCTTCCTCGCGGATCTCGCGGCGCATGCCGGCGACGATGTCCTCGTCGGCCTCGAGCTTGCCGCCGAGGCCGTTGTACTTGCCGAGGTGGGCGTCGTGCGCACGCGCGTTGCGATGCACCAGCAGCACCTGGCCGCGGTCCGGCGAAAGCACGTAGCCGAGCGTGGCGAGGATCGGGGTATAGGGCATGACGGGTCGAATCATCGGCTGCGACAGGGGCCGACACTATAATGCTCGCCGTTTCCGATCCGGCGCGCCGTGATGACCGAGTACCAGCAATGGATGGCGAGCCGCGGTGGCGGATGTTGGCCGACGGGGGGCGACCAGTTCCTGTGGGTGTCCACGGATCGCCGGCGCAGTGCCCTGCTGGATCGCGCCGAAGCGGTGATGTGGCAGCTGGCGCTGGTGTTCCAGTCGCGCGAATCCTTGCTGGCGGCGGCACGACAGCGGCAGTCGATGCCGGACTCGGTCGCGGTGGCGGCACTGGCGCGGCTCGAAGCGCTGGACCTGGTCGTGACCCCGGCCACGATGATCGGCGACACCGCATTGCAGCCTCCGGCGCCCGCGCCGGTGATCGCGGTACGCACCTATCGACGCCCGCAGGCGTTGGCGCGACTGCTCGACTCGGCCCTCGATCGTCAACGTCGCGGCGATACGCCGCGTCCGTGGCTGGTGATCGACGATGCCCGCAGCGACGAAGACGCTTCAGAAAACATCGCGGTCGTGATGCGCCGGGCACGCGAAGGACTCGATCTGATGTACCTCGGCCCGGCGCAGCGCCGCGCGGCTTTGGCGACATTGCCCGGCACCGAGGATGCGCGCCTCGCGCTGCTGCTGGATCCGGTCGTGCGCGCCTCGGCCAGCGGCGCGCGTTCCTGGAACTGGGCGATCCTGCTCAGCGCCGGCGGCACGGTGTCGATGATCGACGACGATTGCTTCCTGCCGGTGCGCCGGCCGGATTCCTGGCAGCGTGCCTGGTCGATGCAGAATGCGGCCGCGAATGAAGGACGATTCTTCGACGGCACCATGCCTGAACTCCCCGCGATGCAAGAAGATCCATGGAACGAAGCGCTTGCGGTGCTTGGCCAGTCGCCGGGCGCGCTGGCACAGCGCGACGGACTGTTGATCCGCCAGATCGCCGGACAGAGTCAAGAGCAATTGTCGTCATGGCATGGCGGGCGTCGCGTTGCCGCGGTGATCGCCGGCATCCACGGCGGACACGTCTTCAATAGCGCCCTGTACCTGAGCATCACCGACCGCCACAGCCTGCGCGACTTGTTGCGCGAGCCCTTCGATCTGGATCGCCTGCAGGGTGATCGCTTGTGGCAAGGGGTGTCGGTGCCGCGCCTGACCACCAGCGCCGTGTACACGCCGTTCCTGATCGACAACCGCGCGTTCCTGCCACTGACGCCGTGCGCGGGACGCGCTGATGACACTGCCTTCCTCGGCCTGCTGTCGGCCCTTGCGCCCGACAGCAGCTTCGCGATGCTGCCGATGCTGATGGGGCATGCACCCGTGGAGCATCGGGACCGGCTGGATGCGATGTTTCGGGAGATCCTGGTCGACGGCAATACCTTTCTGTCCGGCTTCGCGCATCATGTTTCGACACAATTGAGCGGACGTGATCGTGTCGCGCGTTTTTCGGCGATCGCCGCAATGGCCGCCGCCGCCGACACGCGCAGCGACGGCGAGTGGCGGGACGACGTCACGGTATGGCGCAATCGCGTGGTCGCCGGCGCGCTCGAAGCGCTGGCGCAATCGGTGACGCTGGCCGGTGCCGACGCACCGCTCGCGTGGCGGCGGGCGATCGAGCGGGCTGCCGATGTCAATCGTGCGTCGCTGTCGACGCCAGCGCCGGAAGCGCTCGTCGCCGAATCACGGCAATGTTTCAGGCAACTGGCCGACGGCGCGCAAGCGTGGACGCAGTGGTGGGCGCAGGCGGCGTCGGGCTGGTCCGGCGAATGGCGCGAACGCCTGCGCGTGCGCATCTGAGCGTCACCACAGCGGGCGGTTGAAATCGAATTCCGGCTGAGCCAATGCCGGGCCGAAGGCGTTGCCGACGCCGTAGTCGATGCCCAGTCGCGTGTAGATGTGCGCATGCTCCAGCGTGTTCATGCCCGGAGCGACCACCATGGCGCCGAGTTGGTGGGCCTTGCGCACCAGCGCGATCAGGGTCGGGCTGGTGCTGTTCGCGGACGCGGTGGCGTCCAGCAGGTCGCCATCCAGGCGCAGCACGTCGACCGGCAATTGCGTCAGCACGTGCACCGCGGCGAAATCGCGACCGTAATCACTGAGGCCGAAACGCACGCCGGCCGCGCGCAAGCGCGTGATCGGGGCATTCAACGCCTCGCGGTGGTCGAGCAGTTCGGCACCGGTCAGTTCGAACGTGAATCCGCCACCGGCGAGTTGGCGACGATCCATCGCGTCGGACAGCCAATCCATCTCGGCGGCATCGAGTAACCAGTTGCAGGTGACCGGCATGTGGAAACGCAGTGCGTGGCGCCCTCCGCGCGCCTCTTCGCGCGCTGCAAACGCGATTTCGAAACGCGAGCGTTCGAGTGCACTGCGCACGCCGAGTTCCTCGGCCACGCGTGCGCACAACGCATAGCTGCCGCGATGGCCGCTGTCGGCGGCGCTGCCGAGGAAGAACTGGAAGTCGAATTGATCGTGCAGGCTGCCCTTCAGCGGCACCAGCGGCCGGTATTCGACGCGCAAGTTGCGCTTGTCCAAGGGACGACTCAGCACCGCACGAACGGCGAGCAGCGGATCGGTCCGGGCAACGTCATCGATGGCCGACCACAGGGCGATGTTGCCGCCGCGCGCCAGCGCGTCGTCGCAGGCCCGTTCGGCGGCGAGCACGGCGGCATCGGCATCGGTCGGGGCATCGTCCAGCGCGACCACGCCGATGCTGGCGCTGATCGGTATGGCGTCGTTGCCGATCGCCAGTGGCCGCTCGACAATGGCAAAGCGCAGGCGCTCGGCGAGTTGCGTCAGCAGTTCGCGGCGGTCGCGGGTGAGCAGGACCAGCCACGCGAAATCGCGCAGGCCGCAGGCCAGGTCATGGTGGGCAAGCAATTCGCGCAGGCGTGTTCCGATCTCGACATCGACCGCACCGAGGGCACTCAGGCCGATCTGGCGGCGAAGCGCGTCGACCTCGTCGAACTGGATCATCATCAAGGCCGATCCCTGGGTGCCGATGCGACCGGCGATGCGCTCGATCACCAGGGATCGCGGAAACAGGCCGGTCTTGGGATCACGCGCGGCGCCGGCTTCGGACTGGGCGCGCAGCCAATGCGCACGCTGCACGCGCGAGCGGATCACGCCGACGACATGGCGCGCCTTGAGCGGCTTGACCAGGACTTCGTCGGCGCCGGCGGCGATCGCGTCGAATCGTTCGGTGGCATCCCCGGCTTCGGCCGCCATCACGATCGGCAACGTGGCGTGCTCGGCCTGCTGGCGCATCACCTGGACCAGATCGATGCCGCGCGCATCGGGCAGGGTGGCGTCGATCAATACCGCGTCCGGCTGGAAGTCGGCGAGCGCCGAGATCGCCGCGGAACCATGCGGTGCGATGCGCGCGGTCATGCCCTCGGCGGCGACCCATTGTCCGAACTGCACGGCAAGCTCGCGGTCGTCCTCGACGATCAGCACGCGATAGGGCGGGGCGTCCTGCCGCCCGAGCAGCTCATCGATGCGCGCGGCGATGCGGTAGCTGTCCAGGGGAGCCGCAAAGAACGCCGTGGCGCCGGCACGCAGTGCGAGCAGTCGGTGCGTGAGGTCGCGGTCCGGTGACAGCACGATCACCGCTGGCGGTGACGGGGCGTCGCGCCAGCGCGCGATCAGCGCCGGCAATGCGCGCAGTTGCAATGCGTTCATGACCACGGCGCCGGGTACGGTGACACCGAGGAATTCGCGCAGGCCGATGGCGTCGCCGAACGGCTTCAGGTCGTAGCCGCGTTCGCCGAGTGCCGACTGCAGCCCCGGGGCGAGCTTGTCGCCGAGACCGAGCAGGCACAGCGTGTTGCGCGAGGTACGTTGCCGGCTCGCCGCAGCGAGAGCACTCTGGATCGACGTAATGTTGTCCGCCGCGACAGGGGGTGGCGCAGCGGCGGGCGCATCGGCCACTTCGACCGGATCGATGTCGGCACCGGCCAGATGCTCGACCAGCTCGGCCAGGCGGATGCGCTGGGCGGTGTTCGGTTCGCGTCCGGTTTCGACGAAACTGGCCAGGTAGGCCGTGAGGTCGCCGAGACGCGTCGCTTGCCGACCGGACGCGCCATCGAGCCAGGTGTCGAGGTGTTCGGCGAGTTGCTCGGCGGCATCCTTCGACCACTGTTCCGACAGCTGCGCCCACAATGCCGCGACCGCGTCGGCATGCGCGGAAACAGGCGGGGCGTCGGCAGGGGCGAGGGCGGGCGACGTCATGCGGAGGATGCTAGCAGTGCCAAGGGCGCGCTTCGGCGCGACGATTTCGCCAGACACTTCGCAGGAATCGTGCCGGCAGCCGGACTATGCTGCGTTCTCGAGCCGACGGAGGCTTCATGAAGCTGCGCATGTTCCAGTGGTTGCTGATTCCGGCATTGTTGGCCAGCGCGAATGCCCTGTACGGGTGGGGATCGCTGACGCAGTTGGCCGACCTTGGCCCGATTGCCGAGCAGTCCGCCCGTCGCGAAGCGCCGCTGACCTGGACCTACCTGCAAGGTGGACGCTGGTTGATCGAGCGCGCGGGTGGGCAAGCGTCCGCGGCGGCCCATGCCGAAGCCCTGTTCGCCCCCGCGCGCGCGGTGCTGAAGGCGAATCCTCTGGTCGCCATGGACCAGTTGCACCGTGCCGATTACGGGTTCCAGCACCGGTTGTTGCTGTGGTCGCACTGGGGCGCACCACTGTCTTGGTTGGCGGTGGTCGTGGCGCACCTGATGCGCCAGAAACCCGTGGTCTCGACCCGCAAGCTGCGATGAGGCGCGTTTCCGGCGTGCTTGCGTCGGTTACGCTTGTCGCCTTCCCGCACCTTCCGGAGCGCACCATGCCCTCGTTCGACGTGATTTCCGAAGTCGACAAGCACGAACTGACCAATGCCATCGACCAGGCCAACCGCGAGTTGTCGAACCGTTTCGATTTCAAGGGCACCGACGCGAAGTTCGAACTCGACAAGCTTGTCGTCAAGGTGCAGGCCCCGAGCGAGTTCCAGTTGCAGCAGATGCAGGACATCCTGCGTGCGCGGCTGGTCGCGCGCAAG
>DATMVT010000039.1:0-1553 GCA_035562895.1 Patescibacteria group bacterium | reverse complement strand
GATCAGGCCGAAGCGTTCCAGCTTTCCGTGGCGCGTCAGTTCGGCCGCGTGGTCCCACCAGAACATCACGAAGTCGGCGGAATCGGGCACGTCCTTCCACGCCGAGCGCAGGGCTTCGACGTAGCCGTCGCCGAGTGCGAGGCGCATGCGCTTGTTGCCGATGAACGGCGGATTGCCGACGATGAAATCGGCCTGCGGCCATTCCGCCTTGCGCGGATTGACGTAGCGTTCGAGCGGCACCCGCGCGCTGTCGTCGGGAATGTCCTCGCCCGTCACCGGCGACTTCTTCATCGTGCGCCCGTCCCAGCGCGTCACCGGCCGCCCCGACGCATCGGTCACGTATTCCACCGAGTCGTAGGCCAGCACCGCATCGCGATTCTCGATGTTGCGGAAATCGCGGATCACCGGCACCGGCGGGCTCACGTCGCCGCGCGTGCGGAAATGCCATTGCAGGTAGCCGATCCACAGCACCACCTCGGCGATCGCCGCCGCACGCGGATTCAGTTCGATGCCGAGCAGGTTGTGCGGGTCCACCGTCTCGCCCGCGAGCGCATCGGCGCGTTCGCCGTCCAGCGCCAGACCGGCCTGGCGGTAGCCGAATTCGTCGAGCGCGTTCAGCACCTCGCCTTCCAGGCGCTTCAGGTGTTCCAGCGTCACGTACAGGAAATTGCCGCTGCCGCAGGCCGGATCGAGCACACGCACCGTGCACAGGCGATGGTGAAAACCGCGAACGATGTCCCAGACCGCGCGTTGCGCCTCGCGTCGGCGATCCTCGAAGTTCTTGCGTTCCTTCGCGCGCGGATGCAGCGCGGACAGTTCGCCTTCGATTTCCTGCAATTCCTGGTTCTTCACCAGCGCCGCGGCATACACGTCATGCCATTCTGCGCGCAGCGGCTCGCTCACGGTCGGCAGCACCAGCCGTTCGACATAGGCGCGCGGCGTGTAGTGCGCCCCCAGCTTGTGCCGGTCCGTGGTGCTGAGCGCGCGCTCCAGCAGGGTGCCGAAGATCGCCGGTTCGACGTGTTTCCAGTCGGCGCGCGCCGCCTCGGCCAGCAAACCGAGTTGCGCCCGATCCAGCGGCAGCGTGTCCGGCGACTTGAACAGCTTGCCGTTGAAGCGCAACACGTCATTCGCCAGCACCGCGGAAAAGCCGCCCGTGTCCATGTCGCGCCACAACTGGCCGAGCATGCGCATCGCCGTGTCCGGACGTTCGGCATGGGCCAGCAGCAGGTTGCGGAAACTGTCGGCGGGCAGCAGGCGCACGTCTTCGGCGAACATCGTGAACAGGCAGCGCATCAGGAACTGCGCCGCCGCTTCCGGCGCGTGCCCGGCCTGCTCCAGCGACTTCGCCAGTTCCGCAAGGCGTGCGGCGATCTGGCGCGTGACCCGCGCCGATTCGCGACTCGGGTCCAGCGACAACGGCTCGACGAAGACGCGACGCAGACGCTCGCGGATCTCCGGCCGGGCCAGATCGGCGAGTGCAATCCGATGCGAACTCGGGTCCGGAAATGGCGTGTACGTCGCGCCCGAACGCGAGAACTCGGCATACAGCT
>DATMVT010000038.1:0-4642 GCA_035562895.1 Patescibacteria group bacterium | reverse complement strand
CTTCGCGGCGGCGCAGGGCCTGTCGCTCGGCGACGAGGCGGCACCGGCCGCGACCTCGCGGAGCATGGGTGGCGCGACCGAAAAGCCGGCCGAAGCGCAGCAGGGTTGATCGATGCCGATCGAGGGCGACTCGCCCACCTGGGCCCGTGAACTCGCGCTCGCCTATGAAAGCGGCGCGCACGGCCAGTTCGTCCTGTACGGCAATGTCGCCGATCGCTTCCCGAGTCGCGGCCGCTTCGTCTCCTTGACCGCCTTCCTCGACGCGCAGTTGCTGTCCGGCTTCGAACTGGTGTTCCTGTACGACCCCGGCAACGGCCTCAGCGTGCCCCGCGCCAGCGACGCCTTCCAGAAATGGCCGGGCGCGCAACTGCTCGGCGCGAACACCCGCGAGCCGCGCGCAGCGGTCGAACTGATCACCCGCTACCTGCGTTATCGCGCCAACCTGAGCGCGATGGGTCGCGACAAGATCGAACACATCGCCTGCATCCTGCGCGGCGCCGACCAGATCCTGCCGGCCAACCGCCAAGGCGAGTTCGACACCGCCAGCCTCGCCAGCCTCGTACGTGACTGGGCCGCGGAACCGCCCTTCACCGATCTGCCCTTCGCGAGCTTCCTGATCGCCGACAACTTGAACGATCTGCATCCGCTGATCGCGACAAATCCGCGCGTGGCGCGCGTGCGCGTTCCGTTGCCCGATGTCGCGGTGATCGAGCAGGCGCTGGCGCAATTGCGCGTCGATCATCGGAAAGCCTTTGTCGACGACGATGGCGCGAAAGCGGCGCCCCTGCTCGCCGGTGTCACCGTCACCGCGTTGAACGCCCTGGTGAAGCTGCGCGAACACGAAGGCAAGCCGCTGAACCAGTCCGACTGGGTCGCGGCGAAGAAGCAGATGGTCGAGGCCGACTCGGCCGGACTGATCGAATTCATCGAGTCGAAAAAGTCGCTCGCGCACTACCACGCGCAAGAAGCGCTCAAAGTCTGGTTGCGTCAGGACATCGCGCTGTGGCACGCGAACGACTTGCGCGCGATGCCGATGGGCTATCTGTTCTGTGGCCCGGTCGGTACCGGCAAGACCTATCTGGTCGAATGCCTCGCCGGCGAGGCCGGCGTGCCGGTGGTGAAGCTCAAGAACTTCCGCGACCGCTGGGTCGGATCGAGCGAAGGCAATCTCGAAAAGATCTTCCGCCTGATCCGCGCGCTCGGTCGCTGCATCGTCTTCATCGACGAAGCCGACCAGAGCCTCGGCAAGCGCGACTCCGGCAGCGGCGACAGCGGCCTGTCCGGGCGACTGTATTCGATGATCGCCCAGGAGATGAGCGATGCCTCGAATCGCGGTCGCGTGGTCTGGATCCTCGCGACCTCGCGCCCGGACCTGATCGAAGTCGATCTCAAGCGCCCGGGCCGCATCGACGTCAAGGTGCCGTTGCTGCCCACGACCACGCAGCCGGAAAGTGCCGCGCTGCTGAACGCCTTGCTGAAGCGACTCGACATCGCCATCGACGCCGCCGACATGGCCAAGCTCGAATTGCCGCTGCTGCTCACGCCGGGTGCAGCCGAGGCGCTGTCGGTGAAAGTGTATCGGCGCGTGCGCACCGCCAACGAAACAGCGGCGGCGGCGCTGGCCGCCTGTCTCGACGGTTATCAACCGCCGGTCGCGGCGGATGTGCTCGAGTTCCAGATGCGCATCGCGATTCGCGAAGCCACCGACACCCAGTTCGTTCCGCCGGCATTGCGCGCCTTGGCGCAGGGCGCCGCGCCATGAAGTACTGGTGGGCGGCGTTCAACGCCCGACCGCTCGGCATGCCGGTGCCGCCGAACTGGTTCGGACTCGCCGCGGTCGGCTTGCTCGGGGCCTTCATCCACCCCGGATTGTGGCTGGTCGGTGCCGGGCTCGAACTCGCCTACCTGAAGCTGCTGTCCGGCCATCCGCGCTTCCGCAAGGTCGTGGACGCCGGCGATGGCGACGCGGCCCCCGTCGTCGACCCGGCGGAAGCGCGTTACGACGAATTCGTCGCGCAACTGGGTTACCCGGAGAAGCGCCGCCATCAGGACATCGAGCGCCGCGCCAGCGAAATCCTGGCGACGCTGAAGCGCACGCCGCTGCTCGAAAGCCACAGCGACAGCGTCGAGCAACTGGTCTGGCTGCACCTGCGCCTGCTGGTCGCACAGGCGTCGATCGGGCGCGTCATCGAGACCGCGTCGCGCGAGCGTGCACAACTGGCCGATCAGGAGACGCAGATCGCGACGCGCCTCGCGAAACCGGACATCAGCCCCGAATTGAAGCGCAGCCTGGAGCAACAGCAGCACGTGATCGATCAGCGCCAACAGGCGCATGCGGACGCAGCGCTGCGACTGGAACAGGTCGAGGCGGAACTGGTCCGCATCGACCACCAGATCGCCTTGATCCGAGAACAGGCCCTGCTCGCCGCCGACGATGGTGCGGTCGGCGCGTCGCTGAATGCGCTGACGACCTCGTTCAATGAAACCCATCGCTGGCTCGACAGCCAGCGCGACCTGCTCGGCGTGTTCGAGTCGAGCACGCCGCAACGCTTGCCCGATCGCGTGCGCCAGAGCGCGCGCAAGCCACCTCCCCTGTCCACCGGAGCATCGCCATGAGCCCTCGTTCGTCCCGATTCCTGATGCGCGGCAATGCCGCAGGCACCGCGATCACGTTGCTGCTGATCCTGGCGCTGATCGGCATGGGCGCGTGGCTGATGCTGCGCGACAAAAAGGCGCCCGATGCCGCGACCTCGGCAACGACCGCGCAGACGCAGGACGGCGAAGCGCCCGGCGGCACCATCGTCGACGGCGATGCGCCGACGCCGATCGAACCGGTCGATGGCTTGCCCACCCTCGACGCCGCGGCCACCTATCAAGCCAACGGCAATGTCATCGACATCGACATCAGCGAGTACGCCGGATATGCCGGCCTGGTCGTCGCCAATGGCGGGCTCGATCCGAATCCCGAGTCCTTCTTCGCGAAGCACTACGGCTTCCAGGTGCGCCTGACCCTGAGCGAAGAGGAAAGCTGGTCGAAGCTCAACAACGGCAAGGTCGCGGCGTCGGTGACCACCGCCGACGTGCTGGCCGCCCTCGGTCGCCAGTTCGAAGTGACGGTGCCGGCGCAGATCGCGTTCTCGCGCGGCGCCGACATGGTCGTGGTCGACACCGGCATCAGCAGCATCAACCAGCTCAAGGGCAAGGTGCTGTCGGCCTCGCAATTCAACGAGAGCGAATTCTTCATCCGCTACCTCGCGTCGGAAGCGAACGTGCCGGTCACGATCCTGCGCGACCTCGACGCCCGCCCGCAACCGGACCAGCTCGGCCTCGTGTTTTACGAGGACAACGACGTCGCCTGCGATGCGTATGAACATGAACTCGCCACCGGCCACGCCCGCGTGAACGGCTGCATCGGCTGGTCGCCACGCACCGACGAGGTCATCGAGGCCTCCGGCGGCAAGGCGAAGATGCTGGTCTCGAACCGCAATCTGCTGATCATCGCCGACCTGCTCGTGGTCAACAAAGGCTTCGCCCAGGCCAAACCGGAGTGGGTCAAGGGTCTGGTGCACGGCTTGCTCGACGGCAATCGCCGCGTCCGCGACGAGCCCGACGCACAGGTCGCGACCATCGCCAAGGCCTTCAAATGGAGCGATGCCGACACCCGCGATGAACTCTCGAAGGTGCACCTTTCGAACCTGCCCGAGAACCAGGCGTTCTTCGCCGGCACGATCGATTCCGCCGGCTCGTTCAACGGCATCTTCCAGTCCTCGGTGCTGGCCTACGGCAAGCTGATCAAGAATCCGGCGGACCCGTCGCGTTTCATCGACGCGAAACAACTCGATGCACTCAAGGGTGAAGCGGCGTTCGCGAAGCAGACGATCGCGATCGCACCGATCAAGACCCGAGACGGCGGCTCGCTGGAAGGCGACGCCCTGCTCAGCAAGGACATCCGCTTCTTCTTCGAACCGAACTCGTCGGCACTCGACCGCGATGCCGAGGAAAACCTGAAGTATCTCGATTCGATCAAGAACTTCCTGCAGGTCAGTCCCGGGTCGATCGTCGTCCTGCGCGGCCATGTCGACAATGCCCGCGTCGGTGAGTTCGAACGCGAAGGCGGCGCCGCGCTGGTGCGGACGATGGCGATGAAGGCGATGGAATTGTCGCGCCAGCGCTCGCAGTCGGTGCGCGACGCACTGCTGAAGAAACATCCGAACCTCGCCGCCGACCGCATCGAAGTCGTCGGTCGCGGCTGGGAAGAACCCGCCGGCGCCGACAGCGACCTCAATCGTCGCGTCGAAGTGCAGTGGTTCACGCTGGAGTGATGGCCCGGCATCGCGTCATCAAGGACGCGAGCCTGTTCGACCACCGATGCGAGCAGCCCGGCGACGCCGGCGCTGCGCGCGCGAACGCTGCACCGCCGACGCAGCTACTCGAACCCGTTGCCGAAGAGCACGTCGGAGACAACGAAGAACATCGAGCCGCTGCTCTGGTTGTTGGCGCCGTTGAGCTCGGTGGCATCGCCGCGGATGCGTGCCTGCCATTGCACCTCGCCGTTCGCCTCGCCGGGCTTCAGGTTGACGCGGAAGCTGCGCGACGACGTCGTTTCACCGAGCAAGGTCTGGTCGGCGAGCACACAGCGCTT
>DATMVT010000037.1:0-2238 GCA_035562895.1 Patescibacteria group bacterium | reverse complement strand
GGCCCGCGAATCGCGCGACAGCGCGCATGCGCTGGCGCTGACCGTGGAATCGCAACGCGCGCAGATCGTCGCGCTGGCGCAGGCGCTGGATCGCATGGGCGGCCAGCGCGGCCAGCTCGATTCGCGGCTGGGCGACCTCGCTTCGCAGCTGGCCGATGGCGATGCCCCGGTCAAGGCGCTGCAGGACGAGCGCCAGTCGGCCCTCAACGAGCGCGTGCGCACCGAACGCGAACTGGGGGCGGCCCGGTCCGTGCTGGAAGGCATCGACAACGAATTGCGCGGCTTCGAGCAGACCCGCCACCAGCGCGACGCGCAGGCGCTCGAACAGCGCGAGGCCATCGGCCAGCGCAAGCTCGAACAGCAGGCGCTGGCGATCAAGGCCGGGCAGTTCTCGGGCGCCGTGCTCGAAGCCGGCTTCGTGATGGACGAGGTGATCAACACCCTCGCCGACGATGCCGACGCCTCGCTGTGGGAAAAGGCGGTGCTCGATTTCGACGCCAAGTTGCGCCGGCTGGAACCGGTCAACCTCGCCGCGATCGCCGAACACGCCGAGGCCGCGCAGCGCAAGGAATACCTGGACGCCCAGGACACCGACCTCACCACCGCGCTGGACACCCTGGAAGAGGCGATCCGCAAGATCGACCGCGAGACTCGCGGCCGCTTCAAGGACACCTTCGACCGCGTCAATTCGGGCGTGCAGGAACTGTATCCGCGCCTGTTCGGCGGCGGCCACGCCTACCTGGAACTGACCGGCGACGACCTGCTCGATACCGGCGTGTCGATCATGGCGCGCCCGCCCGGCAAGCGCGTGTCGAACATCTCGCTGCTCTCGGGCGGCGAGAAGGCGATGACCGCGGTCGCCCTGGTGTTCGCGATCTTCCGCCTCAACCCGGCGCCGTTCTGCCTGCTGGACGAAGTGGACGCACCGCTCGACGAGGCCAACGTCGGCCGCTTCACGTCGTTGGTCAGCGAGATGAGCGAGCAGGTACAGTTCCTGTTCGTCACCCATAACAAGGCGACGATGGAAGCCGCGCAGCAGCTTTCGGGCGTGACCATGCGGGAGCCCGGCGTGTCGCGCCTGGTGTCCGTCGACCTGGCCGAAGCCGCGCGCCTGGCCGGCGCGGCCTGAACCAAACAAGGAGACGTCACTGATGTCGGACACGGTCCTGTTGCGTATCGGTATCGCGGTGGCGTTGTCGCTGCTGTTCGGCGCGATCATCTATTTCGGCCGTGGGCGCAAGTCCGGGCAGGGCCGGCGCGTCGCGCGCGAGCCGTCCGCGGGTGCCGACGGCCGGCAGGAACCGACCCTGGGCGAACAGCTGGCCGACAGCTGGGGCCAGGCGCCCGCGCAGCAGGACGAACTCGCACTGGACGGCAGCCCCCCGCAGAGCGACCTCGGCCGCCGCGTCTCCGAGCAGTTCGACCGCATCGTTTCGCTGTACGTCGCCGCCAAGGCGGGCAACAAGCTGCGCGGCCAGGACATCGTGGTCGCGGCGGAAAAAGCCGGCCTCAGCTTCGGCCACATGGACGTGTTCCATCGGCTGGTCGACGGCAAGCCGGAACTCGGCCCGATCTTCAGCGTCGCCAACATCATCAAGCCGGGCAGCTTCGAGATGTCGCGGATCGCCGAGATCGAAACCCCAGCGATTGCCTTCTTCCTGACCCTGCCGGCGCCGGTCGCCGCGCTGGACGCCTGGGAAACCATGGAACCGGCCGCGCAACGCATGGCGGACCTGCTGGACGGCGTGGTGCTGGACGAGGAGCGCAACGCGCTGGGCCGCCAGCGCATCCAGCACATCCGCGACGAACTCCGCGCCTACGACCGCCAGCACTCGGCGCCGCCGTTGAGCAAGCCAACCCGCTGGTAAGTCGATGAGCGCACGCGATATCGCCGCGCGCATCGCCGAACTGCGTCGCCGGCTCGACGACGCCAGCCATCGCTACCACGTGCTCGACGATCCGGACATCCCGGACGCCGAATACGACGCGATGTTGCGCGAACTCGACGAACTCGAAGCCGCCCATCCCGAATTCGCCGACCCCAACTCGCCGACCCGGCGCGTGGGCTACGCCGCCTCGGGCCGCTTCGAGGCGGTGGCGCACGTGGTGCCGATGCTGTCGCTGGCGAACGCGTTCGCCGACGAGGAAGTCGTGGACTTCGTGGCCCGCATCTCGAAGGAGACCGGCGACACCTCGCCGCGTTTCTCGGCCGAACCGAAGCTCGACGGGCTGGCAATC
>DATMVT010000036.1:0-2703 GCA_035562895.1 Patescibacteria group bacterium | reverse complement strand
TCGAGCATCACGACGCCGTCCTCGCCTTCGACATCCCGCGTCACCCCGACCGCAAGTGGTCCGTGCAAGCGGATGCGGCGCAATCCCGGAATCGGACCGAAGCCGCGAAACAGGGCCGGAAAGCGTTCGGCGTCGGTCGCGAGGGCAAAAACCGCGTCCGGCATGACGCGAAGCATGAGGTGGGCGTGCACGTCGATGTCCATCTGCGCAGTCTCGGCCGCCGTGCAGCGCGTGTCCAGCTGCGCCACGGCGTATGCTTGACCGAAAGCCGCAACCGGAGCGAATCATGCAATCGAAGGCGACGACCGTCGCGCAGTATCTGGCCGAGCTGCCGGCAGACCGTCGCGCGGCACTGACCGAATTGCGCGCGCTGATTCAGGCCAACATCGATCCGGGATTCAGCGAAGGCGTGGGCTACGGCATGATCGGCTGGTCGGTGCCGCATTCGCGCTATCCGGCCGGATACCACTGCAATCCGAAGGACCCGCTGCCGTTCGCCGGCCTCGCCTCGCAGAAAAATCACATGTCGCTGTACATCTGCCCGCCGTCGATGGGCGAACCCGACGCCGAGTGCGAGGCCGAGGCGGACTGGTTTCGCACGGCATGGGCGAAGACCGGCAAGAAGCTCGACATGGGCAAGAGCTGCATTCGTTTCCGCAAGCTCGACGATCTCGCGCTCGAGGTCATCGCCGAGTCGTTTCGGCGCATGTCGGTCGACCGGTTCGTCTCTCGCTATGAAGCGGCACGCGCGGCGTACCAGCCGAAGTCGCGCGCCGAGATCCAGGCCATGATGGCCGAACGCAAAGCGGCGAAACCGGCGACGAAAAAGCCGGCGCGCGGGAAGCGCTGAATCGCCGGCTCAAGGCGCGGCCAAGGCCGCGAGCGCGCGGTCGCGCTGCGTGCCGGCGGGCAAGGCCGCGATGGCGGCGTGCAGTTCGGCGCGTGCCTGTTGCGCCTCGGCGCTCGCCGGAAGACGTGCCGCAGCCGCGATCAGGCTGGCGATGTGCGCGACCGGATCGGGATTCGAGAACGCGTCTGGCACCAGCCAGTCCGGATTCGACGCGATCTGTGCAGCCGTCACCCGCATCGAAGCGGCGATCGCGTCGGCCCACGTCGGCTTCCATGCGGCCGCCGGTGCGTGGCGCGCGAATTCGGAGGCGGCATGGCGATAGCGCGGATGCGCATCGGTGATCGTCCGAACGAGTTGATCATCGAGATTCGGCACCTGCAACGCACGCGCGATGATGAAGTCGCGCACGTCGGCCTCGGTCGGATCGGGCAGGCCGGCGATGAAGACCCAGAGCGGCGTGTCGGGACTGAACTCGGCATAGTCTTCGCGCAGACGTTCGATCGGGGACAGCGCTTCGCGGCGTGCCGCCTCGGCATTGCGCGCGATCTGCTCGACGCGCGCACGCTCGACGATCTCGGCGCCTTGTCGCTGCCGCCACACGGTGGCCCATGATCCCAGCACCACGGCGCACAACGTCGCGACCAGCAGCACGCCCGCCGCGGGTCGGGTCCATGCCGCAGCCTGCATCGCCGCGCCATCGCGCCAGGCGCTGGCCAGCACCAATCCGACGGCGACCATCGGCGCAAGGCCACCGCAGAACAGGCCGAGCGGAAACACCCATGCGCCCATGCGCTCCATCCACGCGATCAACACGCCGATCGCGGCGAGGCCGACGCCCAGTGCCAGGCCACTGGCGATCCATCCGGCATGCGCTCCGATCCAGGCAAGCCGCCCGTTCAGCGCGAGCAACACGACCGCACCCAGCAACAGGACCGCGGCGCCGATCGAGCCGAACATCGGCACCACCAGACCCATCGCGTCCGAGCCGGCGGGCACGCGCCCGGCGAAGGCGCCGCTCATCAGCAGGCTGGCGAGGAACAACAACGCGGCCAGGACGGCGGCGGCCGATGCGAGCAGGGAAACGACCATGCGGACTCCGGAGTCAGGGTTCAGCGCCATGACGGTTCCTCGCGGACCGCATCGATCAAGGTCAACGCATGCACCGGCGCCAGGCGCTGGAACACGGCATCGGGCAGGACGGCATAGCGGTCGACGCGTGCCTCGGTGCAGGCGTGGGCCAGAAGATCGATGTCGGCGGCCATCAGCACGTGCAGTTGCAGAGGCACGACGCGCGCATCCGCGGTCAATGCGCTGAGCGACTTCAGCGTCGAGTGCATCACCGTCGCATCGACCGGAAAGTCCTGTGCGGCATCGGCGGCGCGGGTCGCATCGATGGCGTACCAGAGCATGCCGCGAATCGGCCCGGACTGGTCGGTCGCTTCGACGTCGCGCTGCGCCATGGCGTGCTCGAACAGCGTGCGATGGCGATGCACCTGCCCGCGCGTGCCCGCGCAGTCCTGCATCGCCGCAATGGCCAGATCGATCAGATCGCGCAATGCCGTCGGCAGCGCCGACTGCATCGCCAGGGCCGCCCGCTGCAACAGGCGCGACGCGATCAGGACCTGCGCCGACAACGGCAATTCGCCCAGTGCGCTGCCGCCGGCAAGCAATGCCGCGCCGGCACCTCGGGCGCGTTCGGACAAGGGTGGATTGATCGTGCAGTGTTCGGACATGGCCATCCCGGATCGGCGACCCAAGGTCGCATGATCCGGGATACGCAGGATCGTCGCCAGACCGGACAACGGGTCCGGTCAGGGGGCCGACGGCGCGAACTTCTTCGCGAAGAAGTCGCC
>DATMVT010000035.1:0-3291 GCA_035562895.1 Patescibacteria group bacterium | reverse complement strand
CGGCGCGGAACTGCTGGCCCTGGAGCCGCCGCTGCCGGTGGAGACCCTGCTGCGCGCGTTCCGCGTCGCGCTCGCCCGCGACGATGTCGCGATCCTGCAGATGCTGCTCGCGCAGGGCTTCGATCCGGTGGCCGCGCCGCTCGACGACAGCGAGGCGCTGCAGATGGCGGCGCGACTGCGCCCGGTGCCGGTGCATTGCATGCGCGCGCTGCTCGAAGTCGGCGCGTCCGCCGCCGGTGCCGGCGTGCTCTTGCCGCTGCTGGCCAATGCCGCCGACGACGACGCCGCGCCGCATGCCGGGCTCGACAGCTTCGCGCAGTCGTTGATCGAGCGCGGGGCCGATTGCCACGCCCGCCTGATGGGCGGCAGCACCGCACTGCATCTGGCCTTGCGGGCCGGACTGCACGGCACCGCGCGCATGCTGCTCGCACGCGGCTTCGATCCGAATGCCGCCGACCACAGCGGTCAGACGCCTTTGCACCTGCTGATGCACCTGCCCGGTGGCGGTCGCGACGCCTTGCTCGCAGCCCTGCTGCGCGCCGGCGCCGATCCGGAACGACGTGCGAACGACGGCGAGACCCCGATCGGCCGGGCCACGCTGGCACGCCATGACGGTGCGTTGCGACTGTTGCGCTGGACCCACTGGAAACCGGCGCGGCGTGCCCTGCTCGAGTCCGACCTGCCGGCCGCGGCGCAAGCCGGAGACCGCGATGCCGTCGCGAAGCTGCTGGCCCTGGGATTGCCGATCGATGCCCGCGACGCGCAGGGTTGCACCGCCTTGCTGCGTGCCGCCGGGGGCGGCTTCGAGGGTCTGGTCGCCGATTTGCTCGCCGCCGGCGCCGATGCCGGTTTGCCGGCGCACACCGGTGCGACACCGCTCAGCGCCGCGGTCAGCCGCGGCTTCGAGCGCGTGGTCGCGACCCTGGTGGCGCACGGCGTCGACATCGACCAGGCACTGTCCGGCGGTGCCACCCCGCTGATGGTCGCGTGCGCGCTCGGCAACGATCAACTCGTGCAGGTGCTGCTGGTGCGCGGCGCGTCGGCGCTGGCACAGGACGAACTCGGCAACACCGCGTTGCACGCCGCGGCCCAGTTCGCGTTCGGTGCCGAGGACGCCCTCGCGGCGATGCGCATGTTCGATCGCCTGCTCGATGCCGGCGCCCCGATCGATGCGACGAACCGTGACGCACAGACGCCGCTGCTGTTGCTGCTCGGCGCCCGCGCCGAGGCCGGCACGCGCTCGCCGAACCGCGAACTGGGCGAACTCGCGACGCGCCTGATCAATCGCGGCGCCGACCTCGACGCGCAGGATCGGCGCGGCGTGTCGGTGCTGCACGCCGCCGCGATGCATGGCATGCGCGACATCGCCGAGCGCCTGCTCAAGGCCGGCGCCGACCCGCGTCGCCGCGACACCCTGGCGCGGACCGCGCACGAGATCGCGGTCCTGCTCGGCTACGTCGACCTGGCGGCGATGCTCAAGCGCGACTGAGTCAACCGCGTTCGCTCGCTTCGTCGCGCGCCGTCTCCGCCTTCGGTTCGAGCTCATCGGCCTCGAAGATCTGCTGCAGTTCCGCCAATGCTTCCTGCGAGGTCTGGATCAACTTCGACTCGTCGTCGCGGATCTTGAATTGCGCGCGCAGCATCGCCTCGTCGTGTTGCCGGAAACGATCGACGCGGGCCTCGGCGCGTGCCGCGTCGATGCCGAGCGCATCGAGTGTCCGGCGCGCCATGCCGAGACTGGAGTGGAAGGTTTCGCGGACCACGTCCTGGACATCCGCCTCCCACAGCGCGAACACGTGCTGGCGGTTGCGCGCACGCGCGACGATGCGCACGTTCGGATACTGATGCCGCACCAGTTTCGCGACGCGCACGTTTTCCAGCGGATCGTCCATCGCCAGCACGAACACCTTGGCCTGATCGACGCGCGCCGCGCGCAGGGTGTCGGCGCGACCGGGATCACCGTAATAGATCAGGTTGCCGAAGCGGCGCGAGAGATCGACCTGGTCGACGCTCGGCTCGAGCGCGGTGAACGGGATGCGGCTCGCACGCAGCACGCGACCGACGATCTGGCCGACGCGGCCGAACCCGGCGATGACCACGTGCGGGGCGTCGGACTGCGGCAACTCGTCGTACGCCCGTGTCGCCTTCGGGACCCAGCGCGACGCCAGGCGATCGGCCGCCATCACCAGCAGCGGCGTCGTCGCCATCGACAGCACGATGCTCGCCGACAGCAAGTCGCGCACGTCGCCCGGCAACACGCCGACACTGAAGCCGAGCGCGAGCAGGACGAACGCGAATTCGCCACCCTGCGAAATCACCGCGGCCATGCGGATCGCGTCGGCCGCGCTCAGCGCGCCGGCATGGCGTCCGACCAGATACAGCACCGCCGCCTTGAGCATGATCAGCACCGCCACGCCGAGCAGCACCTGGCCGAGCATCGATCCGACCAGCGCCCAGTCGACGCCCATCCCGACCGACAGGAAGAACAGGCCGAGCAGCAAGCCCTTGAAGGGTTCGAGGTGCGATTCGATCTCGTGGCGATACTCGGAATCGGCCAGCACGATGCCGCCGAGGAAGGCGCCGAGCGCCATCGACAGACCGGCGAATCCGGTGATCCACGCGGTGCCGAGCGCGACCACCAACGTCGTCGCGGTGAAGCTTTCGACACTGCCGCTCTTCGCGGCGATGCGGAACAACGGCCGTACCGCGTAGCGACCGAGCAACACGACGGCGACCACGCTGCCGAGCGCCTTGGCGACGCCGACCAGCGACCACGCGCTGGCGCCGTCGCTGTCCATCGCCAGCAACGGGATCAGGGTCAGCGCCGGGATCGCGGCCAGATCCTGGAACAGCAGGATCGCCAGCGCCATGCGGCCGCGCTGCAGGTTCAGGGTCTTGCGTTCCGCCATCAGTTGCACCCCGATCGCGGTCGAACTCAGGGCCAGTGCGCCACCGATGATCACCGCCACTTGCCAGCTTTGACCGAAGGCAAGGGCGAGCAAGGCAAACAGCAGCGCGGTCGCGAAGAATTGCAACGCACCGAGACCGAACACCATGCGCCGCATCAGCCACAGGCGCGCCGGCGACAGTTCCATGCCGACGACGAACATCAGCAACACCACGCCCAGCTCGGCGACCGCCAACTGCTGCTCGCCGCTGTCGACGAAGCCGAGCGCATGCGGTCCGATCAGCGCGCCGGCACAGAGGTAGGCGAGCACGGCGCCGAGCCGGAAGCGGGTGAAGATCGGCACCGCCACCACCGCCGCGAGCAGCAGGATCAGCGCCTGTTCC